>DATJLH010000187.1:0-21144 GCA_035490615.1 Cellvibrio sp.
ATTCGCGGTAATCGGCACGGATAGCGGCGCGGTAGGGCAGATAATAAATGGCACGCACACCGACTGCATCGCTGTTGTGGGTGTTGGGGTATTTCTCTTCTGCTTCAGTACGCGAATTGCATACTGGATTTATACCGTCACCGTCGTTGCAAAAGCGCATAACGCGATAAGGATTTTGCAGATAACCCTCATCCACCGCACTTTCCACGCTCAGAGCGGCAATCAAATTCTTCGTCAGGATTTGTGAAATATTAATGCTATAGCGACGACGCTCTGCATCGCGTTCGCCGAACTCCGGCCGATCATTACGGCTGATAATGTCATCACCAAAACTGGTGTTGAGGCTGACGGTGGTCAAGTCGCCAAAGAAAGTCTGGCTGACGCTGAAACTGTAGGTGGTGGAGTCGAAATCATTTTCTTTGCTGGTTGAGTAGCCCAGGTTAAACGTCGTGCGATCGTGCAGGTAAACCAGACCTAAATCTTTTTGTTTACGCTCTTCGGCATAGGGGCTCGCGCCGGATTCCACGTCTGCACCGCGCGCGGCGACCACATCAATGGAAGCGCCGCTGATGCTGTCTACATAATATTGGCCGGAAATTGACACCGAATTGCCGAGATTTTTGCGCACCAGAATGGCAGGGCCATCGATCTGGGTGCCGCCGCCTTCGTAGCTGTGGTACATGATGTCGATGCGTTCATCAGGCAACACCTCCGCCTGCGCGTGCGCGAAAAAAAACAGCAGGGCAAGGCTTAATAACGCCAGACCAATACGCAGGGGATTAGTTACAACCACAGCCGCCTCCCGCACCGCCATCGCCACCCCGTGCCGCTTCGCGCGCATCGTACACGTGATGCAAGTAGCCACTGGAAATCGGATCGCGATCAAAACTCATCAGCGGATCAGCAATGTTTTGCCGCTCATAAGGTTTGACCCAGGGTTCAATGCGCCCGCAGGCGCACAGGCTGAACACACCGATCAACAGCAGCGCGCGAAGGGCTTTAGGTGCTGAGGGAATCATTCGCGGATCAGCTCCCGAATCTGGTCGCGGTATTTGTTTTCGTCGCCGGCTTTGTAGCCGCGATTCACAAAACGCACTTCGCCTTTTTTATCGATCACCACGGTGGTGGGCATAGCATCCACTTTGTAGAGCTTGCTCACTTTGCTGTCAGGATCGTAAAGCACCGGCAGGGACACACCCAAATCTTCAATTAATTTTTTGGCGGCAGCGGTGTCCTGCTCAACGTTCACACCATAGAGTTCAAAACCGGCTTTGTTGTAACGTTTGTACATGTCATCCAGCAAGGGCATTTCGGTGCGGCAGGGGCCACACCAGGAGGCCCAGAAATTCAGCATCACCACCTTGCCGCGCTGTTCGGCCAGGCGCACGTTCTCGCCGCTTTCACTTTTTAAGGTGAAGTCCGGGGCGGGGGCGGCGTGGGTGAACGCGGCAAATGCCAGTAGAAAAATAACACTTAAACCGGGCAGAGATAATTTCATAAAACGACTCCTGCGAATTTAGAAAAAGAGTGACAGGCCGATGCGGCCTTCGAGGTTGTGGGTTTCTTTGCTCTCGCCGAACAGCTCGTGGGTAAACACATGGTCGCGCATGCTCAAATCGAACGACACCCAATCAGTGGCGAAGAAACGCAAACCGGCTCCGAAGTTATAGGTGAAATAATCCTTGGAGGCGAACTGCGTGTTGCCGGCGCCGGCGATTAAATAGATGCGCGTATTGAACGCCCATTTATCGCTGATCTGGATCTGGCCGGGAAACAGGTTATAGCCCAGCGACAGGTTGTAATAGGTCAGGTCCCGCTCTTCGTCGGTGAGCAGTTGTACCCCACCGCTGAGCAATTCGTAGCTGGTTTCTTGTAGCCGGCTCATGCCGTAAGTCGCTTCGGCAAAAAAATCTTCGGTGATGTGGTAAGCCATGGTGACCCCGACCACATCATTGGTGCCGAAGTCTTCGATGCCCAGCAAACCGTAGAACGCGCCGAACTCAAAGTTCTCGCTGTCGATCATCTCTTCCTTGATGGTGCGGCGTTCGATATCCGGCGAGATGATCTGGCCCAGCTCATCCTCGTCGTCTGCGTCCTGCGCCAGGCTCAGCGGTGCGCCGGCCCACAGGAGGCATCCCACACAGAGTGCTGCTGTGCGCATCAGAAAAAGATGTTGAAACCGACTTTCCATTCATTGACCTCTTCATTGTCGTTGCGGCTGGTCAGGATCATGTGGTTGGTGTATTCAACGCGCATGAAAAAGCGGCCGGTCAAGTGGATATAACTGCCGAGGCTGGCCTGGATCAGCGTGTCGTTGCGATCCTCCGGCTCTACCAGGGTGGCGCTGGGCAAGGTTTTGATCTCGCCGGTGCCGAGGCTGAAAAACGGTGAAATTCGCCATTCGGGAAACGGCTGGTGCAAGAGCGCGACGGCGAGGATCTGGCTATCCGAAAACTGGCCGGTGTTTTGTGCAACCCGCAGTTCGGCGGTGAGGTTTTCGGTAAAGCGGTAACCCAGGGTGCCGGTAAGTGAGTCGGCGCCGTTGAAATCACCGAGGGCCACGCCCAGTTCAAACCGGTCGGTGAGGTAATCTTCCTGCTTGGGATCATCCAGTTCCGGTGGCTGACCATCGGGGCCGAGGGTGAACTGGAGATCGCGACGGCGCACCCAGCCGGTTTTGCCGCGATAGGTTTTGATCTTGATCCAATCGGTACGGCTTTTCAGCAGCGTAATGACCTCGCCGCGCTCCACCACATGGAAAATCGGATAGCCGCGGCCGGGCCCGTTGTGAACATTGATGTAGGCATCGTTGACCGTCACCTGCGGATCATCATCGGCCCAGGCGCCGGGGCTGAGCCATAACGCGGCGCACAGAAACAACAAACCGCCGATGCCCTGAAGGCAGCGGCGGTGCAGTACAAAGCAGACATCCCCAAGGGGTAGCGATACAGCGTTTATCATCGTTTTATTCTTGAATTGGGTCTGCCGAGTCAAAGGGGTTTTGGTAATAGCGGGCGCCGAGGTCGATCCACTCCCGTAGCAGTTTTAACTCACTATTGTTTAAAAAGCCAGAATGGCTGCCATTCTCTCTGAAACGACTGAAGAAACGCTCGCTGCCGCGAGCGTTGCCGCGCGCGATGCTGGGCGGCGTTTCATCGTATTCCGGGTTGGGGACGGGGTTACCCTCTTCATCCAGTACCGGCAGCCCTTCGGCATCCAGCAAAAACTCCGGCACAGTGACCACATTGCCGGCTTCATCCACTTCCCGTTCGGCGCGCGCGTTGAGTAGCTCAAAATACGAGGTCATCTCGGTATTCTGGCGCGGCGTGCGGGTCAGGTTAAGCTGGATGGCGCCGGTCAAATTGGGATTGGTGACATCGGCGATGGTGGTGCTGCCCGCGTGGCAGCCGATGCAATTGAAAGGGCGGAGTTCACCGAGTTCATCCACCACACTTGCAGCGGTTCTTTCTATCTCCCACAAATACTGGATGTGATTTTCGTAGTTGATCACGATGCGGCAGGTGCTGTTCCAGTCGTCCATACAGCCTTTGTTTTTGAGCGGTGCCTTCATCGAGGACTGCTCGGAATCACCTGGAATCAGGCCCAGGTACCGATATGCAAATGCCTCATCGCGCGGGCGACCGGGTGCCAGGGCGGGATCGGTCCATTCGTCGATAAAGATCAGGTCTACGGTCGGTTCGCGTAAGCCGGCATTCAGGTAGATATCGGGATCACCCGGTTGAGCGCCCGGTGCGGCGAAATAGGTACGCGCCGCAAATTCGGCCATGGTTTCACCCGCTTGCGGTAGCTCAGGGGTACCAAATTGATCAAACCGCTGCGTGCCCGGAAATGCTACACCAGAGGCGCCAGGGTTGATGGAGTCCGGCACGATATCGGCGCGACTCACCGGTTGGGTGGGGCTGGTGTTGAGGCAGCCATTGCATTCGAGCCTTTCTCCCGGACGGACCTGCATCCAGTAAGTGGCGTTGTTGCTGATACGGCGGCCTTCCCCATCCAGGACTTCAACCGTAAAGGCGATATCGGCGGGTATCTGGACCAATACCGAGCCGTCCGGCTCCACCGGTGTATAGCCGATGATTTCGCGCAGGCCGGTATTCTGGTTAAAACGGTTGCCATACACCGTGTCTTCCTGCTCATCGAGCACATCGTTATCCGCAATGGACACGGCCTTGACGATGCGCAGGAAGCGCGCGGGCCGGTTATCGGCCGAGGTTTGTGCAGGGTTGGCCAGGACACTGAGGTTCAGGTTGTCGGCATCAACGTCGGCGAGATTGCCGTCGTAAACGCTGCGAATATGCAAGGTACCAAGGTCGGCATTGGTGGTCGTCGGGGCGATATAACTGGGCGGTGCTTGCGGCTCCAGGATCACCGCTTCAGTAAACATGCGCCCTTCTTTGCCGAGCACAACGGGTTGCTGGGTGTCGTCGGTCATGTTGTAAATCCAGATCCCGAACAGCGGCGGTGCGATCTCCGCTGCGTCGTTTTCCCACCACTCATCGGTACAAGGTACCAGGCGGCCGGTGGCGATCACCTGCATCCGGCATTGGCTCCAGCTGACCAGCAGGCGGTTAGTGCCGTCGAATAGCGGATGTAGCGAACTGAATACCCCGTTACGTGAACGCTCGTCATCGGTGACGATGTCGAGGTGGTAGATGCGCTCCTGCGCCTCACCACCGCCGCCGTTGATGGGTACATCGTTCTCCACAAAATTTTCCGTGTCGATCACCAACATATCGCCCCCCAGGAATTCGCTGCGGCGTTTGAAGATCGCCGCTATGCGCCGGTCGGACAGTGACTGCGGGCGGAACAAGGTCAGGGATTCATCGCGCGGGGTGGTGTTGAGGCTGTTGAAACCATAGTGGTATTGCAGGTCGGTACCGTCGGGATTCACGGTATACAAACTCAGGTTGTTGCGCCCATTGGCCTGGTCCCAGCGAAGAAACAGCACACGTCCGTTACCCAGCACCGTGGGTTGCAGGTCGTGGCTCTGGTTGTAGGTGATCTGCTGGATGTTGGTGCCGTCGTTATCCATGACATGCAGGACAAACGCGGGCCCGTCATTACCCTCTTCCTGGGCGGTGTACTGGGGTTTGTTGTCATCCAGCAACATCCCGCGGCTGCGGGTCTGGCGGGTGGAGCTGAAGATGATGCGGTCGTCCGGCAGATAGCGCGGGCTGACGTCGTGACCGGCTTCGGCAACGATGTTGGACGTGATGACGCGCCGCAGGACTTTATCGATCAGGTGGTATTCCCAGATATCCCACTTGGGTTGTTCGTCATCATCGGCATTGGGGATTTCCGGCGCGCGCATGGCAAACAACAGGCGGTCGCCATCGGGATGGATGCTCAGGTCTTTAACATCGTAATTGGGGGCTTCCGGGTCGAAATTATCATCGGCAATAAATGCATCCTGGGTAATGTTCTCCGCCGCTGCCAATGCTGTGGCCCGGGGTTTGACATAAATAGCCGCGCCGGGATTAAACGCCGCCGGGTCAAGGATATCCAGGGGCAAAAGGGTTTCCGGATCGTCTTCATCTGTTGGCAAGGGGCGGTCAATAAACGCCACCGGTAAATCCACCGTTACCGGGTCCGGACTTTGGCCACCGCCTTCGCTGCCGCCACCTCCACCACCGCAGGCGGTAACCAACAAACAGCCAAGCCACAGGGGCAGGCTGCGCACGAGTGATGAACGGACGTGGTGGATCATGGCGTTTTGCCCTGCACAAGAAAACGGGTTGGGATGATAGCTCAATCATGGCAGTCAATTGCCGCGAGTCGTTATTGCCGGCCGATATCCGGTGGGCGCTGGCGCCTGAATGGGATGCCGCCGCGCGGGAACCACATTCTCAGGGAAGGCCTGACGCCAATCTCTCGATCTGGTCACGCTTTCTTGCCCATCGGCAAATCCTTTCGCGCCAACTGTTGAAAACAACTGGCTTCTAAAAATAGCTGAATTCTATGCATCTGGCTGTTTCATCGCTGGTCGGGCTGGGTCGGGAGTGGCGCGTTTTAACGAATCTGTGATGAGGTCCACAATGTGGATGCAAGCGAGCCGCAGGTTTATACCGTTCGGCGACATATAATCAGTGGCGAACAATTAGCCTGCTAGACTGATTTTTCAGTCGAGGCAGAACAAAAATCTGGAGCAGCCGTGACCACACAAGCCTTTATATCCCCCGGCAGATCAGCCGGGTGGCGTCCTACTGTGCATCGCCGAATGGTGTCCGGTGCGCTATTGCTGGTTTCCCTGTTTGCGTCCATCGCCATGGCCGGCTTCCGGGAGCAGGCATTGCAAATTCATAACCGTGTGGCGGGTGTGCCGCCATCGGAAGCGGTGCTTCTGCAGATGGCCTCGCTGATTGAGGGCGGTAATGTGGCGGGTGCCGTGGAAGTGGCGATGGATAACGAAGCCTTCTACAGCGTCACCCTCAAGAATATGGCCACGCCCTGGACCAATCGTGAACAAACCGTCTTTGCCCCGTTAAATGATTACACCGCGACCTTTATTGGCCTGGTGCGCGACGAAGACGACTTCCGCAAGATTCTTTATGACGATGTACTTTATATCAGTAATGCCGGAGGTTTACCGGCTTACGCCAATAACAACAACAATCATTACGAGGCTCTGGAGACGGCGGGCCATAGTCTGAAAAACACCCTGGTTCGTCGGGACCAGTCATCATTGAACGGTTTGCCCGCCAATGCCACCTCCGGCGTATTAACCACACGCGCAGCGGCCAAAGCCTTCTTTATTGCGGGCACCAACCGCGCCATGTTCCGTTTCACCCTGTTGAACCACCTTTGCCGCGACCTGGAACAGGTGCATGACACCTCGCTGGTGCCGGACCGTATTCGCCAGGATGTAAGCCGCAGCCCCGGCGGTGACAGCCGCGTCTTCCTGAACAACTGCATTGGTTGCCACAACGGCATGGACCCTATGGCCCAGGCCTTTGCGTACTACGACTATGAATTTGATGTTGATGCCGACCCCGAAGGCATTAATGGCAGCATCCATTACAACACCGAAGCGGATATTGACCCGGATACCAACAGCCGGGTGGAAAAGAAATACCGCATCAATGCTTCAACCTTCCGTTACGGCTTCGTTACCCCGGATGACCAGTGGCAAAACTACTGGCGTAAAGGCCAGAACGCCGCACTGGGCTGGGATGCAAGCCTGCCGGGCGCCGGAAATGGCGCGAGCTCAATGGGTAAAGAATTGGCTCACAGTCGAGCATTTGCACATTGCCAAGTAGAAAAAGTGTTCCGTAATGTCTGTCTTCGTCGGCCAACTGGGGCGGATCATGCCAAATTGGATGAATTCACAGACAGCTTTGCTGCCAATGACTACAACCTGAAACAGGTATTTATTGAAACTGCTGATTATTGCAAAGGGCCCTGATCCAGAGCCGCTACTTGGGGAGTGCCGGTGCTGTTGCGCATCGGCCTAAGATCAAAAACATCAGGTAACTACCGTGGACACACTGAGCCAACCATATTTCCACTCTCGCGGTCACTACCGCCCAGGGCTGCTTGTGCTCTCGCTGCTGTTAACCACCTTGCTGGCACTGGCGGGCTGTGGTGGTTCGAGCAGCGGGGCTGAGACAACACCGCCAAATCCGCCGCCTAATGGTGGCGTTGATGACGACAACTTCTCCTATAAAGGCACCAACCCGGCTGCGACGGCTGATGTGCTCAAGTTCCAGACCGAACTATGGGTCAAGATCGCGCCGGAAAATCGCTGCGGCAGTTGCCACAATGACAATGGCGGACAGCAACCGACCTTTGCCCGGGGGGACGACATTAACCTCGCCTATGCAGCCGTGATTGATAACGGGCTGGTGGATTTGGGGAATCCCTCGAATTCGCGGTTGGTGACCCGGGTGCTGGGCGGTCACAACTGCTGGGCTGCTGATCCGGTCGTGTGTGGCGATATCATTACCACCTGGATAGCCGCCTGGGCAGAAAATACCGGTACGGAGGCCAACTCCGTGGTGCTGACACCGCCGGAAGAGCGGGATGTAAGTGACAGTAAGAGTTTCCCTGATTCGCCGGGTGCGTTCGCTACCACGGTTTATCCCTTGTTGACCGAATACTGCGGCAGTTGCCACGCCGAGGGTGCTTTAACCCGTCAACAACCCTACTTCAGCAGTACCGACGTCAATGTTGCCTACGAGGCCTCCAAGGCCCGGATGCGGCTCGACAACCCCGGTGCTTCGCGCTTCGTGCAGCGCCTGGGTATCGACTTCCACAACTGCTGGGATAACGACTGCGCTGCCAGCGCCACTGCCATGCGCAACGCCATCCAAGCATTTGCCGACACCATCGAACCCACTGTGGTGGATGAAAACCTGATCATGAGCAAGGCGGTGGGTCTGGGAGATGCCTTTGTGGTCAGCAGCGGCGGTCGCATTGATACCGACCTGATCGCCAAGTACGAATTCAAGACCGGCACCGGGTCCATCGCCTACGACACCAGTGGTGTGGAGCCTGCGACCAACCTTATCTTGTCGGGCAATGTGGGCTGGAGTAGCGCCTGGGGTATTCGCATCGACAGTAACGGCAAGGCCCAGGCCTCCGTGGGCGAGAGCCGTAAGATCTACAACCAGATCCGGGTCACCGGTGAGTACAGTATCGAAGCCTGGGTAATTCCGGACAACGCTGCCCAAGGCGAGAACGACAACAACCCGGCGCGGATTGTCAGCCTCTCCGGCAGTGCCACCGAGCGCAACTTCACGCTGGGGCAATACAACGCCAATTACAGTTTTATGAACCGTACCAACCAGAGCGATGCCGACGGCCTTCCAGAGTTGGCCACCGACGACAACGACGAGCGTCTGCAAGCCACCTTGCAACATGTGGTAGCCACCTTTGACCCAATCAATGGCCGCCGTATTTACGTCAATGGTGAATTCACCGGTGATGAAGACCCGACACCGGGCGCCTTGCTGGAAGACTGGAACGATAGTTTTGCGCTGGTGGTAGGTAACGAAGTCTCCAACAACCGCGTCTGGCTGGGCAGCATGCGTTTTCTCGGGATCCACAACCGCGCCATGGCGCCGGAAGATATCCTGAAGAACTTTGAAGTCGGCGTAGGCGCGCGCTACCTGCTGCTATTTAATGTGTCTGAACTGATCAATGTGCCGCTCAGCTTTATCGTGTTTGAGGTGCAGCAGTTTGATGACTATGGCTACCTATTCAGCCAACCCTTCTTCACCATCCTGGCCGATCCGGAAACCGGCACAACAGCGCAGATGACCGGTGGCGTCGATGTTGAAGGTATCCGCATCGGCATCAATGGAGCCGAGGTCATGGTGGGACAAGTGTTTGCCAACCTGAATACAGAATTGCGTCAGGATCAGATGGTTGAAGGGCGGCAAGTGCTGTCGACTCTGGGTACGGTCATTGAAGCCAAACGTGGCCCGGAGCTGGATGAGTTCTTCCTGACCTTTGATCGCATCGGCACTCACAGCTACGAACGGCCCGAACCGACCGTTCCCACACCGGCAGCACCGGCGGACGTGGAAGGCCAGGCGCTGATTGGGCTGCGTACTTTTGCGGAGATCAACGCGACCTTGTCTACCCTGACCACTGTGCCCTCCACCAACGCGGCGGTGGCAGAAACCTATACCAATGTGCAGCAGCAATTGCCCACCCAGCCGAATATGGAAGGCTTCCTGGCTGCTCACCAGATGGGGGTGACGCAGTTGGTGGTGTCTTACTGTAACGCCCTGATCAGTGATACCGGCCGTCGTGGCAGTTTCTTCCCCGGCTTTAACTTCGGCGCGGGCGCCGGCACGGCGTTCAGCTCGACCGGTCGCGACCAGATTATTGAGCCCTTGCTGGAAAAATTGCTGGCCCATGAAATTGAAGGTAGCAAGCTGGATGTGCAGGCGGACCCTGATGAGCTGCGTCTGGAACTGGACCAGTTGATTACCCGTTTGGTTAATGGTGGAACCGGCACTACCCAGACTGC
Source organism: Cellvibrio sp. (assembly GCA_035490615.1). Classification (GTDB taxonomy): domain Bacteria; phylum Pseudomonadota; class Gammaproteobacteria; order Pseudomonadales; family Cellvibrionaceae; genus Cellvibrio. The sequence goes on from DATJLH010000187.1 coordinate 9,998, forward strand.
CATGGCCACCTGTGCGGCGGCCTTCGGTGGTGCAGTGATGCTGCTGCAATAGTGCCGCAAAGTATGCGTGGGGGAGCACTGGCTTCCCCGGTCCAGAATGTGTCAATTATTTAAACGACTACAAAATACAGTAGCGAAGGAAATACCATGGCTAAACGCAGACCTCCACTTCACCCCGATGCGCCGTTGCTCCTCAACAGCCACCGGCGGCCGGTGACCCGACGCGAATTGATTGCGCAGGGTTTCAAGGCTGGCTTCGGTACGGTGCTCGGTGGCTCGGTGTTCAGTTTGTTTGCCAATCCCCGCAAAGCCGAGGCGGCGCTGTCCGCCGATGTGTCGGCGGCGCGTGATGCCTGCGGCATCGCTGCGCAAGGTGCCGGTAAGATTCCCTTTATTTGTTTTGATCTGGCGGGCGGTGCCAACATTGCCGGCTCCAACGTATTGGTAGGCAAGCAGAATGGTCAACTGGATTTCCTGACCGCCAGTGGCTACAGCAAACAAGGCTTACCGGCGGAGATGGTGCCCAATGCATCGGTGGGTAACTTCATCAATACCGACCTTGGCCTGGCGTTCCATTCTGATAGCCAGATGCTGCGTGGCATTCTCGAAAAGGCGGTCGCCGCCGCGCCAGCAACCAATGGTGCGGTGATTCCGGCGCGCTCGGAAAACGACACCGGCAACAACCCGCATAACCCCATGTACGGTATCAACCGTGCCGGTTCCAACGGCTCGCTGCTGGCATTGATCGGTTCCCGTGCTGGCGATTCCGGTGGTAACTCCATGGCACCGGCGATGATGATCAACCCGGAAGTGCGCCCGACCAAAGTGGACAATCCACGAGACGTGACTGGCCTGGTTGACGTAGGTGACCTGGTTGGTTTGCTCAGCCAGGAGGATACCGTTGCGGTCATGGAATCCATCTACCGGTTAAGCGACAGTAAACTGAATCACGTCAGCCCGGGTACCGGCGCAACCAAAGATGAAGTCCTGAAAGAAATGATGCGCTGCGGTTACGTGAAGAGCGCTGACCTGGCTGATCGCTTTGGTAATCCTTCCGCCATTAACCCCGAAGCTGATCCGGATATCGTTGGACCTACCGGTATATTCACGGATGCGGAATTTGATGGCGACGGCGAATTCCGCAAAACCGCCTCAGTCATGAAACTCGTCGTTGAAGGTTATGCTGGTGCCGGTACCGTCACCATGGGTGGATACGATTACCATACCGGCGACCGCTCCACCGGCGAACAGCGCGACCTGCGCGCCGGCCGTTGCATTGGCGCCTGCCTGGAATACGCCGCTCGCAAAGGCGTGCCCTTGATGATTTACGTGTTCAGTGATGGCTCGGTCTTCAGTAACGGCATGTTGGACATGTCAGAAGAAGGGCGCGGCAAAGGCGTCTGGACTGGCGACGATCAACAGACCGCTTCTTCATTCTTTCTGGTGTACAACCCTGCCGGTCGTCCGGCATTAATCGGTGGCACCGCCGCTGAGCAGGCGCAGCATCAACAGATTGGTTACATGCGGGCCAGCGGTGACGTTGAAACCGCATCCAGCCCCGTCGCCAACAATGTGAATTTGCTGGTGGAGATGGTGATACTAAATTACATGGCGCTGCACAACGAGCAAGGTCAGTTTCCGATTTTGTTTCCCACCCATGGTTTAGGCAGTGCAGCCATGATGGATCGGCTCACCGCGTTTCAGCCGATATGTAATGGCACGATATCGACGCCGGTGACCTAACCACACCTGATAATGTTTTTCTTATTTGCCCTGCGTAAGCGGGGCAAATTTTTTCAGATAGAAAAATTTACTATTATTTGCAACATCAACGAAATGGCACAAAAAGATATTAAGCGCATGCCTGATCACTTTGATTGAGAATTGAAATCTCGCGCGGATTCGTTCATCATTCGTGCGACATAAAAAGGACTGCCGGGATAGCGGAAAGTATTACTTGTTAAAGGATTAATTTATGGATATCAGCCAGGATATACACACCCAGTTATTATTACAGCACGGCGCCGTGCAGACATCGCCCCAGCATGCGGCGATGTTGAATTCCCAACATATCAGCAGCTTTATCAGTACCGTAGATCAAGGTCCGGTGGTTGCGGGATATCAAGTCAAATTAACAGGTTACGCCGAATTCATTCGTGCTCGTGAAAGATCCACTAATGAGTATCGAGATCTCGATGACTTATTGAAAAGTCTGCGCGCTATACCTCGTTCGTCACATGCACAGATACTCAAAGGAAGTGTAAGTACTTATAAACTTGAAAACAGTGCGTATCGAGTAGATTATCGTATAGCCAATGGTGAAGTGCTGGTTTACAACATACAGTTAATCGATAAAGTGCGAAGCCAGCGTGATCGCCTGGAGCAGGCTGGGCTTTATCGCATCAAGAAAAATAACCAAGGCATCTGGCAAGTTAACGGCAAGGCAGAAAAAATCTCAACCACCTACGCCGCCGTCAATGGGCAATCCAATAACCTGACAAAAGCCACCTGGTTGATGGGCGCGCATCTCGAATACGAATATAAAAATTTGCAGGAATACACCTTGTTTCATAACCCCAGCGTTGGCGGCATCGGCGATACCTGGGAGTCCTTCCGCGATAAGATGGGCATCACCACGGCGGTTACCCGCCACTTCGCCAAAGTGCTTGCTGATACTCAGGCGCAGGACAATAAAACCCAATGGATCGCCCACAGTCAGGGCGGCGTCATTTTTGCCGAGGCCGTGCGTTATCTATTAAATGGTTCCAGCAGTTGGATGTTCAATAAATGGCGGTTAAATGGTTTACGGACTCCCGATAAAGGCAAGCTGCTCGACAGACACAGCATTGTCTTTCACGGTAATGCCAATAATAATCTGCGATCCAAACCCTTATTTTCTCGCGCTGGTGTAAAAGTGCTGGCCATTCGGAGCAATGATTACGACATGGTGCCTAATATCATCGGCATGAATACGCTCAACCCACGAAAAATTTTTGGCGCAGTACTATACAGTAACCATGTCATGTCCGGCTCAGTATTACAAAGCCCACATACATTAATGCAGAGCCAGGCGTCTTGGCGTCGCAATATGGATGACGGGCCGGGTAAGGGACGAAATGGTATCCAAAAAGTTTTTAACAAAATCGAAACGAGCATTGCCAGGAAGTCCAGACCAAATTATTTGCCATGAGCCGATAGGTATATGTTGGTGCTAAATAAACTCAATCAAACTTGCTCGCTGAAGCGTAAAACCACACTGGTACTCATTATGCTATCTATACTAACCGGTATGTTTTCCGGATCTGCACAAGCAGAAAAAAACAAACTTTATCCATATCAGATTGATATATCAGGCAATGTCTTTCATTTTGCAATGCCGGAAGATTTCAGCAAGGACATGCCTGCCGGAGATATGGTGGAAGTGCTGGATATTTCTGATCTTTCCAAGTTTGATGACCCCCAGTATGGGAACCTGATTCGGCGTTGGTGGGATATTAAAGAACCGGGTTGGTTTGGTAAAACTCTCGGTACGGTGATGATGGATATATCGGTACAAAAAGTGGTATCTAATAAAAGAAAACTGATTCATGATCGTCCTTACAATGTACAAGATAGAATGGATTTTATGTTGATGTTGGACGACAGTTTTCATCAGCGCTATGACCAGTTGAATAGAGAGACTTCTTCACCGGGTCGGGCCGTTGCTTATCATTCGAGTTTTGTGACAATGGTGGGAGGCAAGATAGAAACGAACTATCGAGAATTCAACTTTAATCAGCAGAAATGGATAGAAAATGGGATTGTTGGTCCAAGAAGCGATTTAATTATCATTTTGGCTATACCTGTTGCCGAACAAGTTTATCTGGAAGCAAACTTTACTTATAGCAAGAATGACGACGTATATTTGAGGGATTTTAGAAGCGCAGGCTTTGCCAAAATGGCAAACATCCAGAAAAGCTTCCTGATTGAGTATGCTGAAGGTAATCCTTTCAAGAAAATTGTTGGTGAAGTTTGGCTGGAACAAACTATCGACGATGTGTTAATTCAATATCGGGATTCGCTATTTAATTTGTTGACTAATTCAGAAAACAACGCGATGAGTAAGGAGTCTCGCAGTCGAGGGTCGTTTGACGGTGAAAGAATCGATGCTCCATCCACACCAGATTAATCTATCGGGCAATATCTTTCATGTCGCAATACCAGAAGATTTCAGCAAGCATATGCCAGTCAGGGATATGGTGGAAGTGCTGGATATTTCTGACCTTTCAAAGTTTGATAATCCCCAGTATGGAAACTTGATTCGGTGTTGGTGGGATATTAAAGAGCCTGGCTGGTTTGGTAAAAATCTCGGTACAGTAATGATGGATGTTTCGGTGCAGCGGATTGTTAAAAATAATAAAAATTTTATTATTACGAGTAATTATGACATTCAGAAAAAATTCGATTTCCTATTGATGTTGAACGACAGTTTTCATCAGCGTTACGACCCAATAAATAAAGAGCTTAAGCCAGAGCAGGGGCGCACGCTGGCATACAGTTCAGGTCTTTTAACACTATCAGATGGAAAGATATTCTCTTTATACTATGACAAAGTTTATCACGGTCAAAAATGGGTTAATTATGCTATTGCCGGTCCGCAAGGTATAACTTTAGTTGTCTTTGCTTTGCCTTTGTCGAATCGTTTATATCTTAAGATCACGTTTACCTACAGCCCGAACGATGGGGTTTCTCCTCGGGAACTCGGTAATGTGGCACATGCAAAAATGGCTGTTATCGAAAATTCCTTTAGGATGGATTACGCAGAAGGAAATATCTTTTCAAAGATTGTGGCGGAAGACTGGATGCAGAAGACGAATGCGGAAGTGTTAGAGGAGCAAAGAGAAAAGATATTGACATATTACGGGATCATAGCCGATAAAGAAGATCGGTTAAGTAATTAGCCGGCTAAATTACTTCGTTTGATTATCCCACTCATCTATCCGATCTGGCCTCTCAAGCCATGCGCCAAGGGCTATCGCAAGTCTTTTTTTCGATCCTGCTTCCTAAATCTTAAGCCTATACCGGAACTTAATATGCTATCTCTACTAACCGGTATGTTTTCCAAATCTGCACAAGCAGAAAAAACAAACTTTATCCATATCAGATTGATATATCAGGTAATGTCTTTCATTTCGCAATGCCAGAAGATTTCAGCAAGGATATGCCTGCCGGGGATATGGTGGAAGTGCTGGATATTTCTGATCTTTCCAGGTTTGATGACCCCCAATATGGAAACCTGATTCGGCGTTGGTGGGATATTAAAGAGCCGGGTTGGTTTGGTAAGGCGTTGGGGACAGTCATGTTTGATTTGTCTGTCCAGCGAAATTTTTCAAATACTCAGCATCTGGTTCATCAGAGGCCTTACGATACTTCTGACAGGCTCGATTTTATGATGATGTTGCACGACAGCTACATGCAACGATACGAACCATTAAATGAAGCACTTGAAGAAGATGCTGGCCTTGATATTTCGTATTACTCAAGTTTTGCAGTGATGATTGGTGACGAGGTTGCTGCGTTACAAAGGGATGCCATATTTAATCAGCAAAAATGGACGACCTATTCCATTGCTGCGCCCCGAGGAGAGCTGATAGTTATTTATGCAATTCCCCTGACTATAAACGTGTATTTGGAGGCGTCATTGACATACAGCCACAATGATAATGTGTCGCCATTAGAATTCAGAAGAGGTCAGGCATTTAGGAAGTTTGAACCGATGGTGGAAAGTTTTAAACTGGATTATGTGTCAAAAAATTCGCTTAAAGAGGTTGTAGGCAAAGAGTGGCTTGAGCAATCCACAACTGACACTATTCAGCAGAACCCTGATTTATTGATAAGCGTTTTTGGTGTTCAACCGGATGAAAGAATATTGCCGCAAACGCGGCAACCCTAAAACTGATTTGCCCGAGGTGGTGGGCTGTTAAAGCATGAGCCTGCTGAAATGGTACCCAGCAGGCTCATTCGACATTTTTGTTAAGCTACTTACCGCCCAATCTTCACCGCCACCACATTCGACGCATCAGACTCCCCACTCTCATTCTTCGCAATAACACGATAATAGTAGGTCTTGCCCTGCTTCAATTTCCCGCCATCTTTAAACAACACATCGGTGCGTGGATTAAATTCCTGGATGCCGTCGGAAATATTATCGCCAATCACTTTCCATGGACCCTTGGCAGACGTGGCGCGTTCGATGCGGTAAAAACGACCAACCGGTGAGCCCATCCAGTTGATGGCTTTAGTGGGGTCTTCAATCTTGCGCAGCACGGGTGCCTCCGGCACGGGTAGTGGCGGCGCTTTTTGCTGGCCGTTCATTTGGGCCTGGGCTTTGCGTACCAGGTCAACAACCGCTTGCTCTTCATTGGGTTCACCTTCCGGGAAACCGGGGAGATGGTAGCTGTAGTGGCCGGTATACTCTTTGTGCCAGTAAAAACCGCCGTTATGACGGTGGCCGCGAAAGCCCCAGATAAATGCACCGGCGGCGCGCGCGCCCTTGTGTTCGGTATGCACAGCGGCTTGCATGATATCGTTTAAACCCTTCGCATCACGCAACCCGAATTCGCCGATCAGGTACACTTTTTTTCCATCAATCGCTTGTAAATCTTTTAAGACCTGATCGGGGTTGTTGTTGCCGTTGGTGGTATAGAAGTGGTTGGAGATGATGTCGATGTTGGGGTCGTCCAGCGCAAATTTATTAACGGTCAGGTAGGTGCCGTCAATCACCAGATGATTTTTATCCAGCGACTTGATCAGTGCTGCGGTTTTCTTCAAAAAAGGTTCAGTGGATTCTTTTAGTTCGTTGCCGGTCTCCCACGCCATGATGGCTTTTTCATCGCGGTATTCGCGCCCGGTAATGGTGTTCTTGCGCGTAATGACCTGCTCGACAATGTGCAGGTAAGCCGCAAAGGTTTTGCTGTTGATGTCATGCAGGGCGGTTTCGGGCTCGCCGTAAAACGCAGCCAGTTGCTCGCGCCCGCCCCACCATTTCCAGTGGTCCACAAACGGTAAGATCAACCGCAGGCCGTGCTTGTCGGCGAGCGCGATCATGCGGTCGTAATGCACCATGGCCGCTTCATTCAGGCGCGGCAGTCCATTGGGTGTGGTCGGTTTAAGAATATGCGTCTCCCGCTCGCAAGCGGCATCGTGCTCGGTTTCTACCGAGAGCACATACACGCGCATCGCCTTGTGGCCGGTGTACACCAATGCCTTGATCCAGTTTTCCTGCTCTTCGGCAGTGGGCCACTGGAAGTATTGGCCCCAGCCGCGCGGGTCCGCTTTGCAGGGGCCGCGGGCGTCATCTTCAATGCGGTGTAACTCCGGGGCGTGGATGCCGGCAAAGCGGAATTCCTTGGTGCCATCCAGCAAGCGGTGGCCGTCGCGGGTAATAAAATGCTCGAACGCTGCCACGGGTAGTGCGAGCGTTATACCGAGTAGGAGGGCTAAGAAACGAAGGTGATTCATGGGTGGTCCTTATTCTGATGAAGCTTTACTGTCTTATTAATGGGTTTGTAACCGGTTTCATAAAAGCTTAACACTCCTCTTTACAAAGACCTACCTCTGCCGCAGAAAGAAATGTAAAACCCTGGCGTCCGCTACCGTGCCTGTACCCCGGGTGCGGCTGTCATCCAAAACATCACGAAGCTGTAACATCCCGGTCATAGACTCGCGGCGAATCCCAGATAGGAGAAACCGCGATGAAAACACCAATAACGTTTCTGTTGACCCTTTCGCTCGCTGCCCTGCTGACGGCCTGTGGCGGCGACGACAATGATGACAATGACTCCAGTTCCAGTCTCTCGTCTTCCAGCGTGCCCGGCAGCTCAAGCTCTGAGTCCAGCAGCTCCAGCTCTGGCGCACCCGTGCTGGAAAAAATTTCCCTGAATTATCTCGGCCGTTACAGCAGCGGCGAATTCGATGAAGCAGCCGCTGAAATCCCGGCCTATGACCCGGCAAGCCAGCGCGCCTTTATCGTCAATGCCCAGCAAGGCGTAGCCGACGTGTTGGACATGAGCGCACCGGCAATGCCTGTCAGTTTGGGCGCCCTGGATGCCAACGATATCGCGGCTGGAGCGGTGGTTAATAGCGTTGCTGTACGCGACGGCATTGTGGCCCTGGCCGTTGAAGCGGCGGTGAAAACTAATCCGGGTTATGTGGCCTTTTACCGCGCTGACGACCTGACGGAAATCAGCCACGTCACCGTGGGATCACTCCCGGATATGCTCACCTTTACCCCTGACGGCAACTACGTGCTGGTCGCCAACGAAGGCGAACCGAGCGACGACTACGGTGTTGACCCGGAAGGTTCCATCAGCGTGATTGATGTGACCGATATCGAGAACCCGGTCGCCACCACCGCTGACTTCGCCGCTTTCAATAACCAGGCCGCTGAACTGCGCGCCGCTGGTGTGCGCATCTACGGCCCCGACGCCACTGTGGCCCAGGATCTTGAGCCGGAGTACATCGCTATCTCCGCCGACAGCAGCACCGCCTGGGCTACCCTGCAGGAAAACAACGCGCTGGCGAAGATCGACATCGCAACAGCCACCGTTACCGACATCCTGCCCCTGGGCTTCAAGGACCACGGCGTGGATGGCAATGGCGTGGACACCAATGATGAAGATGGCCTGATCAATATCGACACCTTTGCCGGTGTGCGCGGCCTCTACCTGCCCGATGCCATGGCTGCCTACGACGTTGAGGGCGCCACCTTCCTGGTCACCGCCAACGAGGGCGACGCCCGCGCTTGGGGTGAAGACAACGACGCCTACTGGCTCGGCGATAAAACCAAAGGCTTTGTCGAAGAGTTCCGCGTTAAACACCTCGTCCACAGCGAAGGCTTTGATCGCCGCGCCGAAGACGACCTGCCGCCACAACTGCGCGAACTGGCAGCCGGCGCCTTGTTGAACCCTGACACCTTTGCCTACTGCAACGCAGTGGCCGGTGACCCGGGCGACTGTCGTGACGACGAGATCCTTGGCCGCCTCAACATCACCTGGACCATGGGCTACCGCACCGACGAAACCGGCGCACCGGTCATGTTCAACACCAGCGGCGAAGTAGACCCGGCAGGCGACCGCCTGATGTATGACGCGCTTTATTCTTACGGTGGCCGCTCCTTCTCCATCTGGAATGCCGATGGCGAGCAAGTGTGGGATTCCGGCGACCAGATCGAACAATTCCTCGCCAGCGAAGACTGCATGCTCGGCTCAGCACGCAACATCCCCTGTGCCGACTACTTCAACACCGGTCACGACGAAGGCAGTGCTATGGACTCCCGCAGCGACGCCAAAGGCCCGGAGCCGGAAGGCCTGACCATCGGCAAACTGGGCGACAAAACCTTTGTATTCGTCGGTCTTGAGCGCATGGGCGGCATCCTGGTGTACGACATCACCAACCCGGAAGCGCCGGTATTTATGGACTACCTGAACAGCCGCGAAGACTGGACCACGGAAGACCCGAGCACGGTACTGGCCGAAGCGGGTGATCTGGGGCCGGAAGGTCTGGTATTTGTCAGCGCCGCCGACTCACCCAATGGCACACCTTTGCTGATCGTTGGTAATGAGGTCAGCGGTACTACTGCTGTTTATGAGATTGAAGAGCACTTTGCGGCTGATTAATCGTGACACCTAGGAGGGGTTGCCAGAGCAATTCCTCCGGACAGCGAACACCTAAAAAGCAGTGCTTCGTAATCCGTTTGTCATTAGGCCTTTTGTTTCGAAAACGCATGAATACATCCCTGTAGCTCCTTCAGGTCGTCCCTGACTTGAAGGTTTCGAAACAAAAGGCCTAACGCCAAACTCGCATTGTGCCGACGTCAGTTTTATTCGTACGTTGAGACGGTACTGAACAACCCCTAACAGCCGGCCTGCTTTCACCACCCCATTTGCCTGTCTCGCCTGAACAAGGCAAAATCAGCCTCCTTGTACACCCGACCTAATCGTTCAAGCAGAAAAATAACCAGTGCTTGCCCATGAGATCGTCATCACGATCCCGACAGTCGATGTGTACTTTTCGCTCAAACGCCCGCGACGCAAGTGTTATGATCGCGGGCCAAAATAAAAACAGTGGTATCCGACGCGCACTTAACCAGCCATTCCATTGATGGCAATGCACCCGCATTGCACCGGAAGGCTGACAAAACTTTAACTGACAACAAGAAACCGCGTATGCAAGACATCCTGAAAAAATACGGCGACTACCTGGTTCCCGTTGGCATCCTCATTATTTCCCTGATTATTTACGGCACCCTCTATGGCAATCCCAAAGCCATGTTCTGGGATGAGAATTATCATATCGCCTCGGCGCAAAAACACATCGACGGCGTGATGTACATGGAGCCGCATCCACCGCTGGGCAAGATGCTGATGGCGGTGGGTGAAACAGTTGTGGGTGCCAACAAAAACATCGACAAGCGTGCGCTCAACGAGACGGATTACCTTACCGGCGACGCCGCGCCGGCGGGCATGCGCTACACCGGTTTCCGCTTGCCATCGACCTTCCTGATGGCGTTTTCGGTATTGTTTTTCTACGGCATTGTGCACCGCATCACCCGGCGGAAATGGGTGGCGGCGGCGTTTACCGCGCTGGTGATTTTTGACAATGCCATGGTGATTCACTCGCGCTCGGTGATGCTGGAAGGCATCCAGATGTTTTTCATCCTGGGGGCGATCTATTACATGGTGCGCGTGATCACCAGCGGCAAACGCATACGTTTGCCGCACTACGCGATCCTCGGTGTGCTGATTGGCCTGGCGATCGCGGTAAAACTGAACGGCGCCATCTTATTGCTGTTGTTTGTCATGCTGTGGGGTGTGGACCAATGGCAGAACATCAAACAGTTGAAATGGCTGGCCTTGCTCAAGCGTCTGGCGGTGACGGTACCTGCCGGGGTTGTGCCTTTACTGCTGGTGTTCTTCGGTATTTTTTATATCCACATCGGGATGGGTACCGAAGTCGTTAACAACCGCACCTATAAAGCCTCACCGGAATACCTTAATTACATTCGCAAAGGTGAAACCTTTTCGCCATCGGCATTTATGGTGGGCATGAAAGATAACTGGCGTTACATCTCCGAATATGCCGACGGTGTGCCGCGCCTGGATGTGTGC
>DATJLH010000188.1:0-35316 GCA_035490615.1 Cellvibrio sp.
GTCACCCGCCAGTGACAATCTGCTACTCGTGGTCACCGACAAACTCGATGGCGCTACGCAGAAAAGCAAATGGTTTAAAGCGCTCGACGAAGCCGGCATTCATGTCCAGGTCTGGCCCGTTACGCCGGCGCAGCTGCCGCGCTGGATCGGCACACGCCTGCAACAAGCCGGTTTGCGCGCCGACAGCAGTGCGATTGATTTATTGGCGTCGCGCATTGAAGGCAACTTGCTCGCTGCCGCGCAGGAGATCGAAAAATTAAAACTGCTCGCGCACGATAAAGTCGTCAGCTATGAATTGATGGCGTCCGTCGTCGCCGACAGTGCGCGTTACGATGTCTTTGGGCTTGCGGATAAAGCCCTGCACGGCGATGCGCGCGCTGCCGTAAAAACGCTCCACGGTTTAAAAACCGAGGGGACGGAACCTATTAATATTTTGTGGGCATTAACCCGCGATATTCGCAGCCTGGTGCAGATTTCGCTCGCGGTAAGCCAGGGAAAACATTTTGACTGGGCCGCGAAGCAGGCGGGCGTGTGGGATAAACGCCAACCGCTTATTAAAGCGGCATTGCAACGTTTGAAGCCCGCCCAACTCCAACAACTGCTGCGTAAAGCTAACGGTATCGATAAAGCGGTTAAAGGCATGCGCAATGCAGAGCCCTGGGATGAACTGCTGGATCTAATTTTAAATCTGGCGGGCGTGTATAGCCTGCACCCGAATAATGATCGCCTCGCCTTGAAGATGTAAGGCGCACCCAAAAACTCACCAATAATAACCCCGCTAACAAAAGCCTGATGACTGGAGCTACCCGATGATAAACACACCCACATTATCTAACCGGTTACATCACCTCGTGCTGATGACATGTCTAGTGTTGTTTGCGGCAACGGGCTGCGCTGACGATAAACCCGCACCGAAATCTACGCTTCCCGTCCCGCGCACCATTGAATATTCATGGATGTCTGTGGAGCAATGGCAGCAGAAATTCGCCGAAGACGTAGAAGTTGCGCGCGCAGGCAATGTGGATTTGTTATTTGTCGGCGACTCCATCACCCAAGGCTGGACGCCCTCGCTCTGGCAAAAATATTTTGCGCCCTATAACGCGGCCAATTTCGGTATCGGCGGGGACCAGACCGGTAATGTGTTATGGCGCCTGCAAAACGGCGAGATTGACAAGTTGAATCCGAAGGTCGTGGTGCTGATGGTCGGCATCAATAATTTCGGATTAAACAATGAAGGGCCGGACGAGGTTTTCCAAGGGGTTAAAGCCGTTGTTGACACACTGCGCGAAGCATTTCCCAGCGCGAAAATTTTAGTGAATGGCATCTTTCCTTATCAGGAAACCGCACAAAGCCCGATGCGCGCACCGATCATCGAAGCCAACAAGCTGATCAAAACCCTCGACGATGGCAAGCAGGTTTTCTTCCGCGATTACGGTCATTTGATGCTGCAGGACGACGGCTCGATTTCACCCGATATCATGCCGGATTTTTTGCATCCCGCCGAACCGGGTTACCAAATCTGGGCAGAGGCGATGATGCCAACACTGCGCGAGTGGCTAGAAGAAGACCGTCCTTAATAACCTCACCTATGAGCCCTTTTATGAAGATCAGCTGGTTAAAAAAATGGGGGTTGCCGGGGATAATCCTGTTGTGCCTCGGCTGCGCCGCATCACCCCATAGCGTTGAGAAATTTATGAACGATACTGTTATCTCCCGCATTGCAATGACCGATGCCCGCATGCAAACCATGGGGCGAACTGAACTCCTCACTGATGGCGGCATACGTTTCTCTTACCCAGGTGTGACCACACACTTTCGAGCCAATGGCAAGATGCTTTGGCTGCAAGCTCACAGCACGAGTGAACAAAGTCATCTGGAGATTATCGTTGATGACAATGCACCCCGTGTTATCCGGCTGGCGCAGCGGAGCCAACGCATTCCACTTTTAATTGAAGCGCAATCAATCGCATCGCCGCACCAGGTAACCATCATCCACCGCGGAGAAACCTGGCATGGCACAGTCACCCTTGAACATATTGAGATTGCCGACGGGGATTTGCTCGACCCACCGCCACTGCCCCACCGGCGGATGCTGATCCTGGGTGATTCCGTCACTTGCGGCGAAGCGATTGAACGCACGGCAGATTGCAAGAAAGACACCCGCTGGTGGAACCCGCGCCTGTCCTACGGCATGCTCACCGCCGCCGCACTGGACGCCCAGGTCCATCTGGTCTGTTACGGCGGGCGCGGGTTGGTGCGCAGTTGGAATGGCCGGACAGATGAGTTGAATCTGCCGGATTACGTTGAACTGACAATCGCCGATCAAACATCCCCCGTGACCTGGGATCACCGGCGTTACACGCCCGACCTTATCCTCAGCGCCATCGGCACCAACGACTTCAGCCAGGGCATTCCGGAGCGGGAGCCGTATGTCACGACCTATGTCAGACTCATCGAACGCTTGCTTGAACTGCACCCACAGGCGCACGTCGTCTTGATGGAGGGCGCCATATTAAAGGACGAAAAGAAGGCCGCTTTGACTGAATATCTGCTGGAAGTACAGCGGCGCATCGCCAGTCCACAGGTCCACCTGCTCTCATCCAATCATTATCCGGGCGATAGCTGCGATGCACACCCGACCAAAGAACAGCACGCGGCTATGGCAAAAGACCTGGCACCGCCATTAAAACAGCTCATGCAGTGGTAACCAAAAGCCAACACCGACTGCCGGAATACGCTCGCCCCACGGGCGTATTCACCTCAGCTTCCCGCTTTTAATAATTCTTCTTCATAAAATTCGGCGCCATCCATACAGAACGCAGCAAAAAACGCCCGGCGCGAAAAATATCTTTTTGCCTTATGGTCTTTGTGAATATCTGTGTGCTATGTTTGCTTGTACACATGTATTCCAGGTCATTCAAACTGGTATACATGCCCGCAGTACTTGATCTCAATATATGCGTTTATTTGTAAAAATAAATTTATTGATGATCAAGCCGGCACGAATGTTTATTCCAGGTTCGTGCAGAAAATGTGTCATAAAACGCAGTCAATCTTCCACCCGCGATTGAACTGAATAATAAAGACAGCGCAATTGATCGGGTAGTTGAAACACAGCAATAACGTTTTAATAAAAAAGCGGTTTCAAAGATAAATATAAGAGGAACACCACATGATCAAGCAAATATCCCTTACCTTGTTAATCGCCGCCTTGTTGACCGGCTGCGGCGGAAGCGATAACGACAGCGATTCAAACAGCTCATCCAGCACGCCTTCATCCAGCAGCGTTGCATCCAGTAGCGAAGCCCCCTCCAGCGTCGCATCATCCAGCGCACCGGCATCCAGCGAAGCATCCTCCAGCGAAAGCTCCGCGGCTTCATCAACCCCCTCCGCCGATTTGAGTTTTGGTTTTGAAGCGGGAATTGATGGCTGGTTTGTGAACGGTTCTGAAAACCTGATCGTGACAACCGAACTGGAGTTATCTCACGATCAAATTAATTCGGCGCTCTCGATCAAGCCCCTGACATGGGTAGGAGATAATTATCGGCGGCAGGCAAGAATAGCCCTACCATCTACAACAGATTTTACTGGCTCTACAGTTACCGTCGTTATTGATGTGCCTGAATCATATAAAACAGATGCAAGCCTTGTTCTGCAACTGGTTATACAGGGATCAGGGTATGCCGATTCCTGGAATCCTGTAACCGGGTTAGTTGCCGGTGAAAATACTATTGTATGGAACCCAACGCCAGAAGATCCGGTGAATGCAACGGGCGCGACCCACTTCGGGATTCAATTAAGCACTGCGCCTAGCAACACCGCCATTCTGGATGCCGTGTTGGTAAAAAGCATATTAATAGATCTCCCAGAGGAAGGGTCCTCTTCCAGCAGCTCTTCCGCCAGTAGTACACCAGCTAATGTAATTTCCTATACGTTCTCAGCAGACACACAAGGCTGGCGCAATGACTACGATACTAATGTATCTGTTACGCATAATGTCGAGGCTTCGGCTGTGGAAATCACACCGGCGTGGGCGGCACAATATCAAAACGTCATTGAAGAAATTGAGGTAGCTGACTTTACCGGCGCAACAATAGAATATGTTTATACCGTTACCCAGGCGCAGGTTGATGCCGGAATGCAGGTTCAGGGTTACGTGCAAACCGGTAGCCCGAACTACGCCAGAATTTATGGTGCGGTAGAAACTCCCGTCGCTGGTGAAAATACTTTAACGTTTATGCCTGCAGATGACGGGAGTAACATTCAAGCTATCCAACGTATCGGTTTCCAGTTAAATGGTCCGTTAACCGGTGATGCTGAGGATGATACCGTGTTACTCAATAGCGTCACGGTTACATTGGCACCTTAATTCGTTACGCAACAAAAAAGCCCGGCAATTTGCCGGGCTTTTTAATGGAGCAATGCTCATTCAAACGTTAACAAGAAAATCCCAGCCCAACGACTCACTACCCTTCTTTAGGCTGCTCCGGCCCCAGCGGCTTTAACAACAAGATCAACTTCGGCAATAAGGTCAACGAACCAAGCACCGCCGCAAACATGGCAAATGCCGTTAACAGACCAAAATAAATCGACGGAATAAACTCTGACAATGCCAGAATCGAGAAGCCGACAATAATGGTCGCCGAGGTGTAATACATAGCGCGACCGATCGAGGCATGCGAATTGTGCATCGACTCAACATAATTACCCGTCTGCGCAAACTCCTGGCGGAACCGATAAAAATATTGGATCGCCTGATCCACCCCAACACCCACGGTGATGGCAGCAATCGTAATGGTCATCATGTCGAGCGGAATGCCGGCCAATCCCATCCCGCCCAACACCACACTCGCCGCCAACATATTCGGCAAGATTGCGATGAGTGCGATCTTGAATGAGCGGAACAGCACCAGAATCATCAACATGATCGACACAAACACCACGCCGATGGTGGCGATCTGGGATTGAAACAGGCTTTGCAACATGTTGTTGTAAAGCACCAGCATACCGGTGAAATTTACCTGCTCCGGCTTTAATCCGACCTCATCAATGGCGTAGGTGCGAATTTTTTCTACCAGTTCAGCGCGGCGCAAATCCGGTGTGGTTTCTTTGACACGCAGAGAGATGCGCGCTTGTTGATGCTCATCTGACAGATATGGCCTGATCAGAAAATCGGTGATGTCATCGGACAGCATCCGGCGCATCACATTTAATTCAAAATTATTCAGGCGGCCACCATTGATGTCCTGTGCAAGCTGATAGGTAATCGCCAGCGACTGAACCTTACCAACCTCTGGCAAGGACTCAAGGTAGTTATGCAGCTTTCTGATTTCGTCCAGTCCATTCAGCGTGAACCAATAGCTGTCCGGCGCTTTTTCCGCGGACTCATCGGCGAAGGGATCATCAGCAAACGGATCTTCTTCATCGGCAAAAGGGTCTTCCTCGGCCTCGGGGTCGGCGAAGGGATCATCTTCCAGCGGTTCTTCCGTACTCGCCAGCCACGCGGGATCAGCGTCGAGGATAATATCCAGGGTCACCGTACCGCCCAGCTCCTGGTCGATAACTTTCATACCCTGATGAATTTCACTGTCTTCGTGAAAGTAGTCGATAAATCGATTTTCCACTTGCAGTTGTGTAATACCAAAAATACTGATCAAACCAGCCAAGAGCGCAACCAGCAACACCTTACCACCATGAAGCTCCGCAAGGCGGGAAAAACGCATGGTCATCGCCGCTGACTGGTCACCACGATCCCGGGGTTCACCTTTGGGAAGAATCATCAAGCCGGCGGGCAACAAGACAAAAGATAAAAAGAAGGCGACGACCAAACCGATGGTCATCATCCAGCCGAAATCAATCACCGGGCGAATACCGCTCATCAATAACGACATAAAAGCCACCATGGTGGTCAGCGCCGAATAGAGACACGGCACAACCATCATGCGCGAGGTTTTCAATACCAGTTCGGCCTGTGTCCAGTCAGGGTATTGCGCATGGAGCTCGCGGTAGCGCACCACGATATAAATGGTAAACGCCAGGGCCAGGATCAACAGTAAGGCCACGAAGTTGGAGGAGATGACCGTCAATCGCCAATCGATCCAGCTGATCCAGCCCAGCATCAACAGGACGGACATGATGCAGGTTACCAATGGCAACACAATGTAACGCAACTGGCGGAAAATAAAGGCCAGCATCACCACGATAAACAGCAGGATGGCAATACCAAAAACGACGAGATCATTTTTGATATAGGTGATCATATCGGAGGTGATCATGCTTACGCCGCCGAGAAACAACTGCGCATCCCCGCGATACTTGTCCATCACCTGGCGCACGGTCTCCACCCGTTGGTGATCTTTTACGGCCTGTGCCGTGCGGTAATCCAGAAATTCTTTACTGACTTTTTCAAGCTCTACTTTTTCTTCTTCACTCAAACCTTCGGTATCACGCTTCCAACGCAACGCATCGCGATGACGCACCATCTCGATGTACTTATTGTTGACCTCCAGATTGAGTAGTAACGCCGTGGTTTTGCCATCCGGGCTTAGCAACATATCGCGATAAATCGGGCTGGTCAGAAATTCCTGTTTGGCCTGTTCACGATCCACACCTTCCGTCAACAATGTGCGGGTCGATTCCTGCTGCTCTGCCAGCGAGCGCATAGGGCTGTACAACAAAGGCACATCAATCATGGAATAAACACTTTCCACACCTTCGACCTGCGCAAATTCCTCGCTCAATTGTTGTAATAATTCAATGGATTTATCCGAGAAAAGATCTTCGTGGGGCGTAAAGGTCACCACCAGAAAATCGCCGCGCTGGTAGCGTTTACTGATTTCGCGCAGGTAATCAATGGACGTGTCGTGTTCCAGTGTCAGGGAATCGGCAGAGGCATCCAGTTTGAAGTTGGGTAATCCTGCCGCAGCCAGAAGCGCGACGAGGAACAGCACACTGAGGGTAATGAACGGACGTTTGACAACCAGAACCTGATACAGCGACGACAATCTTTGCAGCATGTGTTGGCCTTATTGAGTTGAGCACACAACCGGCGTGACGCCCAATGGCTGTGCAATACATCGGCAGGACATGAATCCCGTATGAATAATCACAGATACGTTAATGAAAAGGGTTTGGTGCATGTCGCTTGATCATTGGCCATTAACCAATAAGGGGAACCGGCCGGCGGCTGGGGCAAGCGGAGCAAAAAACGCCGCTATTATGAAGCACAGGTGGTTCCTTGCAAACAAAACTCCGCGGTCAAGTGAAAGGTGACGTCATGGAGAGCGTTTGTGACCGTCGCTGTGGCCCAGCGGCTTATCCGGACATAATTGATCCCGGACGCGCTGCTTAAGTTCCTTCGCCTCGGGAAAGCCGCCGTCCCGTTGGCGCTCCCAGACCAGGGTATCACCGAGCCAGATCTCAAATACACCGCCGGTACCGGGGTGTAAGGCGACCTCATCCAGCTCACCGTCGAAGGTGCTCAACAGTTCCTGCGCAAGCCAGGCGGCGCGCAACATCCAGCGGCACAGGTTGCAATAATGGATCACTACCCTGTGCGTGGCATGGGGTGGGGCTGAAAGATTGTCCGACGTCATGATCTGGCTCCGAGTCTATTGCTTTAGTAAAAAGTATCGCTTATATAATGCCCCTACTTCCATCCCTTCAGGACCAGCGCGCGGACTGCAAGATGCTGAAAATTCATTTCAAGGATAATCGTCACCCCCCCTTATGGGTGGTGGAGAAGCTCTATAGCATCGGCAGTGCGGCAGATAATAACCTGGTGCTGGGAGATGAAGGGATCGATGCATTGCATGCACGTCTGATCAGCAGCGAGAATAAAGTCTTCCTGAAAGACAATAACAGCCAGAGCGGCTGCTTTGTGAATGGTCAGCGGGTGACCCATAAAGAGATCCTGCCCGGCGATGTTATCAAGCTGGGGGCTGTGGAGATCGAAGTCCTCGACCCGCACCGCGCCGGCACCCAGCCTTCGAGCCGCGACGAAACCCCGCCTTGGCGTCTGGTGTCCGACAGCAGTTGGCTGGCGGGCAAGAGCTTTGAAATTCCCCGCGACCAGTCAGTGATCATCGGGCGCGGTACCCAATGCGACATCGTCATCCCCGGAACCCATCTGTCGCGTCGCCACGCCGAACTCTTTGTCCAGGGCACCAGCCTGCGCGTCAAAGATCTCAGCTCGGCCAACGGCACCTTTATCAATGAACGACGTATTGAAGAATCCGTCGCCTACAGCGGCGACCGCTTGCGTATTGATGTGTACAGCTTTCGCCTGGTGGGACCGGAGAGTGTTGAGCATAAAACCCGTATCCGCCCTTCTATTGAGGCGCTGACCAAGCCGGTAGAAAAACGCCAGGCCAGTCACGAGCCAAAGCGCTGGAAAACCCGCCCCACGTCACCCGGTAATCGCATTGAACCAACCTACAATGATCCGCGCAAAAGCGGGTTGTGGTGGCTGGTATTGATCATCATTGTGGTTGCCCTGATTGCCGCCATCTACCTGATTTAACCCGCGCTATGCCTCCCCGGCACGTAGGGTGCCGCACATTGAGCCCCCTTGGGATTGTGTTAGAATCGCGCCCCTGAAATTTCCATACTCAACCAGGTGAGCACACATATGAGCCTTGATCTAGTTCCCTCCGGTAAAAGCCTGCCCGATGACATTTACGTTGTTATCGAAATCCCGATGAACAGCGGAATCAAGTACGAGATTGACAAGGACAGCAATACGCTCTTTGTTGATCGCCTTGTCAGCACGGCCATGTATTACCCCTGTAACTACGGTTATATTCCCCACACCTTGTGTGATGATGGCGATGCGGCGGATGTATTGGTGTTGTTCCCGCAGCCGGTGCAAGCGGGTTCCGTGATTCGCTGCCGTCCGATCGGCGTGTTGAAGATGACTGATGAAGCGGGCGGTGATGCGAAGATCCTGGCCGTGCCTCACGACAAACTCACGACCTTGTACAGCAAGGTGCAATCCACTGATGACCTGCCACCGGTGGTGTTGTCGCAAATCGAGCATTTCTTTGAGCATTACAAGGATCTGGAGAAAGGCAAGTGGGTGAAGGTGGAAGGCTGGGCCGGTGTTGATGCGGCACGCCAGGAAATTCTGGATGCGGCTGAGCGTTATAAAGCGGCGAAATAAAATTTGCTTTTTTGATTTGCTGTGAGATGCGCTTCGTGATCCGTTTGTCATTAGCGCTTGTGTTTCGAAATCGCGGTAAATACCTCCCTGTAGCTCCCTCAAGTCGTCCCTGACTTGAGGGTTTCGAAACACAAGCGCTAACGCCAAACTCGCATTATGCGAATATTCCAGCTTTCCACTGTTTATCAACAGATATTTCATTCTTCGAGGGATATGACATGACCAAGTTGGGTTCTCTTCTCAGCGTGCTGGCGGTACTGGTGGGCTGTAGCGAAAAGCCGCCGGTGGCCGAGCATGATGCTAATATCTATCAGACTGCGGTGTACTTTAATCCCCTGCGCCCTAAAGAAGACCGACGCGATGATGCTCAGCGTAAGCCGGCGGAGATTCTTGCGTTTGCCGGTGTTGAGCCGGGTATGAGGGTGATTGATTTGCTGGGCGGCGGCGGTTGGTATACGGAATTACTGGCGGCGGTTGTCGGCGATGAAGGTCACGTTTATCTGGCCAATACGCCGTTATTCCTGCACTTCACCCAACCGCAAATGGAAGCGCGACTGGCGAACAATCGCCTGAAGAATGTGACGCGGGTGGATGGTGAGTGGACGCAGATGAATTTGCCGGAGGGTGTTGACCTGATCTGGCTATCCCTTGCTTACCATGACATCTATGTGAAGCGTCCCAATGACCCCAGTTTTGAGGCGGATCGCGATGCTTTTTTTGCGCAGATCAAACATGCCCTGAAACCCGGTGGGCTGGTGTTGGTCATTGACCATGCGGCTACTGTGGGCACAGGTATGGAAGCGGCTCAAACCTTACACCGCATCGATGAAGAATTTGCCCGTGCCGATTTCGAACGCGAAGGTTTTGAGTTCGTTAAATCGCTGGATATTCTGCGCAACCCTGCCGACGATTACACCAAAGATATCTGGGTTAAAGGCATCATGAACAAGACGGATAAATTTATCTTCCTGTTTCAAAAACCGCTGCAATAACGAAGCACAACAGCAGCGATTTCAGAGTTTGTATTGTTCAATAAACAAGTCGATCATCTGACGGCGGCTGGCCAGCGAAGAAAAGGTGTGGTCGCCGTCTTTGATGATCGCTATATGCATCTCCCCTTTGGCCACCTGCTGCTTGACCGTGGCGCCCGCCTGTGCCATCAACAAACGATAACCCGGCTCCGTTTCACCGATCAGCAAAGTCACCTTGGTGCCTCGTTGGTTAAGCGACAATAAATCTTTCTCCAGTGGCGAAAGCTGCACAAAACCCACCGCACCTGCCACCTGTTTGCCCAGGCTGATTGATTTCTTCTGCACCAATCGCATGGCAAAAGTCAGTGCGTTGCGCAATTTTTTTGGACTGGTAAACAGGGATATCCATTTACCCAGGCTGCGCACATTCCCGCTGTAATGGGCTGCATCCGCTTCGTGCTGGCTGTCTTCCGGCGCAAGCAGGGAATCGCCCTGCTTCCAATAAAACGCCAAGGGATTTATTAACATGATATGGCACACCTCGGGCAGTGAATGTTGCACAACAGCCTGGAAACTGTTGTGCGCACCGGAGCACAAACCACTGAGAACAAAACGTTGGTAAGGCGTGTTCTCCCGCAAAAATGACACCGCCGCCGCAATGTCCCCGGGCGCCGTCAGGGCATAAGGATTGTGGCTGGCGGGAGTAATATCCTGTGCACTGTCACCCAAGTTACTCAGGTCCAGCCGCACAGAGCTGAAACCCATGCTTGCCAATCGCCGGCAGACATCCACGTAAAGACGATTCGGTCCGACATGGTGGCCGGAACCGCCATTAACAAATACGAGCAAGGGTTTCTGGTTGTCAGGCTTGACCGGTTCGGTCATCACACCAAACAGCGATCGCGCAGCCGGGATGGTTAACGCATGTTCGCGAAAGCTTTCACTGATCAAGCCACTGTTATGAAATTGATCGTGCAGCGGATTATCCTGTTCCGCAACATAAGTGGTTTGCAACCAATCGGTAATCGCCGCGATATTGTCTTCCGGCACCTCGGTAATTTCCGATTGTTTCATCATCCGTTCCAGGCCGGATAAATTCTGTTGCGTGACGACAACATCCTGCGCAGCAAGCGCTTGTTGTAATTTTTTTGTGGGCGGTTGCGCCGCGTTATTGATAATCAACGCGTGCTGCAAATGTCCCACTTGCAGCGTTAGCACATCAATCTGTTCCAGCCAGGTTTGCGTCGCCGGGTATAACGGATATCCACCCGCTTCGATAAAGCCACCATCAGTGGACATGTGCAACATGGAATCAATAATTTGCAGGTCGCGGACAAAAGCCGTGCCTTTCAGGTAGGGATACCAGAATACCGCCCCTTTCACCGGATGGGTGGCGATAAATTCACTGGCTACCAATGCACCGGAACGCAAACCGAGCAGCACGACATCGACAATATTCAAGGCATTCCGAAAAAAATCCCTGGCCGCAGCCAGAGTAGCCAGCCAACCCCGGGCAACAGATTCATCGGCAAGATCATGGGATGAATTACCCATCCCCAAAGGATCGTAGCGCAAACACGCAAAGCCCTGGGCCGCAAGTTGATCGGCAAGATAACGCAGGGAGCGATGGCTGTGCATATATTGCGGCCCCACGGGCCCGACAATGATCACGCCCACGGTGTTTATTGTTGGGCGCTTCGGTTGATGCAGCCAGGTAAAACTTTGTTCGCCGGTTGCGCCGTGTAACCAGAATGCATGACGTTGAATATCAAGAGGGTTTGTCATCATGATTATTCCTGTACCCTCAGCGTGAACCACGACATCACCGTCTGTTGCTGTTGCGCAAAATCCTGCCGTGCAATCCTGGCTATACCATCAACGCAGCTAAATTGTTCAGCCACCAAAAAGTGTTCTACCGGCGTATTGCGCTCTGTCTTGAGATAACGCAGGGAAATATAATCTTTCGTCAAAACCCGGCCTGCCAACCAACCTAAAAATGCCTGCTCTACCTTGCGCTGCATCACACGGCAGGACATGACCAGCGATACGATATGTTCGTCGCGATCTATCAGGCAGGCAATAATTTCGCCGTGATCGCCGTGTTTATCTTTTAAACTGGCCGTCCATAAGCGACCGCCCTGTTGCAAAATATCGTTAACCTCTGCTTCCGTGTAACGCACACCATTCACATTGAATTGGTTGGTTTTATTGATAAGCTGCACGGCGCGCTCCTGCTGCGCATGGGTGCGATCCGCGATATGCAACACCATCTCCAGCTCGCGCAAAAATGTTTCCAGATTCACTTCAGCGGATGCAACGGGCAACATGCCAGCAAGGCGAGTCCGGTACAGGCGAGTGCGCTGTTTGTCTTCCTCGGTTAGCCTGGTGGTGGAAAACAATTGTTCCAATTGCGCAACCAGGGCGGCCAATCCGTCCACTTTGGCCGGAAAGGTCACACAGGTTACGGACGGAAGAGCCTGGGTAACGGCAGCAATCTCTACCGGATTATCATCAACAAAAACGCAAGCATCCAGCCCCAGGTTCAACTGCGCCATCAAGGCATTTATCTGCGCCGCTTTACCTTCATAACTCGCCAGTACTGTAATGAAATCCTCTTCGCGCAACACGGCGTTTGCACGCTGAAACGGCGCGAGCGCCAGGTCAGGATCATTCTTGCTTACCGCCGCCAACAGAACCCCCTGGTTCTTCAGTTTGCGCAGCAGGGTTTGATAAATAAAATGCGGGTAACCCTCCGCTTCGGGTCTGTCCTTGACCCCCGCTACACCTTCTTCACCAATCACACCATGCCACATGACGTTATCCAGATCTGTCACCAACACCTTCCTGGGTTGACTCACCGGCGTCAGCAAAGACTGGATAATTATGTCCGCCAGGTCACCACTTTGGTTGCTCGCTACTGGCACGCCGAAATTCAGATAACTGGTGAGCGAAAAAAAATCAGCCGATAACACCTCGGCATTCAGTTGTAATGCCAGCGCCACCAGCTGTTTGCCAAGCCGCAGATTCTCCGCCGCGCTGGCGTAGAGCGGCAAGACCGGCGCCTGGACATAGAAAAAATGGGCATTGCGCTGCTGAAACAATGCGCCGATATTTTCCAGCCGCTGCTCTACCTCTTCAACTGCCAGCAGCGTTTCGTTAACCCCGGAACGCCAATCAAGTTCCGGAAGAAAATCCCAGGGAAAAAGCAGGAAGCATTCCTCAACACCCGATTGCTGCGTTGTTAACAGATATTGATGCAAGGTATTAAAAGGTATTGTTGCTATCTCGCAATCCACACCGCGCTGCGCATACTCGGCACGCAGAAACAAACTCAAATTCTCCGGCTGCCCCGACATCACCAACGTCAACCGTTGCTTTTTATCGGCGCTAAATCCTTTTAACAGACTGTGGGCTTGCAGGAATTTCATAACAGCTCCAGAATCGTTTCGGGCTCGTGCGCTATTAACCCAGTTTTTGTTCGAGCAATTTCACGCAGGATTCAAACGAGGTAATTTGCACGGCTTCCGATAATTCAAGCTGCACATCAAATTCACCTTCAATGCCTGCCACCAGCGAGACCTGTGCCATGGAATCCCACTTGGGTGTGTTGTCCTGGTTGACCTGTTCTACGCTCGCGTCTTCAGGTAGTTGTAAGACGAAGCGAAAAATGTCTTTGAGGTTTTCAAGCATGGTTTCTGTCATGTCTGCTTTCTCGTATTAGCGATTGAGTAGGGTGCCAGCGACGGAAATTGGGTGGCAGTTTCTGAGACACGCCTTAAACCCTTCCCTGGGGGCTCGTCAGCGGCATCCATGCCGCTGACGGTCTCAGAAACTGCCACCCAATTCCCCGAACATCATCGCATGATTAAGATATCAATTATTTGCAGTTGCGTTTGCTTCAGTTTCGGAGCGAATCAGCAGTTTTGTTAAAAACGCTCGCAAACTTTTTGCCATGCGTTTATCCACTGCGACATAAATGACAAACGCCAATGCGATAGCCAGGATCGTTAATCCCAACAACAGTAAATACGCATTGATTACCGGCGCTAACATATCTATCAAATAACGGCCAAACATGTGATGCGTCAGGTATAACGGATAACTCAGCCCACCCAATAAAACAATCGTTGACGAGGTTTTGATGTTCAGGCGCCCGATAGAAATCAAAAACATAAATACATAGAACCCCAGGATAATAGCGGTGCAGATCCATTGGTCAGCGGCATGTTCCACTTCAATAAACTGTCGAACAAGGGCGGGTACGTGGTACACACTTAACAGCACGCACAATGCCAGCATAATCCAGTGGAACAAACGATAACCCTGTTGGCCGCCCAGGTAAAACACGCAGCCAGCAATAAAGTAAGCTGAGTAGGCTGGCGGCAGGAACCAGGGCATAAAGAATGGCTGTTTAAATACGGCATAGCAAATCGTCAATGCCATCCATGCGGCCAACCACCAGTGAACCCGTTGCACGATACCGCACACTATCAGTAAAAATACGCAGCCATAGAATTGCAATTCCATATGCAAGGTCCAGAACACCGGATCGATATCGCCAATATGCATATAATCATTCAGCAGCGTCAGGTTGGCGAAGAAATCCACCGGACTCATGTTGAAATAAGGCCCGTGAAAATAAAACAGTATTGCCGTGGTAAAGAGAATCGCCGCCCACAAGGTGGGATACAGGCGGGTACCACGGGAGATAGCAAATTCCAATGCGCTGCGGTTTAACGCCGAGGCGAGGATCACAAAGCCGCTAATCAGGAAAAACAATTCCACGCCCAAAAACCAGTATTTGGTTACCGGGTATAAATCCGGATACACCTCCATAGGTGCAAGCAGTTTTTTGCGCCCCTCCATAACATCTGCGGCACCGAGCGCAGTGTAGTGGAACACCATCACCATAAAGGCAGCAACAAAACGAACCAGATCAATCAGGTGGTAACGGTGTCTCTCACTCATATAACAGGTCTACATAATTGAACAGAAGACGTCCGGGTGTTGCTCAGGACGATGTATCGGATAAATGCCCTGCACCACTCCGGCGCGGCACTAACAACCGCGTCAGGGTTTTTCGCAGGAAGCCTGCAAATCTCCTGTCAATCAACTCGGTAATAACATAAGCAACAAGCAATGCAGCAATGATCAAACCAAACAGGATGGCGTATTTATTCATGACGGGCTCGAGGTAATCAATCAGGTAACGGCCAGCCACATGATGGGTCAGGTAGAGGGGATAGGTCAGCGCACCCAGCAGCGCCACCTTGGCTGAACGTTTAATACTCAAACGCCCGACTGATATCAGGAAAAAGAGCGTATAAAAGCTGATGATCATCGCCGAGGTAATTAACTGATCGCGCAGCTGATGCCCCTGAATATACTCATCGGTCTGCGGAAAAATATAGAACAATCCCAGCGCAAGCGAGATCACCAGCATGACGATATGGAACGCCCTAAAGCCATCTTTCGTCGCAAGGTAAAACACGGCACCCGCGATAAAATAGGATGAATACGCGGGTGAAATAAACCAGGGCATAAAGAAGGGTTGGCGAAAGACTGCATAACAGATCGTCAACACAATCCACACACTCAACCAGATACGATAATGCTGCACAACGCCCGACAGGATCAGCAAAAACACGCAGCCGTAAAATTGCAGTTCCGCGTGTAGCGTCCAATAGACCGGATCGATATCGGTTATGCCCATGTAATCGTTGAGCAGCGTCATATTGGCGAGAAAATCGGTGAGGGTGACATCAAAGTCCGAGCCGAGGAAGATAAACAACACGCCGGTGGTAAAGATAACTGCCACCCAGTAACTCGGGTAGAGCCGCGTTCCCCGGGAAATCGCAAATTCTATTGCGCTGCGATTCAGCGCCGATGACAGGATGACAAAACCGCTGATCATAAAAAATAAATGTACGCCCAAAAAGCCGTACTTGGTAAACCAGAAAAATTCCGGATACAAATCCTTGGTTGCCAGCAATTTGTATCGGTCATTCATCACATTACCGATACCAGACGCCGTGTAGTGATACATCAACACCATCATCGCCGCGATAAAGCGAATAAGGTCTACCAGATGGTAACGTTGATGATCTTGCGTCGGGATACTCATTATTCCACCGCCGTAAAGACGATGTGTCTAGTCGCCTTGCGATCATACTTGCCATTTGGCGTGCGCGGAAATTCGCCCTCGATCAGTCGCAAGCGCGTCGGCACCATATAAGGCGGCAAACGCGACTTCAGATCTCTCGTGAGCGCGTCCAGTGTATATCCCTCACTGAGACTGACCAGCGCACCCAGTTCACGCTCGCTTTCATTCTCGCTGTTGTTGAACACCACTACACCTTCCTCTACACCGGGCAATGCCATCAGATTGGCTTCAATTTCGCCCAGCTCAATGCGGTAACCAAGGAATTTAATCTGGTCATCAGCGCGCCCCAGGAACAGGAAATCGCCATTGGTATCAATGCGCACCAGGTCGCCGGTGCAGTACAAAGGGTCATGGAAATACGGATTGTTAGGATTCTGGATGAAGACTTTCTGCGTGCGTTCGGCATCACCCAGATAACCATAGGCGACGGACGTACCGCGCACCAGCAGCTCGCCTTCGGCGCCGACCTCAGTGGACAATTCACCCGACGCCAGGCGCACAAACAATTCCATATTCTTACGCGCCTTGCCAATCGGGATACTCATGCAATCGGGACCGGGGCGCTCACGGATGATGTGATAACTGCAATCCACGGTAATCTCCGTGGGTCCGTACATATTGGTAAATTGCAGATGCGGATAACGCTGCATCCACTCCGCCAGGATGTCCGCCGGCAGAACTTCGCCCGCGCAGATCAAGTGCCGCAATTGTGGAAAACTGTCTTCCTTTAAACGACGGGATTTCAACAACAGGGTCAACACTGAAGGCACACAGAAAAAGGTGGTGATCTCACGCTCGCGCAGCCAGCGCACCAGCAACGGAATGACGGCGTTCAGTTCTTCGTGTACCAGATGCAAGGTCGCGCCGGTTTTGAAAGCGGTGTAAAGATCGAAGGTCGAGTTATCAAAATATAGCGGCGCGTGGTTGGCAATAACATCCCGGTCTGTCAGTTCATAGGTTTCAACACACCAGTCAATGTAATCAATAATTGCCTTGTGGGGAATCATCACCCCTTTGGGCGTGCCGGTTGAGCCGGAGGTAAAGAGTACATAGGCGATGTCGATGGACAGGTTTTTGTAGTCAAGTGGCGACTCATCGCCGCCACTGTAGTGGCTGATATTGATCAACCGAACAGCGCTTTCCGGTAACAGCGTTTTTAATAATGCTTCGCTGTGATCATCGACGATCAACACGGTTGCATTGGCGGCTTTGAGGATCGCTTCCAGCCGTTGTGCTGGCGAATTAATATCGATGGGAATGTAGGCACAGTCCGCCTTGAGGATGCTGAGGATCGACTGGATGGAGCGCACACTTTTCTGCATAAAAAATGGCACAAAACCACCGCGTTTTACACCCGCTGCCTGCAAAGCTCGCGCAAAGGCATTTGAAAAACCATCCAGCTGCGCAAAGGTTAATACATCGCCCTCACAACTCACCGCCGGTTTGTCCGGAAAGCGCCGGGCCGATGCACAGAAGTAGTCTTGTACAAGCGTAATCATAATGGCTTCCTGTTTCCTTATAGCAAGCTATCAATTAACTATCGGAGGTTAGGTTACGGTACCGGTCACTGACTACCGCCAACAACTGGTCGCGTTTGGTTTTTCGGGAAAACGTGTGATCTGCCCCTTCAATGACATCCAGTGCCATCACATGATTAGCGATCCCCTTGCGCAAGCGACGCCGCGCCTGGGACTTAATGATGTCATAACCGGGATCACCAGAAGACAACAAAAATTGAATCCGAATGCCCTGTTCGGTAATGCGCGTAAAATCGGTCGCCAACTGGCCCTGCTGGTTGAACAGAATTTCTCTGATATTCTTCATCTGCTCTTGTACCAGCCGTTGAACACGCTCGGCGGCGTAACGCAGGATATAACCCGTTTCGGCATTACCTGTTAATAATTTTTTCCATTTTTCCAGGTTGCGGATGGACTGCCGATAATAAGCCGCATCATGAAGGTTCCGGGCTTCAGCAGGAATCGCAAGGGACATACCTTCGCGCCAATAAAAGGTCAATGGATTGATCAGGAATATTTCTTTCACCAGGCTGCGCCGATTTTGTTCCACCGCGCGCAACGCACAATGAAATGCTGTGTGCGCACCGGAGCAAATACCACCGATAATAAATTGGTTGGCGATTCCCTGCTCCATCAGATAGGTCATGGCCTGGTAAATATTATCCACCGCGCCCGGTTGATACGGATGATTCTCCCGCGCTACGTCGGTTTTGCAACTATCGCCCAACCCTTCCAGATCCAGGCGTAGAACAAAATAACCCAGGGCGGCAAATGTTCGCGCTAACTGGATGTAGACGCGATTAGGCCCCACATGATGAACCGAACCGGAGTTGGACAAAATAATAGCCGGTAATGAGGGATTACAGCCTGCTGCCGGGCAACTGCTGATGCCAAACAATTGTCGATTGGCGTCGTACCAGTGGGGCTGCTCCTGAATTTGCAGCACACCGGGTGTAACACTGTCCAGAATAAGCGAACGAACCGGCTCCGGGTAAACACTGTTCTTTTCGACAAGTTCTGTATGGCTGTTCAGCAACCATTGCACCATGCTGTCGATCGCACTGAACGGAACAATCGTGTCGTGGGGTTCCGCCATCATGTCGGTATAACCCGGCAGGGACATTTGCAAAACGTCCACGCCGTCCGCCAACATTTTTTGTAGCAACGCATCATCGGCAGGCCGGTCATCGCGCGCAACAATCAGTACACTGCCGCTAACCTGCACCGACTCCGTTAATACATTCAATCGTTTGATATCGTCGGCGGTGGCTGCCGCCATTAAAAAGCCAGCGCTCTCGATATAATCCTGATGTGACTCTGCGTCGGCAGAAAATCGGGCCAGCGCGGTCATTTCGCGGACATAAGCGCGGCCTTTAACCACCGGCTCCCACAACAACAAATGGTTTACCTTTAACCGGGATGCGGTAAGGCATGCCAATGTCGCGCCGAAACGCAATCCCGCCAGGCAAATTTCACAACCGGGCCAGTTGGTCTGTGCATGGTTGATCAAGGATGCAATATTCGCCAACCAGATGGCGACACGCCCTTCATCCAATTCTGAACCGGGTGAGTCGCCCATACCGTGCCAATCAAAACGCAAGGCCACAAATCCCTGTTGCGCAAAGGAGTCCGCCAGGTGCTTCACCGTGCGATGGCTGTGCGTGTATTCATATCCCATGGCGCCGCACAGGATCACCACCTGGTTGCGCCAGGCGCGAGCGGGTAATTGATGTTGCCAGACAAAGATACACGAGTTCATGGATGCCAGATAAAACGCATCGCGAGTCACATCCGGGTAGCGTTGCGCAGTCGTAGATACAATCGTCATAGTGGCAGCGCCTGAACTCAACGAACCCTGATCGGTTCCAATAGATTAAGTGCTTCAAGATAACCCTTCACTGGCACAGTCGCATCCGCTAGTGGCTCCATGGCAATGACCCGGGTAGTGTTCGGTGCAAGGTGAAAATAATTGTCTTCTGCACGATGGGTTTTACATTCCACGCGGACTGATTGCAGAAACATCGGGGTAAAGATTTTTAGCGCAGCGCGGCCATCGGCAAGCGCAATAACCTCCACAGTGATACCGTCTATTTTTTGCGGCGTTACGGCATAGCTGGTGGGGAAATAAAAATCTTCATGTAACCAATGGCCTTGTGCATCCAGCAAACGCGCGCTGACCAGATCGTGCTGACGAGGACCGAAACGATAACTGTAAGTCAGGTCGGCAAAATAGCCGAGCAGTTCATCCACAGATATACCAATGGTTGAACGCGGTGAAAGGGTCAGGACGCGCGCTGCTTTCAGCGTTTCGATATGCCCGGACTTGTAGGCAGTCACCTCAAGCGTAACTGCCTGAGCCTGTTCTGTTTCGTTCACCAGGGTTAATGACAAACCATCCAGACCACGGTCAATGCAATAGACCGCCAGATTTTTGGTTGCACGTTTGAACGCGTAATATACCGCCTTGGGCTGATTATCACTGTCGAGGATGCCCCAGCCCGCGCCGGGCAACAGATCTTTATAGAACCACAACAACGCGCCTTGACACGGATGCTCCGCTGAACGCCAGATGGCGAACACACGCTGGATGACTTCCCCGGTCACCACGCGCGATAATTCGAGGTAACGCTGCGGGTCATGACTGCGTAACGCTACCGCATCAACCTGAAACAATAATGCCAGGTAATAATCGCGAATATCTTCAAAATCCCAGCCGGCTGAAGAATCTCTCGGCACACGCGCTTTCCAGTCCGGGTGATGCGCGGCGAATAGCGCGCCGTTAAAAATTTTGTCGACAGTTTCCGGTTCGGGAATGTGGGAGAAGCCCAGCGTCTCCGGCGTGAATTTAACCGGCGCTAAAGCAGCATCGCTCAAGGCGCGCTTATAGGCGCCGACGCCGTAGTAATGCGCAAGCCCTTCGCTGATCGAAAACGGTAAGGCGCCACCGCAAGGTGTCGACGGAAAATACATAACACCGGGATGCCGTTGCCGACACACCTCGGCTAACTCTGCATCAAAAAAAACGTTACTCCAGTGTTCGCGCGGCATGCCCATCATCGCGGATTGTTGTTGCACTTCGCTGTTGCCACAATACACACTCACACATACAAAGCGCGACAGGCGCGCGACTTGTGCGTGCGCCTCGGCCAGCACCTGCTGGTGGAAATCCGTATCGTCCACCGGATAATCCATGTTGGCAAACATAAAATCCTGCCACACCAGAATACCCAGCTCATCACACAACTGATAAAAACGATCGCTTTCATAAATCATGGTGCCGCCGATACGCAGCATATTGATGCCGGCATCCCGTGCGAGAACCAACGAGCGGCGCAAACTGTCTTCGCTGCCGTCCAATGTAAAAATATCTGCAACCGTCCAGCAGGCGCCCCGGCAAAAGAGGGTTTCACCATTCACCTGCAAGGCAAGTTGGTTATCACTGGATAACCAGCGTTGCTGTTTAAAGCCGCGCGCGCCGAGTTCCCAGGTATAAACCTGTCCGGCAACCGTGATCTCCAGGCGACAACCAAGCCGTTGGGGCTGGCCATGGGTATGCGGCCACCATCGTTGAGCGGCGTCAATAATCCCCTGGCCCGTTAATGCCACCACTGCTCCGCTCTGCTTGATCTGCAGCGAAAGCGTTTGGTTGCCAATGTATAGGTGCGCTGCAGAAATAAGCTGCGATGGCGGCAATTGCACATCGAATTCAGCGGTAAATTCACCCTCGGCTGTCAGTATCTGCTGGATGTGAGACTTGACCAATTCCACGGGTGAACGATACATCAAGGTAATGCTGCGCCAGGGACCGACCGGTGTGATCGGTGGGCACCATCCCGGAATATGCCCGAGCAAGGTCGTGCGCACCCAACGTAAGGGTTGTTGGCTAACCAGATTGGTTTTCCAGCGCGGGCGCGGGCGTTTTTGACGCAATACCTGAGCCAGGGAACGAAAACAGATAACCAGCTCATTGGTCGCTTGCAGGCACTCTGTTACCACCACCTGCTGCGGTAAAAACATATTGCGTGATTCAAGGATCAATACACCGTTAAGCCATACCTGAGCGATGGTGGCGAGGCCCGCAAAATGCAATACGGGTATTGCCTGCTCTACGGCGGCGGCGGTGAAGTGGCAACGATACCACCAGTCATCATCCGTCAGACTCTGTGGATGCGTGTGGGACGAATCTGTCAGCATCACTTGCGCAACCGTTCCGGGGACGCACGCGGCTTGCCATGGCAAGACCTGTGACAGCAACTCCGCCGGATTCGCAATGCTATCAGCCGGCGCGCGCACCAGTTGCCAATCGGCATCCAGGGGAGTCAGGCGATCAGTTGCAGACACATCCATCGTACTCGTCCCTGTCAGCGATACCGCGCCGTTAACTGTGACATTCCGGTCTGCCAGGCAGACGCCATTTCATCCAGGGGCGTCAAATCAATCGCACGCTTTCTCGCCATGGCACGGGCTAATTGAAATTGAAACGCCTTGGTATTGTTAGAGATAGTCGCAAAGCACTGGATCGCTGTATCAAGTTGTGACTGACCTTGTTGCTGCAACCATTTCAAATAGGTTTCTACCAGCTCAAAGCAAGCGCCGTATTGGCGGAAGGTCGCAAAGGAATATAAATGGAAGGTTTCAATTTCCTGCGTTAGCAACCATTCAAAATCCCGCGCAAAGGTTTCTTTAAAACGCACAAATGGATTATCGC
This sequence comes from Cellvibrio sp., assembly GCA_035490615.1. GTDB lineage: Bacteria > Pseudomonadota > Gammaproteobacteria > Pseudomonadales > Cellvibrionaceae > Cellvibrio. Next base: position 22,520 of record DATJLH010000188.1, read on the forward strand.
GGGGAATCAGGCCCAGGTGTTTTTTGAGCAGTGCAAGCGAGGCCTCAACCAGTGCACTGCCCTGCGGCACCTCGTGCAGGTTGCGCAATTTCACGTACTCGATATAAGGCGGCAAGATGCGCTCGTGCGCGAGCCCATTGAGCTGAAAGATATCGGTAAAATCCTGACCGGTTAATTCATAATAACTTTGGCCATGAAAGTAACCGAGGTAACGTTGCTCAATGTCTATAGCATTTACGGCAATGGTGGATTTCACATGGGCCAGTTTATAGGCTGTGCCGGCGGTATCGGGTAAATACCAGGAATCCATCTCAACCAGCACCGGGCGCCCCAAACCTACCTGGGTTTCTACGTGCTGCGCGAGCGAGCGCCAGGGATTGAATTCCTGAATCTCCATGCCGTAAAGCGCAAACAGATCCTCGTGAGGAAATTTAAAAAAGCTCCACTGATCACCTTCAAAATCAATGCCTAGTGCAAAAGGCAATGCCGCCGTCGGCTCATACCCCAACCCATGCAGCAGCTCGACCAACACATCAACATAGCAATTGGTTTCTGCCCAGGTGCGTTCCGCGCCGTGAATCAGATGCCGCTCATAACTGGCCGGATTGAGTGCCCTGACCTGTTTCATTGCGCGTCTCTCACCATAATCTGCATGGTGGAATTGTGACCGCGAATGCGATCGTTGTTCACCATCAACGCTGCACCATAGGCATCGCGAATATGGCGGCACAAACTGTTGGGCGTATCATTTTTGTAACCCATAATACCCACAATCGACAAGGCACCGGAGACGATGTCTACCACCAGTTCGGAACAGCGCAACTTGACATTATTGATACGGATAGCAAAACCGAAATCGGAGAATGCTTCCCGATTACCGGCATTCAGTTTTTGTTGATATTCCTCAATCGCTGTAACCAGTCCCGCCCGCATACTGAATAAGACCTCATCCAGCTCTGTCAGGCGCATCGCGGAGATGGGTGGCGTCGACGGATTTTTACGCGCTGCGGCACGCACCGATGCGCGCGCCTGGGACACTGCATCCTGGGCAAGACCCAGCCATAAAGAGCCCCACACCAGGTGCGAAACCGGGTGCATACTTTGCGCGAGAATATCGGCAAAAGGTGCGGGTTGAATTTGTTGGACATGACCACTGGAACGCAATACAAAACCGGCGCTGCATGTTCCCCGGAAACCCAATGTGTCCCAACCGGATAAAGGCTCCAGCGTGGTTTCTTTTTTATTAACCAGCACCTGAACCTGGTCAGAGGACTGGGCATCTTCAGCGCGGCGGCATGTGACCATCACATAATCAGCTGCGACACCGTATGAGATGACCGGTGCCTGTTTCTCCAGTGTAAAGTGGTCACCGTTTACCTTGACGGCGCAGAGGCTGCTGCGCAAATCACCGCCCACCCCCAACTCGGTGGTGGCGGAAGCCAGAAGGTATTGTTCGCGGACCAGCTCGCGCAGGAAATGCTGGAAGTAATCAGACGTTTCGCAATGATGGACAATGCATGCCACCTGGATCTGGTGCATCGCAAAGATCATCGCCGTAGAGGCACAGTAGCCACCGAGGATTTCACAGAGCTTGCAGATTTCGGTGATGCTTAGCCCCATACCACCATACTGTCGTGGCACGTAGGCGCTGAGCAGCTTGTGCTTCTTGAACTCGGTAAAGGCTTCGTGGGGAAAGCGCGCGTCTTTATCAACGGCGACGGCGGCGGGTCGTACGACATCACGCCCCAGGGCGTGAACAATCTCCAGCAGCGTGGCAAAACTGATTTCATCCAGGGTGGCAGGTGCGCTCATCTTCAGGTCCCTTTTTGTTAGTGCAACTCGTTAGTGCAATTGTTGTTGGCAAGCATTTTTGGCAATGGAGGCTGGCAATTCTCTACCAGCCACTGGTCCGCGTTTATCAGATAGGTTGCGCAACCGGCCACACAGGGCAACTCCCCGGGCGATTAATTGAATCCTGTCAATCAACCAATTCTTCAATAACCTCTACCAGCGATTCAATGCTGTTAAAGGTTTTGCGGTTTAATTTACTATCGGGAAATTCGATATCAAATGCATCCTCAATAGCGAGCATGATATTGACCGTGGTCAAGGACGTCAGTCCTAAATCATACAGATCGTCGTCTTCTTTAAGGCTGTTGACGTCGACATCAAGGCGACTGTGTTTGGCGAGAATTTCACGCACTTTTTCGGCATACATAAGACGTTTCCCTGGCGAGTAAAAATTATTACCGAGCAACTTAACGGCGGGATAATGTTTAACACCCCCAGCCCTGTCACCCGTAAATCATTGAGTAAAGTGTGCGCAGTATAAAAGACCCGCGATTGGCATAAAAGTCCTTTTTAGGGGAACGCTAATTTTCCTTTAGAACTTTACATTCCGTCAGGTAACGTGCGGCTTATGCCAGAAAAAAAGTGGAAAATTTATCGACACTTTTTTAAAAAAAACGGTAGCAAAAAAAGCAATTCGGATTACGTTAAACGAAAACGTAAAAATAAAAAAGCGGGATGAATTAAACGTCGGAAAATTTAACAGGATTACTAGCGATGAATTAAAAGCAGAGATAAAAAATTGAAATTAAAAGAGGAATCCTGAGATTCCTTTTTTGAAACATAAATCCCTCGCAATGCGTTACTCAGCCAGGCGAATCTTGCTGATGTCCGGCGTTACAGGTTTAACCTCCGGCTTGATTTGACCGAGATCACTACCAACCGGGGCCAGACCGAAGTCACCAACAATGACCGGCGCACCGGGTACAGCGGGGCGTTCCTCGGGTGCAATCAGGTCAGCGCCAACGTCTGCCAATCCCCAATCTTCAATCTCAATTTCCAGCAGCGGCAGATCCATCCTCTCCTCGGCGCGCACCAGATCAGCGCCCACTTCCGCCACGTCAAAATCAGGCGCAACCACTGGGGCCGCCTCCGTTTTTGTCACCTCACTGGCATCCAGAAGATTGCCGCCGGCAGGGCGCAAACTGATAGACCCGGTGTCGATCAAAACAGGGCTCGACCGGGGCCGCTCCGTCGGCGTCAAGAGATAGGCTCCCACCGGTGCCAAGCTCCACCCGCTCGGCCGGGCCGTCGCAACAGAGGGTGCCGGCCGGGGTGTCGCTCTGACATTCCCTGCGGGAGATACCTCCACCTGGGCACCGGCTTTAAGTAGCACGTCGCGGTATTTATTCGCCGTCGCTTCGTCCAGGCCGCGCTTGAGTGGCACGGGCCGACCGGTAAACAGGGCGTCCACCTTGGTGGCATCAACTTTAAACAGTTGCTGCAAGCGTTGTTTTACATCCTGCAATTGGTGCCCCAGGACGATGTCACCACGAAAGATGATGTCAAATTCTCTCGTTTCCATAGATTCTCACCCGTTCAACAATGTCTTTTGAGGATAGCATTTAACGACCGGGGCAGGACTGACATACATCTCATCCCCCCCATCCGTTTTGGTGATATCAACTTTTCTGTTTGTTACAAAACAATCTGATTTCTGACTGGCAGGCACCCCGCTCTAAACCCATACTTGCGGAACCCCTCACTCTGTAGCACAAGGGCCAAGCGACTAACGGCTTCCTGTAACAGGAGCAGCGTTCCTGAAACAGAAGCCGGCTTTTATTGCACAACAGCAGCCATCACAGCGAGGACGGAACCATGAAAACAGCTAACGAACAACCGATCCTGGTAGCCGGTCAACTCACCGATACCTCCGCCGTACGTACCAAAGTCGAACAGGATATCGCTTTTTTGACGGGCCGCATTACTAACCTGGAGCAACACCCTCGCCCCAACAAGATCGTGCTTGAAACCTATCAGGGAATGCTGAAAAGTCGGATCGCCGTGCTCAAATGGTTGATGCATGGCCAGGATGAAGATGACGCAGGAGCCAGTTTTATCAGTCAACGCAGCGCCTGATTCCCGGCGCCTTTTCAGTCTGCATGGGGGGAAGGACCTCCCGCGACATCCTCGCTCAAATGATGATCCATCGCTAACGCAGGCGCCTCCACATTCGGCCGTCCCACCACCTTCGCCGGCACACCCGCCACCGTCGTATGCGGTTGAACCGCTTCCAGCACAACGCTTCCCGCCCCGATCTTCGCCCCTTCGCCGATCTCAATGTTGCCGAGAATCTTGGCGCCCACACCGATTAATACCCCACGCCGCACCTTCGGGTGACGATCACCGCTGGTACAACCGCTCCCGCCCAGGGTAACCCCGTGTAACAGCGATACATTGTCTTCCACCACAGTGGTTTCCCCCATGACCACACCCGTAGCATGGTCAATCATGACGCCACTGCCGATCAGCGCAGCAGGATGAATATCAACATCGAAAACCTGGGATATCTGGTTTTGCAGGTATAGCGCCAGGCATTGGCGCCCCTGCTGCCACAGCCAATGTGCGACACGATAAGACTGCAAGGCCTGATAACCCTTAAAGAATAAAAAAGGCATGGAGTACTCGTTGCAGGCCGGGTCTCGTTCGCGATGCGCACAAATGTCGGCGCGCATCGCCGACTCGATCTGTGGCTCTGCCGCCAGGGCCGCTTCAAATACTTCACGGATCATCATGGCCGGCATTGCCTGGCTGTCCAATGTGTTGGCCAGATGAAAACTGATGGCCGCTGCAAAGGAAGGATGGTTAAGAATAGTCGCGTGATAAAAACTGGCCAATATTGGCTCCCGTGCGCTGGCATCCGCCGCTTCGCGACGGATCAATTGCCAGATATCTCGGGCCAGCATGGGAGAGTCAGATTGCTGATGATCAGAATCAGGCCGCATAGGGTTATCTCTTGCGCAGCATCGGGCCGCCAAATAATGTTGAAATGGCCTTTACCGACGATTGGCCGGGTAAGGGGTCACCCACAACATCAGCAAACCCACCAGTAAAAACACAACCAATGCGCTCATACCAACGCGCGCGGAATCAGTATATAAAGTCAGGGTAGCAACGGACATAGGCGCAAGAAACGAGGTGACCCGCCCGGACAAGGCATAGATACCGAAGTAGCGTCCCGCCTCTTCAGGAGACACACTGCGAGCCAGATAGGAGCGGGACGATGCTTGCACCGGCCCAAAGGCAATGCCGATCAACAGCCCAAATAAAATATAGGCTTTTTCAGCGGCCGTGCCAAACAGAGCGCCGGAATCCTGCGATGCCAATTGCACCCATCCGAACAAGGTATAACCCGGCCCGGTAGAAATAATGCCGACACAGGCAGTCACCAGACAGATCAGACTCAATAACACCAGGCGTTTTGACCCGAGGTGCGCGTCCAGCCAGCTGGCTGCCAGGCACCCACCGATAGCGACGATCAATAACAAGATGCCGTAAATTCCCATCTCCATGGTTTGCCAGCCGAACATGCCTGCCGCGAAGGTTCCACCCAATGCCAGCAGCCCGTTCACACCGTCCTGATAAATCATGCGCGCAATAAAAAAACGCAACACACCAGCACGCTGTTTCAATTCCACCAGGGTATTTTTCAGTTCAACCAAACCTGACTTGACCGCCCTTTTCAGCGGTAAACCTTTACCGCCATCCGGCGTGAACAAAAACATCGGCAAGATAAAAATGAGATACCACAGCGCCGAAAACGGCCCGGTGATTCGTGCATCTTCACCCTGCGCAGCATCGAGCCCAAACCAGGGCTCTACACCTAATAATGTTTTCCCATCCGCCGGGCTGCCGGATAAAAACAACAACACTGTGAACAACACAACCAACCCACCGAGATAACCCAGGCCCCATCCAAGATTTGAGATACGACCAATCTCCGCTTCGGGTACCAGACGCGGCATCATGGAATCATTAAATACAATGGAAAATTCAGCGGCAACTGTCGCCAGCACAATGCACATGGCAGGCAACCATAAATCAGAACCGGGGCTCGCAAACCAGAGCAGCATCAGGGTAATGATTTTGATCAGCGCAAAAACCGCAATCCAGGGCTTGCGCGTGCCGGTGGCATCAGCGACAGAACCCAGCATGGGGGCGAGCACAGCAACAATAATGCCCGACACAGTGATGGTATATCCCCAGGCCGCCTGACCTGTTGCAGCATCCTGCGCAAGCCGGGAAACAAAATAAGGACCAAAGATAAAAGTAATAATGACGGTAAAAAAAGGTTGCGCCGCCCAATCAAATAACATCCAACTAAAAATACCGGCGCGCGATTTTTTTGGCTGCCCGGCTGTTGTTGATCGCCCGGCTTCCGCATTCATGTCACTCAAGATTTTTACTCCATGGGTTTTTTTAAAAACATTATCCTAACGGCACGCAGACAAAGCGTTGATAAATTTCCGCCAGGTTATCGAGGATGGCGTGTTTCAATTGTATGTCGCTCGCTTCAATGCGTTCGCGCAACAAGGCTTCAGTCAGTTGTTGTGCGTAGCCATTAGCCAGCGGTGCATAACTCAAATGCCACGGCTCCGGTGATACACCACCCAGGTCCAGCGCATAAGGACGATAAAAACCCGTATTATTATTTTCCAATACGTCATTCAGCCATGCGTGAAAAGGCGCGAAGGGACCGGCATCAATCGTTTCCGCCACAGTGAGCTGGACAACGTAGTCTTCACTAATGAGCGACCGATCATAAATATCCAGATCGGTACCCCAATGATGCCGCGATGCACCAGGCAAAGCAGACCAACGCAGGATCGCGAAAACCAGATCCCGCTCCGACAGGCATGAAATATCCAACGGTTGTCCGGCGGAATCCAACACCGGCCGATGGCCACTGGCCTTGTTATTCCATATCAGTAACTGTCGATCAAACGCGCGATAACTGCTCGCCACCTGCAAATCAAAACCGGCATCCCGTGCAGCCTCACATAAGTGCAGCAATGGCCCCACGACGCCGCGATGCAATCGGCAACGCGGGGATGGGACCTCCACCAGTTCTTTATTATCAATACCGCATAACAGATCAATATCGATGTGGGTGTTTTGGTTATTAGTCATTATCGGGGCGCAGGCTCATTGGAAAATATTTTTTACGCCATTTTTCCTCAAAACGCGAGAAGTCAATCAGGAGTTTCAGAAGAAGTATTTGCGCAATGCTATTAAGTATGTAATATAACGCGTGGCTATAAATGGAAATTGTTCCCTGGCCAACAAAAAATAATGATAAATAATAAGTGGAGCGTGCCTTGTATGACTAGCAGTCATAGTGAATTACTCCAGTTGAAAAACCTGGGTATGGCGTCCGTAAATATCCTTCATGCTATCGGAATTAACACCTACTCGGATCTCAGTCGTACCGGTGCTGTTGAGGCGTATCGCCGCATTAAAGCACGTCATATCAATGTCTCCAAAGTGATGCTCTATGCTCTGCAAGGCGCACTGATGGATGTGCACTGGAATGACCTGCCGCCGGATATGAAATCCCGTTTGGTAGCTGAAGCGGAACAGGAAAGCCTGAGCGAAGCCTGACGGGCTCCGACATCCCATGACAATGCAACCTGACATGCATTGTCAGCAGATCGCACAGACAATCGCTATGAACAAGCTACAATGAAGCTTGTTCATCACTATGCTTTTGTTTGTAGCCAATCGAGGGACTCATGCACCTACCCAGCAAGCAATCAGACACCATTACCGATCTCGCCGTCAAACTGCGTGGGTTGACCGAGGTTTTGCTCGCCAAGTTATCGCCGTCGGGAGAACCGGTAACGGTTGATCAGTCCGATGATCTGTTTATGGGACAGACGCATACCGGCCTGCTGTATGTCACTGACGGGCAGGTGGAGTGCCGGGTCAACGGCAAGATTATTACCTTCTTCGAGCAAGGTGACTTGCTGGGCCTGCCCCGCTCCCTGAGTCTGCCCGACGGTCAATTCAGCTGCACCTCTTCCGTCACCCTTACTCCCTATGATCGCGATGACCTGGTGAACCACGTCAATGGCGATCCGCGCTTGCAAAAGCATTGGGCGTATTACCTGCTGTGCCAGGTGAGCATTTACCAGCAGGCACTGGCCCAGGAGATTCGCGCCGAATTCCAGCCGACGGCGGGTTTTATGCATTTCCGAACCGGTGAAACCATCATTCAACAGGGCGCTCTCGCTGATAAGGTGTACACCCTGCTCGAAGGTAGCGCAGATGCTATCTGCGATGGGATCAAAGTGGGTGAAGTGCACGCTGACGAGATCTTCGGCGCACTGGCCGTGTTCACCCGCCAGCGGCGTATCGCCTCAGTGGTCGCCACCAGCGATTGCACCGTCCTGGCCGTACGGCAGGAAGAGTTTATTGATCTGATCGACCATCAGCCCCAGATTTGCCTCGGTCTTATTGAAGAAATGGCAGCCAAGATCAATCAACTGAATAACCAATTGTTGGCACTTAGCGCGAAAAGCTATTAATGACGCCAGAATTTTCCTTGTAGGCCGCGCCCGAATAAATAAGAATATTTCTCAACAAAGTCGTTGACTTCATAAATGAGAATAGTTATTGTTTTCACAACTGTTGCGCAACATCTCTTGTGCGACAGTCGTGAAGGTGATCTCCCTGCAAGCTGATCGCCGGATCTTCTCCTTGAGAGTGTGGAGCTTTCCGCTCCTGGACTCTCGGCTAACCACGGTTGCTTGGGCCACTCTTTGAGTGGCCATTTTTCTTTACCTTTCTTTCCGCTGGCATGTCCATCCACCCATTGAAAATTTTCAAGCCGAACGCATATTTCGTCCTGCCGAGCTTGTCTCAAGCTCATCCATTCATACAGGAGAATTATCGTGTTACGCATCGGCCTTTTTTTGTTGACCAACATCGCTGTCATTGCGGTGGCCAGCATCACCCTCAGTTTGCTGGGTGTAGGGCGTTACCTGGACCAATCGGGCAACCTGGATTTGCAAACACTGTTGATCTTCTGCGCCGTGTTTGGCTTCACCGGCTCCATTATTTCTCTCTTACTCTCTAAATTCATCGCCAAGAAAACCATGGGCGTGCAGTTGATTGAGCGCCCCCGCACCACCGATGAACAATGGCTGGTGGACACCGTCGCCGACCTGGCCCAAAAAGCCGGCATCAAAACGCCGGAGATCGGTATCTTCCCCGCACAGGAATCCAATGCGTTTGCCACCGGCTGGAACCGCAATGCGGCGCTGGTGGCAGTGAGCCTGGGTATGCTGCAGCGTTTTGATCGCGATGAAGTCCGCGCAGTACTGGCCCATGAGATCGGCCACGTCGCCAACGGCGATATGATTACGCTCAGCCTGATTCAAGGCGTGGTAAACACCTTCGTGATGTTCTTTGCCCGGATCATTGGCCACACCGTGGATCGCGTCATCCTCAAGAATGAAAATGGCCACGGCATAGGCTTTTACGTCACTACATTTGTCGCCGAGATGGTGCTGGGCATCCTGGCTTCCATGATCGTCATGGCGTTCTCGCGTTACCGCGAATACCGCGCCGATGCTGCCGGTGCACACCTTGCCGGACGCGGCGCTATGATCCGCGCGCTGCAGCGCTTGCAAGCTGAAGTGAAAGCCGGTGCGGAAAACCCCATGCCGGATGGTTTCAAAGCCTTCGGTATCAGCGGTGGATTCAAACAACAATTCGGTCGGCTGTTCTCCAGCCATCCGCCGCTGGAAGACCGGATCGAAGCCCTCAGCCGCCAGGCGTAAGCCTGGCGGTCTCACGTATGTCTCATCTTCGTCCCTGGAGGATTGCATGAAAATAATGCGTTGGTTACTGCTGACTCTGTTCACTGGAGGCGTGGCAGTTGCCAGCGCCCAAGCCGATTTCGCCACGGACGATGAACGCAACACCATTCAGGTATTTGAAAAGTCACGTCCCAGTGTCGTCTTCGTGACCAACCAACAACTGGTGCGCGACCCCCGCTCACTGAATTTACTTGAGATACCGCGCGGCAGCGGCACCGGGTTTGTGTGGGATGAGAGCGGCTATATCGTCACCAACTTCCATGTGGTCGATGGCGCACGCAAAGTGATGATTACCTTGCAGGATCAAAGCACCTGGCCCGCTGAAATTGTCGGCCTTGCGCCGGAGCGGGATCTGGCAGTACTCAAGATCTCCGCACCTGAAGAACAGCTGACGGCACTGCCCTTGGGCGATTCAAGTCAGTTATCCGTCGGCCGTAAGGTATTAGCTATCGGCAATCCCTTTGGTCTGGATGCAACCCTGACCACCGGCGTCGTGAGTGCACTGGGCCGCGAGATCCAGTCCCCCAACCAACGCACCATCTCCAACGTGATTCAAACCGATGCCGCCATTAATCCGGGCAACTCCGGCGGCCCATTGCTCAATTCACAAGGGCAGCTCGTGGGCGTCAACACCATGATCTACAGCCCCAGCGGTGCCAGTGCCGGGATCGGTTTTGCCATTCCCGTTAACACGGTGAAAGAGGTGGTTCCCCAATTGATTGCCCATGGGCGAATTGTGCGCCCGGTGATGGGCGTCGCGCTGGCGCCGGATCATTGGGCGCATCAAAGTGGCATCCAGGGCGTGCCGATCCTGCGCGTTGAAGCGAATTCACCGGCAGCCAAGGCAGGTTTGGAAGGTCTCTTCCGCAATGCGTGGGGGCAAATTGTATTGGGCGATGTCATTGTCGGCATCAACAAAAAAGTCACACCCAACCAGGACCAACTGATGAGTGCACTGGAACGCCACAAGCCGGGCGACAAGATTGAGGTGCATATCGTCCGCAACGGCGAGATGATGAAACGCAAACTGACCCTTGCTGCGCCGCGCGAATAATGGTGCGGCGCCACCGGCTATGTCACCTCGACGCGCTGCCCGACCCGGGCAGCAAAGGTTTTACTGTTAATGGCGAACCGGTCTTCATCATTAAACAGCGCGGCAGGGTTTATCTCTACCGCAACCAATGCCCACATATCGGCATCGCGCTGGAGTGGGTTGAAGACCAGTTTCTTGATGTCAGTCATACCATGATCCAGTGCGCCAACCACGGCGCCTTATTTGTTATCGAAGACGGTCGGTGCGTCGCCGGCCCATGCAGCGGGCAAGCGCTGACCGCCCTGCCCCATGAGATTGTGGATGGCTACGTAGAATTACTGATTGAGCGCGCCTGATTTTTAGCGCGCGCTGCCTTTCCTGTTGTCAATAATCCTGAGCCTGTGCCAGGCCTTGTAAATACCCAAGTTCACAGAGGTTAATACCATGCAGAATTTCACCTTCCATAATCCCACCCGCATTGTCTTCGGCGAGCATCAAATCAGTCAGCTGACGAAATTGGTGCCTGCTGATGCGCGGATTCTATTTACCTATGGCGGCGGCTCGATCAAGAAAAATGGTGTTTACGATCAAGTGGTCGAGGCACTAAAAGATCGCCCACTGTTTGAGTTCGGCGGCATAGAACCCAATCCCCGCTATGAAACGCTGATGCGCGCCGCTGCCACCGTAAAAGAAAACCATCTTGATTTTTTACTGGCTGTGGGGGGCGGCAGCGTTATCGACGGCACAAAATTTATTGCTGCCGCCGTAGAGTTTGATGGCGAACCCTGGGATATTCTCGCCAAACATGCACCTGTCACATCAGCCCTGCCGTTGGGCTGCGTCTTAACCTTGCCCGCCACCGGCACGGAGAGTAACGGCAACTCCGTTATTACTCGCGCAAGCACCCAGGAAAAATTAAGCTTTGGTAGTCCGCTGGTGTATCCACAATTTGCTGTGCTCGACCCCACCACCACTTACAGCTTACCGCCACGACAAATGGCTAACGGTGTCGTCGATGCATTTGTGCATATCATGGAGCAGTATTTAACCTTTCCGGTTGATGCAAAAGTGCAGGATCGTTTTGCCGAGGGCTTGTTGCTGACCCTGATTGAGGAAGGGCCGCGCTCCTTAAAAGAACCGACCAATTATACCGTTCGCGCCAATGTGATGTGGGCTGCGACCATGGCGCTGAACGGACTCATCGGTGTTGGTGTACCACAGGATTGGGCGACGCATATGATTGGCCATGAAATTACCGCGCTCCACGGCCTTGATCACGCCCAGACCCTCGCCATCGTGCTGCCCGCCGTGATGCAACACCAGCGTCAACAAAAACGCGAAAAACTGTTGCAGTACGGTCGCCGCGTATGGAATTTACAACACACGGATGAAGACCAGCTTATTGACGCTGCCATCGCCGCGACACGGCAGTTCTTTGAACAAATGGGCACACCGACACGCTTGCGCGATTATCAGATTGAAGCGGCATCTATCGACAAACTGGTTGCACAATTGCAAAGCCACAATCTGTTAAAACTCGGCGAGCACGGCGATATCACACTGGACGCATCGCGCCGCATTCTGGAGCTGGCGGCTTAACCGACGTCATCATTTCGTCACGGGCCTCTGGGACAATCACAACTTCTATTTTTTGCTTACCCCCAGAGGAGTGGTGCCATGAGTTTAAGTTTCTGGCAAATCGCGTTGGTTGCAGTGCTCTTTTTGTTGCTATTCGGTCGCGGGAAAATTCCACAATTGATGGGCGATCTTGCAGAAGGTATTAAAAGCTTTCGCAAAGGCGTAAGTGATGTGAGTAGTGATGCTGAGGAAAGCAGCCAGTTGAAGAAGGCGGATTCGGTTGAAGGGAAATCGTAGATCTTCCGTGGGATGTGGATGTGCTTCGTAGTCCGTTTGTCATTAGGGCTTTGGTTTCGAAAACGCATGAATACATCCCTGTAGCTCCCTCAAGTCATCCTTGACTTGAGGGTTTCGAAACCAAAGCCCTAACGCCAAACTCGCATTGTGCCATTGTCACTAAACTGTGTTTCAAACCAGCTCGCACGAGCTGGTTTATTCCGGCAAAATCAGTGCAA
>DATJLH010000189.1:0-5833 GCA_035490615.1 Cellvibrio sp.
TGCTCGACCTGTCGCAACCTTCCATCCGCATTCTGCATTTGTCCTGGTTTGCGTTTTTCCTGACCTTCATGATCTGGTTCAACCTGGCGCCGCTCAAGCCGTTGATCATGGAAGCCTTTGCCATGACAGAAGCGCAGTGGAAAGCCTTATTGATCATGAACATTGCGCTGACCATTCCGGCACGGATTGTGATCGGCATCCTGGTGGATAAATTCGGGCCGCGCGCCATTTACAGTGGCTTATTGGTCGCGTCCGGATTGTTATGTCTGGCATTTGCCAGTGCACAATCCTTTGAACAACTGGCCCTGTTTCGTTTCCTGTTGGGGTTTGTCGGCGCAGGCTTTGTCATCGGTATTCGTCTGGTAGGTGAATGGTTTCCTGCACGGCAGGTGGGTCTGGCGGAAGGCATTTATGGCGGTTGGGGTAATTTCGGTGCGGCAGCTGCTGCTTTTCTGGTGCCGCTGTTAGCCTTGACGATCTTCGGTGGCCAATTCGGTTGGCGTTATGCCATCGGCACCACCGGCGTGCTCGCCATGCTCTTTGGTGGATTTTTTTATTACGCCGCGCGCAACACCCCCAAGGGCTCCACCTATTTCAAACCCAAAAAATCCGGCGGCCTGGAAGTCACCAGCAAAAAAGATTTCTGGTTTTACGTCGCGATGAACGTGCCCATGTACGCCGTACTGGCCATCCTCGCGTGGAAATTATCGCCTTATGAATTAGGCTTGTTGAGTTACGCCACCAGTTATGTGCTCTACGGTGTTTTGCTGGCGTTATTTTTATTTCAATTTTCACAAATTTATCGCGTCAATAAAGACATGTTGAAAAACGGCGCGCCGCAGCACGATAAATACGAATTCAAACAGGTGGCGATTTTAAACTGGGCGTACTTTGTGACCTTCGGTTCCGAGTTGGCGGTAGTGTCGGTATTGCCCGCGTTTTTTCTGGAAACCTTTACCGATTTATCATTGGCGCAGGCGAGTATGCTGGGTGGTTCGTTTGCCATTATGAACCTGGTGGCGCGCCCCGGTGGTGGTTGGTTCAGTGACCGCTTCGGGCGCCGCCGCTCCATGTCGATTATCCTCGCCGGTGTTGCGGTTGGTTATTTATTGATGTCACAAATCACCGCGACCTGGCCGTTATTTTTTGCGTTCGCGGCGGTAATTATTTGTTCGCTGTTTGTGCAAGCCGGTTGCGGCGCGGTGTTTGCGATGGTGCCTTTGGTCAAGCGTCGTATGACGGGCCAGATCGCGGGCATGACCGGTGCGTACGGTAATGTGGGTGGCGTAACCTTTTTGACCGTATACAGTTTTGTGGATATCGGTACGTTCTTTTTGATTATCACCGCTACCGCGATTACCGTGCTCGGGTTTGTACAATTTTTGAAAGAGCCACAAGGGCATATGACCGAAGTGATGGCGGATGGCAGTGTGCAGCAGATTGAGTTGACCTAAGCAGGTTATGGAACATTTGCAGTCGGCGTTGCAGATTCGGTTTGCGCAGCGCAGTGAGGCGGGACGCAAACCGGAGAATCAGGATACGGTAGGCGCACGCCTGCCGGACGGCGCCGCACTGACCAGCAAAGGCATCGCCATCGCAATTGCCGATGGCGTCAGCAGCAGTGAAGCGGCGCGCGAGGCAAGCCAGACGGCCATCACCGGTTTTCTCACTGACTATTACGCCACACCGGACACCTGGCGCACGCAGCAATCGGCGGTGCGCGTGATTCAATCGCTCAACAGCAGTTTGTGGGGCCGCAGCCAGAACAGCGTGTATGGCGAAGGCTATCTCAGTACCTTTTCGGCGCTGATTCTCAAAGGCGACAGCGGTTTTATTTTTCATGTGGGCGACACGCGCGTGTATCGCCTGCGCGATGGTTCGCTCGAACCACTCACCCGCGACCACACCCAACGCATTGATCGCACCACCAATTATTTAAGCCGCGCGCTGGGCGCTGATCCGTCATTGGAGATTGATATGCACACCGTGGAGTTGCAGGTGGGCGATCTGTTTATCCTGACCTGCGACGGCATCCACGAGGCGATTCCCACCAACGAATTTTCCGCGTTGATTCAGCAACACCGCGATGACCTTGAGCATTTGTGCAGCGCGGCTATCGCGGCAGCTTTGCAACACAACAGCGATGACAATCTCAGCATTCAGGTGGCGTGCATCGAGCAACTGGGCAGCGCCAGCCAGACGGATGCGATGCAGGTGTTGTCGCGCTTGCCGTTTCCGCCCTTGTTATCACCCGGCCAGCAACTCGATGGGCTGACGGTAAAAAAAATCCTGCACGAATCCAATCGCAGTCAGGTGTATCTGGTCAGCGATGAAAAAAATCAGTTGCTGGTGATGAAGACGCCTTCGGTAATTTTTCAGGATGATCCGGCGTACATCGAACGCTTTGCCCTGGAATCCTGGGTTGGTGCGCGCATTCAAAGTCCGCACGTCGCACGCGTGGTGACACCGCCAGCGGCGCGCTCCTGTTTGTATTACCTCACCGAATATATTCCCGGCCCGACGCTCACTCAATTACTGAAAGAACGCGGCACCCTGGCGATCAGCGATGCGGTGGAATTAACCGAACATCTTGCACGCGGTATTCGCGCGTTTCATCGCAAGGAAACCCTGCATCAGGATCTAAAACCGGACAACATCGTCATCAGCAGCAAGGGCGCCATGATTGTGGATTTCGGTTCCTGTTGGGTGGCGGGCATTCAGGAGATGGGCGCGCCGTTTCTGCGCGACAAGATTCTCGGCACCCTCGATTATTCCGCACCGGAATACCGCTACGGCGGCAAGGTCGGGCCGCGTTCGGATCAGTTTTCGCTGGCGGTGTTGCTGTACGAAATGCTCACCGGAAAGTTGCCCTATGGCAACCAGTACAGCAAGGCGATGGACCTGAAAAGTTTTCAGCGCCTGACTTATACCTCCGCCATGCAATACAACCCGCTAGTGCCCAACTGGCTGGACCAGGCGCTGGAAAAAGCGCTGGATATCCATCCCAACGGTCGTTATGAGGCGCTGTCCGAATGGTTGCAGGATATCAAGCGACCTAACCCCGCCTGGCTTACGGCCAAGCAAAAGCCGCTGATGGAGCGGCACCCTGAACGGGTGTGGAAGTGGATTGCTTTAGCCGGGTGGGGCTTGGCTTTGGTGATGGTTTATTTCTATTTTTAACGCTGGTGTCGGATTACGGCGCTGCGCGCCTAATGCGACCTACGAAAGCGAATTCCCTGTCGGATTACGGCGCGGTGCGCCTAATGCGACCTACGGGTGACATTGGCGCTATTCATGTAGGTCGGATTAGCGCAGCGTAATCCGACAACCGGGCCAGGAAACATGTCGGACTACGCTAACGCTAATCCGACCTACGCATAGCCTCCACATCGTATCTGCATCCAGCACCGCACCTATGTCAGCCATCGCACTGAGTTTCACCGGAGCCTATTAGATACTGCGGACGCCGGCGGCGGCTTCTGCGCGCCATTTCCGTGTAATCACAGGACTTTTAGGGAGATGGCATCCTGATGCTTTGGTTTCTTGTGCTGCATATCATCGCACTGCTGTTCTGGTGTGCAGCCCTGCTGTACCTGCCGGCATTAATTGCATCCAATACCCGCGAAAAGCTCGATATCCGCGAGCTGCGTTATGAACACAACGCCGTGGCGCGGTTTGTGTTTGTACGCATCGCGACACCTGCGGCCCTCATTGCCATCATCGCTGGCACGATAGTGTTTTTGATCAACCGCACGGTAGAAGTCTGGCTGATCGCCAAGCTGACGCTGGTGACGGCGCTGGTGATCTGCCACATGTTTACCGGCCTGCTGATCCTGCGCGCCGAGCGCCAGAGCGAAGGGCGCGTGCACTTCTGGTGCCGCCTGCTGGGCGGTGTCCTGTGCCTGTTGATGGTGCTGGTGGTGTGGATGGTGTTAGCCAAACCCCTGCGGGGGGCCTGGGTATGAAACGGCTGGCCTTACAACATGCCCGGCGGCTCCTCCACCTCCACCCCCACGGCGTGCTCGTACACCAGCCGTCCGCCCAGGTAACTGGCGCTGGCAATCAACACCCCGGTCAGCAGCGACAGGTAGAGGCCCCAGGGAAAGATATTCACATCGGTGGTATCCAGGCGAAACAGCCAGTTGAGCGAGGCGAGGGACAACAGCATCACTGCCAGAATCGCGTGACACCAGGCGGTAATCAGGCGGCGGATCTGGCTCACGCTGAGCAGATCAATCAAACCCGCAAGACCGGAAACCCAGCCACCCAGCGCACCAATGCCAGCCAACCAGAGGCTGGCACGGGCCCAGAAATAATCCCCGCTGAAGATGTACGCCAGGTCGGTGGCAATCAGCCCCAACAGGGCTGCCACCGGGAAGTGAATCAGCATCGGGTGAATCGGATGACCGCGAATGGCCATGCGGCTGTTGATGGCTTCGATCACCATGGGTTGCCTCCTGTGGCGAAAGGGTTGGCGGAACAGATGCCGGTCATCCTAGCGCGCGACGCAGCGCCCATTCCGTGCGCCAGCATCCACTGGCCTGTAGCCGTCCACCCAGGCGCCGCTGGAAAGGCCGGGTTGGCGATTGTCGGCCTCGGCCTGACAGCCTGTTCCGGCCCTTATTCCGCCCTCGACCCGGCCAGCGGCAGCGCCCAAGCCGTCGCCGTCTTATGGTGGAGCATGTTTGCCTTCGCGGCGCTGGTATTGCTGTGCGTGCTCGGCTCCTGGCTCTATGCGATCCGCCGCACCGGCGAGCCGGGGAATGATCCGGACGAACAGCGGGCGCAACGCCGCTGGATTATCGGCGGCGGTCTGGTGCTGCCCACGGCAAGCATCGTGTTGTTGCTGGCTTTCGGCATCCCCATCGGCCATCGCATGTTGCCGCTACCACCGGAAACCGGCGAAGCGCTGGTGATTGAGGTAACCGGCCATCAGTGGTGGTGGGAGGTGAACTACCCCGACACCGGCATCAGCCTGCGCAACGAGATTCATATTCCCGTCGGCCAACCGGTGGATATTCACCTCACCACCGCCGACGTGATTCACGCCTTCTGGGTGCCGCGCCTGGGTGGCAAGCTGGACACCATCCCCGGCCGCACCAATGTACTGCGCCTGCAAGCTGACCGACCCGGCAGCTATCGCGGCCAATGCGCCGAGTTCTGCGGGATGAATCACGCCCATATGCAATTCACTGTCGAAGCCCATCCACCCGAGGCGTTTGACCAATGGCTGGAGACTTACCGTGACTGACAATCGCCTGCCTGTGGCAGAACTCGACCGCCGCTTCGCCCACATCTGGGACAGCCCCACCGGCTGGCGCGCGCTCTCAGCTGTGAATCACACGGCAGTGGGGCTGCGTTTTATCGTCACCGGCCTTGTGTTCTTCCTGATTGGCGGCGTGCTGGCGATGATCCTGCGAACCCAGTTGGCGCTGCCCAACCAGGACATCGTCAGTGCCGACACCTATAACCAGATCTTTACCATGCACGGCACGGTGATGATGTTCCTGTTCGCCATCCCGGTGCTGGAGGGGCTGGCGATGTACATGATCCCCAAGATGCTTGGCGCACGCGACCTGGTATTCCCGCGCATCAGCTCGCTGGGTTACTACTGCTACCTGTTCGGCGGCGTGATCATCCTGTCCAGTCTGGTACTGGAGATGGCGCCGGATGCCGGCTGGTTTATGTATACCCCGCTGAGCGACAAGAATTTCTCCCCCGGCAAAGGGCCGGATTTCTGGCTGCTGGGCATCACCTTTGTGGAGATCTCAGCCATGTCGGCGGGCATCGAACTGGTGGTGTCGATCCTGCGCACCCGGGCGCCGGGCATGAC
>DATJLH010000190.1:0-8650 GCA_035490615.1 Cellvibrio sp.
TGGATCAATTGGGATCTCGACGAAGAACAACGCACGCTGCTGGCTTTTACCCAACGGCTTGTCACCTTGCGCCGTCGCTTTGCCGCACTGCACCACAGCCACTTTTTTACCGGCGAGGGCAATACTCACCTGGGCGTAAAAGATGTGACCTGGCTGGCCCCATCTGCCCGGGAAATGGCAGAGGAGGATTGGCAAGATAAAGCAGCGCGTTGCGTGGGCATGCTGATTGATGGCAGAGCTTTACAGCCAGACCCTTGCGAAGAGGTGTTGCTGTTAATCCTGAACGCCCATACCGATGCGATAACCTTCACCCTGCCCGACGTCACTGGCGGCACCGGCTGGTCCTGCCTGCTGGATACCCATCGCCCCCACCACGATACAGAACCCGCCTATCAAATTGGCCACCCGTTTGTGGTTACCCAGCGGTCCTTATTGTTGTTTGAATTGCAAATGCGCCGCTGATCGGCTGATCCTACACAACGAGACGGAGCGAGCGACAAACAACAGATCGCTAGCGTCTTTTTGGATATGATTCCGATAGGTTTGCGTTTATCTCCAACCAAAACGAGGGATCAGATGAACAATCATCCACCTGCCGATCCGGGTTCCCAAGGGCGTATTGCAGGCATGCTGCAATGGCTGGGCAGCCATGAACTGCCGGTACTGCTGGCGCTCTGTACCATCCTCGCGTCCTTATGGGGTTTTGCTGAACTGGCCGAAGAGGTTATGGAGGGCGATACCCACGAATTTGATCAGGCGTTATTGCTGAGCATGCGCAACCCCGCCGACCTCAGCGATCCCATCGGGCCCGGCTGGGTCGAAGAGATTGGCCGGGATATCACCGCCATGGGCGGCAACGCGGTGTTGACCTTGCTCACGCTGGCCGTGGTGGGTTATCTGTTGCTGGATGGAAAACGTCGCATGGCCCTGGTGCTGGTGGTCGCGACACTGGGAGCCCTGGGGGCCAGCACACTGCTGAAAAATACGATTGATCGGGACCGACCTGACCTGGTCCCCCACCACACCCAGGTTTATACCGCCAGTTTCCCCAGCGGCCATTCCATGCTATCGGCCAGTACCTATCTCACCATGGGTGCGCTGCTCGCGCGCGTGCAACGCCGCAAACGGATGAAGGCGTATATCTTGCTGGTGGCTATTATTGCCACCTTATTGGTGGGGTTCAGTCGAATTTACCTTGGCGTTCATTGGCCAACGGACGTGCTGGCCGGCTGGACTGCCGGGGCAGCCTGGGCTATTGGCTGCTGGTTATTGGCGCGTTGGCTGCAACAGCGCCATGAGGTGGAAGATGAAGACTCCGCGTAGCCCGATCACCCACGGGGAATTGGGTCCTTGTTGCTGCGAGCGGGATATATGACAAACACAGTGCGCACAGCCTTATTGATTGTAAATCCCAACAGCCGATCCGGCAGTGATGCCGATATACAGGAGGGCATCGCATTACTGGAAGCCGCCGGCATCCAGCTTATCAACACCACCTCCAACAGCGCCGAACAAACCCAACGACTCATCGTTGAACATTGCCGCACGATCGATCTGGTTATCCTTGGCGGTGGCGACGGCACCATCAGTTCAGCTGCACCGGCGCTTTATCAGCATCAGTTGCCTTTCGCCATCCTGCCACTGGGAACTGCTAATGATCTGGCCCGTTCGCTGGGCATGAGTGGCGATTTGCTGGAAGCTTTTCAATTGATTGTGAAGAATCATCGCAGCCGCATGAATCTCGGCGTGGTGAACGGTCATTATTTTTTTAACGCCGCCAACATCGGCCTCGGTGTTCGTGTGACTCACGAGCTGACCCCGGAGATAAAAAAACAATGGGGGGTATTCAGTTATCTGGCCGCCGTGTTTGCAGCACTGAAAAAAAATCGTAAATTTCGCGCAACGATCCGCGTGGATGGCAAGCCCTATAAGGTCAGTTCCATTCAATTGGCGGTTGGCAATGGTCGTTACTATGGTGGTGGCAATGTAATTGATGAATACTCCACCATTGACGACGGCAAATTGTGTCTGTACAGCGTTCCTCCGTTAACACTCTGGGAACTCTTGACACTGGCCCCGCTACTGCGCAACGGTAAACAACGTTTAACCGACAAAATTTTTACCGCGTCAGGACAACGCATTGAGGTCAACACCTCGCGGTTGCGTGAAATCCATGCCGACGGTGAACCTGTCAGTATTACGCCCGCGTTGTTTGAAGTCATTCCGGAAGCACTGGAAGTGATTCGGCCGCAACCGGATGAGGTTATCCCCTAAGTTTAATGAGTAGATCTACGCAAAGACCCGAATGGAGCAACACCATGAATTTATTACGCACCGACAAAGAAGTGGCACTGAACGATCTGCTGGTAGCCAGCCGGGAGACAGCAGATCATTATCAGGACGCGCTTGAATATCTGGGTGATCATTCGATAACCTCGGCACTGCGCGACATCATGCAAGAGCGGTTGAGCGTGATTGAACGCATTGAACAGGCCATTCGCGCCATGGGCGATTTACCCTCCATGCCCGATCCGGATCGGGAAACCGGGGAGATGCTCCTTCATCATGTAACAGCAGCCTTATCGTCGGATTCAGCCACCGAAATTCTTGAGCAACGCATCAAGGCGGAGCGGCATTTGCTGGCGCTTTTACAAGCATGCAACGATGTCGGCCTGGACAACGACCAGCCCCAATTACTGCAAGAGATGGCGCAGCAGGTTCATGGGGTTATTACCCGTCTCGAACAACTGGAAGCATGATGTCGCTACGACGTTTTATGACCAGATTTAGTGTGATCAGTATTGCCGTCAGTGCATTTGCACTGGGATTTATCGCCAGTGAATACCGTCACAGCCTGACCGATGCCGCGCCTCAACCTCCGATATCGACACCATCGCCTGCTCCAGTGAGTTTTTCTGAGCCGCCCACGGTTTCAAACCAACCGATCATAACCGAAGCGACATCGCGCACAGTTTTTTCCTGGGAGCGGATCGAGCAATTAATGTCCCTCGCCCGCTTTGAGGAAGCCATTGCATTGCTGCAGGATTACCTGGCAGAAACACCGACCTCTGCACGCGCCTGGTTTCTGCTGGCACAATCCTATGAAAAAATCGACAACTACGAAGCCTCACTGGAAGCCTGGTTTCGCTATCTGGACTACGAGGTGGATGCCTTAAAATTTGAACAGTCCATCGCCTATATTCGCCGTTATCTTATGCAGCTTTATCACAAGCCCACTATGATCAGTGGAAATGTTCAATGGCTGTTGACGCAACTGAACGAATTGTTGGAATTCAATACCAACGATGCGGAGCTGCATGTGATACTCGCCTCGCTTTACGCGAAACTGCAAGATAATTATCAAGCCCAGTATCACGCCATGATGGCCGTCAATGATCCGGCCATGCAGCAGCGCGCGGAGGACATCCTGGCAGAATTAAATGGCACCGCCCTGCCCGATGAACTCAGTATTCCGCTGGTGCGTTTCGGTAACCAGTATTTGGTGAATGTCACCCTCGAAGGGTATCCGGCACGTCTCTTGTTGGATACCGGCGCATCGCTGAGCGGTGTATCCAATGTCTACACCGCCAAATATCCCTCCCTGATCAAGTCAACCAAACCGATTCGCCTGAATACCGCGAGCGGAACAGTCGACAGTGTGTTATTTACCGTTGATAGCTTACGCATCGATGAACTGGCGTTTCACCAGCATATTCTGGCGTTACTCCCCATGCACAACATGACTGAGTTTGATGGTCTACTCGGCGTGGATATCCTCGGTCGGTTTGACTTTGTGATTGACCAAAATGCCGCCGTCCTCCGCCTACAGGCGCGCCAAAAATAATATCTCTCCCTCAGGCTATACCAGTTTTGGCAGAAGCTTAGAACCACAAAGCCTAAGACAGGCTTTGACAAACCAGACGACTGGTCATATATTTTCTCACATGAGCAAACGTGAACTGAAAAAAGACCATCTCCTCGACGCCGGCTTACAAGTCATGGCGACCCGCGGATATAACGGCACCAGTATCAAGGATATTGTTGATGCTGCGGATGTTCCCAAAGGGTCTTTTTATACCTACTTCAAAAGCAAGGAAGATTTTGCCGTAGAGGCCCTCGAAAAGGTGACCGAGGAACGGATTCAGCATAATCGTCACCTGCTCGGTAACCGTAGTATTCCCCCGCTGGAGCGCCTCAACCGTTTTTTTATCGACAATATCGGTGAGTGCGACCAAGGCATTAAAGGTGGATGTTTTATCGGCAACATGTGCCAGGAAATGTCCGACTCCAGCGAGGTAATTCGCCTGAAAGTCCGGCAAATGCTGCGTAACAATACCCAGGCTATTGAAGATGTACTGGAAGAAGCACGCCTGGATGGCAGCCTTAACAGCCCTATTGCCTCAGCTGTCCTGGCGGAATTTTTATTTAATGCCTGGGAAGGTACCTTGATGCGCATGAAGGCCTCAAAGTGTCGCGAGCCCATGAATGCTTTCCTTATGCTGTTGCCTGAGATCCTTGGCAATCGCGCCTGACGGGTAAAATTTTTTACTCACTTTTAAAGACGACCAGTCAATTATAAGCCGCACTTATGGCAGTGGGATGTCAGCACGCCTGAATCAACACCCACATCTGCGGCTTTATTTGTGCGGTTTTTTACAGACGACCGGTCATCTAAATAAACATTCAGATTTTTAGAAGTAGCTGTAGGTCTACCGTAGGAGCCGGCAGCTACGCAGTAACCGAAGGAATTGATGATGAACAGATTTATACGACTCACAATCAACACCGTCACTTGGGGATTAGCCGCCTTACCGCTGCTGGCGTCTGCCCAGGAAATTGACTACGACCAGCTACAGATCGCTACGCTGATCGAGGAAGAAAAGCGCCCCTATCAGGAAGTCGTGGTACTGCCCTACAAAGAGCCGCTGAAATCCAGTTGGGCGTTGGCCATTGATAATGACATTTTCGCGCTCGGCGGGCGGGATCAGGATTACACCTACGGCTTCAACTTCACCTACTCCGGGCGCAAAGCGCAAGAACTGTGGTTTTCTCTGGATAAACCCTTAAGCGCACTCGATCACTTGTTAGGCGTGGATAACCAATCCGAGCAAAATATCGATAACCACAGCATTGAAGTCGGCTTGTTTGGATTTACCCCGGAAGATATCCGTGTTGCCGCCGCAAACCCTGATGACCGGCCTTACGCGAGCCTGATCTACTGGTCCAATTCTCGGGAGCAAATGGATTTGAACAGCAACGTATCCTGGAAGACGACCCTGACTGTGGGTGCACTGGGTTTAAATCTGGTCGGTGAATTTCAAAACACCATCCATGACAAACTTAATGGCAACGAAGCCATGGGTTGGGATAACCAGATCAGTGAGGGTGGCGAATTGACCGCGCGCTATGCCATTGCGCGGCAGCAATACCTGGGCAACCTGTTCGGTAATATGGAAGTGAAAAGTACGCTGCAAGCATCGGTGGGTTATCTTACGGAAGCGAGCTGGAGCCTGAGTTTTCGCGATGGCAAATACCACACTCCCTGGTCTTCGTTTAATCCGGAGCTGGCAAGTTACGGCGAAAAATCTACCTATAACACCAGCTCAAGGGCCATCCGGGAACATTACTTTTGGGCGGGAATGGCCGTCAAAGCGCGTGCTTACAATGTCTTTTTACAAGGGCAATTCCGCGATAGCCCGGTGACTTACGACCACAACGAGTTAAACCCGATTGTGTTCGAGGCCTGGTTGGGCTACACCATCGCCTTTGCCGAAGGCTATCGGTTGAGCTACGTACTGCGTGGGCATAGCTCGGAAATCAAACAGGGAGCGGGAGATCGCAATCTGATGTGGGGCGGGATTATCCTGGCCAAAACCTTTGACTGACCGGGCTTCTTATTGATGCAAGTGCTGCATGGGCTGTAGCACTTGCCATTCCATCATTTTCCTTATCGTTAACCTTGCTGTCGAATTTGCTAACGCCCATTCGACTATTCAGCGTAGTGCAGCATTAATCAGGGTCCAGTAACCGTGGCCCGCTGCCTTCCGTCGACAATTCATCCCATGGATTACGCAACGGGCAATCGCGCAGCGATAAACAACCGCAGCCGATACATTTGTTTAATTGATCGCGCAATTGCGTGAGTCGCTGGATACGTTCATTCAGCTCCTGCCGCCATTGGGCAGATAAACGCCGCCAATCGGCGGCCGTGGGTGCACGTTCATCCGGTAGGGTTTGTAGGGCATCCCGAATGGCAGCCAGCGGAATGCCGGTGCGTTGCGCAACCTTGATGAGTGCTACGCGTCGCAACACGTCGCGATGATAACGCCGCTGATTGCCGGCATTGCGCCAACTTTTAATGAGCCCTTTGGATTCATAAAAATGAATAGCAGAAACCGCCACACCACTTCGGTCCGCCACCTCACCCACGCTCAACTCCTGGCGAATGTGTTGTGGATTAACCTTTGTCATTTTTTGTTTCACCTGTTGACCTTAAGCTAACTTGAGGTTTTAGCATTCCCACCACCATAACGCAATTGAGGGAAAACCATGCTGACACATATTGACACACTGCCCCACCATAATCCGTTGGCCGAAGAGCACTCTGGCATGATCAAGGCTATTGAAGATATCTTCCGCAGCCAGGCGCCAGTATTTAATCCCAGATCCTTAACCGACTCGACCAGTAAAAAGCGTTCCATTACACGGTTGCCGGTATCCATGCTGCGGCAATCGGAAAGTCGCATGCATTACGAATTGCTCAGTGTTGTGCCGATCAAAGAGAGCCTCGCAGTAGTCAAAATTCTGCAAACGCCGCTGGATAGCAATGGACGACGGATTGAAGAAGCCACCACCTCGCCGATGATGGTGATCGCCAAATCCGGCGACGAATGGGAGATGGTCGGCTTGCCGCTACCGCGCCATTGCTTGTTGTACGCAGGCAACAAGGAATAGATTGACATGGGCAATAAACCACTGGAAATTAACCGCAACAGGGCTTCATTGCCGATACATACACCAACATAAGGAGGTCGTGTGCAAGCGATCATCTCGGTAAATAATCTCACCAAAACCTACGCCTCCGGTTTTAAGGCACTTAACAAGGTTAACCTCGATATTCGCCGCGGCGAGATCTTCGCCTTACTCGGCCCGAATGGTGCGGGTAAGACCACACTGATCAGTATTATCTGCGGCATCGTCAATCCAGGTGACGGTCAAGTGTTGGCTGACGGCCATGATATTGTTCACGATTATCGCGCGGCGCGCGCGAAGATCGGACTCGTGCCACAGGAATTATCCGTCAGCATGTTTGAAAGCGTGTGGGACACAGTCAAGTTCAGTCGCGGCCTGTTTGGTAAAGCCCCCAATAATGCCTGGCTGGAAAAGGTGCTAAAGGATCTTTCACTGTGGGACAAAAAAGACAGCAAGATCATGGCACTCTCCGGGGGCATGAAGCGACGTGTGTTAATCGCCAAAGCCCTGGCCCATGAGCCCCAGATTTTATTCCTCGACGAACCCACAGCCGGTGTCGATGTGGAATTGCGGCGCGACATGTGGGAAATGATTCGTGGCCTGCGAGACAATGGCGTCACCATTATCCTTACAACCCATTACATTGAAGAAGCGGAAGAAATGGCCGACCGCATTGGTGTTATCAACAAGGGAGAAATTATCCTGGTAGAGGATAAAACGACCCTGATGCAAAAACTTGGCAAAAAGCAGTTGTCTCTGCAATTGCAGCACCCATTGACGACCATTCCTGCCGTACTCTCCTCTTACCAACTCGAGTTAAGCGCCGATGGAAACCAATTGATGTATACCTTCGACAGCCAACAGGAAGCAGACATCGCCGGCCTGCTGCGACAACTGAATGCACTGGGCATTGAGTTCAAGGACTTACAAACAAGCCAGAGCTCTCTGGAAGACATCTTTGTCAATTTGGTGGGAGGAAACGCATGAACATCCATGCCATAAAAGCCATTTATATTTTTGAATTAGCGCGCACCTGGCGAACCTTAATGCAAAGTATTGCATCGCCGGTGCTCTCCACATCGCTGTATTTTATTGTGTTCGGCTCCGCTATCGGCTCGCGCATGGTTGAAATTGATGGGATCAGTTACGGTGCGTTTATTGTACCGGGTTTAATTATGCTGTCGCTGTTAACGGAAAGCATATCAAACGCCTCCTTCGGTATTTATATGCCGAAATTTACCGGCACGATGTATGAAATTCTGTCTGCACCGATTTCGGCGATGGAGATCGTTGTGGGCTTCGTCGGCGCCGCTGCTACCAAATCCATCATACTCGGCCTGATTATCCTTGCCACCGCACGCCTGTTTGTCGACTTCACCATTGTTCATCCTGTCTGGATGCTGGGCTTCCTGGTACTGACCTCCGTTACCTTCAGCCTATTTGGTTTTATTATCGGCGTATGGGCTGATGGTTTTGAAAAACTGCAAGTCATCCCAATGATGATTGTGACTCCCCTGACATTTTTAGGAGGAAGTTTTTATTCTATTCACATGCTGCCACCGCTATGGCAAACCATTACGCTATTTAATCCCGTGGTGTATCTGATCAGCGGTTTCCGTTGGAGCTTTTACGGTGTTGCAGATGTTAATGTGGGGATCAGCCTGGGAATGATTTTATT
>DATJLH010000191.1:0-2253 GCA_035490615.1 Cellvibrio sp.
GGCCTGCAAAGGCCGGGCAGTTTTTTTATCAGGATCGGGCAGTTTTTTAGCGCGCGCCCTTTAATGCTTTGGGAAAGCCCAGTGGCTTTTCGCATTGGCCCTGCTCGGGTAAATAGGGCGATTTCAAACAAAATATCTTGCGCTGGTTTAGCTGCAACTGCGCAACATCGGCAGCGTGATGTTGTGTAAACAAGCGATCAAATTCACCCGTGCGTTGCAATTTTTCCAAGCCTTTTTTCACCCGCACTGCCAACTCCGGAAATTGTTTGCTGATGTGCAAGTAAATCGGGTAGTCGTAGTAAATCAATATGTCCGGCTCAATTGCCAAAAACGGGAATTTGGTCTTTTGGTCGCGCCAGGTATACATGACCTCATCGGCCCCCAGCGGCAAACATTGGTAGCGTTTTGCCGCGAGCATTTCAAACAGGGCTTCAAAGGTGGGCGCCTGTTTGGGGGTGATGCCGTTGTGTTTGTAAATTTCGATATCTACCCAATTAAGTCCCTGGGCGATCTGCAATTGCTCGAGCGATGTCAGCGTATCGCGAGGGGGGAAATTGGCGGGGTTGATCAGGCACACGCGATAGCCGAGCAGGCCGCGCAAAATATCAACCGGGATGGTAATCACATCGGCCTGCGCAATCACGGTGCCCGGAGACGCCCAAAGCAGGTTGAGGATTTTGCCCTCGCCAATTAATACAGCCTGGCGTTTGGCGCTCGGCTCTTCGCCAAACGGGATGATCTTATAGTCGCCGAATTCCGGGCGGGTAACCTCGAGGATTTTTTTGATGAGTTCAAACTTATAGGCGTGTCGCGCGTCTTTTATCCCGCGGTCGTAGTAACGCACTTCCATCGGTGCCGCGACTGGCGCTGCAACTGTCTCGGGTGTTGCTTCGAGTGCTTCGCACCATTTACTGAATAACAGCCCGCTAAAAAACAATCCATGCAGAAATCGCCCGGAGGCAAGGGCACCGAGCTTGGGAGAGTAGTTGAGTTTGCGCATGCAAGGGTTCCATTTGTCTTGTCAGCTGATTCTAGAAGATGTGCGTCGTTTGTCATGTGATCCAGCCGCGATAATAGCTTGGCGCCGCTTTGCCTCCCTCTCATTTCGCCCCGGCATTATCTGCCGGTCCACCTTATCTCTGCCTAAAGTGATACAGGCCCAGTTTGCGTTTTGCCTCCAACATGGGACGACCCGCCCTGGATTCAGGTAGAGGATACGGGGTCTGGAGCACAGTCTCTGGCCTCTTGTACCAGGATCTAATAACCATAATAGACGGATCAAGATCAGCGCTTCACCCGAGGTCAGCTCCCGGTTTAAAACAATCTAACCGCTAATAATGAATAAAAGGGTCACTATTATGAAACGATTCAACCGAGTCCTGCTTCTGCTGGGCGCGCTGGGTTTTGCGCACACCAGCCAGGCGGCAATCCTGAATTACGGCGCCGGCAATATCAGCGATACCATCAACACTGCCGGCTGGAAATGTACGGTCGATTACGGCAACTGGATCCACAATGCCGGTGTGGTCAAACCCGGCGTCAGCAGTTGCAATCCTATAGGCGCACCAACGCCCATCTATCCACAGGAAGTATCCCCGGCGAGCACCAAGCCGACTATGACCCACCGCTGGTGGGGCTCAATCCCGTTTATGGGTGAGATGAAAGTCGGTGCTTCGACCGACTCCGGCTACATTACGCCTGACCCGATTACTGCGCGCATTACCGAGCGCGGCGTGCGTATCCTGGGTATTCCGGGCGGCCTGCGCACCGGCACTAACGACACTATTTATGCGATTCCCGACCCGTTCAGCGAAGTGTTTGACGGTATCGCGGTGGGTAACTCTGCTTATACCAACCTTGAAGCTTTCCTCAAGGATTACAGCGACGGTTCTGTTACCGTGCAATGGAAAAGTGGGTCCACCGCCGTAATGGAAGCGACCTTCGTGCACGGTTCACCTTATGTGTACTTCACCGCGCTGCAAGGCAATCTGGTGGTGCGCACCAAGTCGGCCGATGGCGGCGAGAAGGGCGTGTTCCATCAAAACGGCAATAATCTGGGCATCTGGACTGATGTGGCGGGCAACCGCAATGCCTTCCTGATCGTAGGTCACGACGCCACCACCTTCAGTGGCGTCAACACCAACAGTATCGGCGTGAGCAACAGCACCAAGCGCATGACTGTGGCCTGGCTGCCGCAACTGACCGGCACCCCGGACGCGGCCATGATCAGCGCCTTTGCCCAATATGCTGCCC
>DATJLH010000192.1:0-30427 GCA_035490615.1 Cellvibrio sp.
TATTGTCTAAATAAATCGTGTTAGTAGCGCAAATCAAATAGCAATGATTTTCATTTACAGAATAATGGAATTGAATTTCACAATCGGTTTCGCTGTCCTTATTAACTGAAATCTCAATCAAAAAGTAACGCTATGACCACGCACGCCATCACAGCTTTTACCCCTCGCCGCCTGATGGGTTTCGCCATTCTGGCAGGCGGCGCGCTCGCCCTGGGCCATGAATTATGGCTCACCATAGTATTCCATGACCCACGCGTTGCAGATGCGCTGCTGGCTGGTTTGATGGCTGCCGGTGCGACTACCGCCGGCACCTTACCGGTGCTTTTTTCGCGCCGTTTATCCGAAAAAATTATTGATACTTTATTAGGTTTTGGTGCGGGTGTGATGTTGGCCGCAACGGCTTTTTCTCTCATTATCCCGGCTCTTGAATCAGCAAAACTTCTGGGTTTCTCAGCCTGGCAAGCGAGTGCAGTTACCGGCTCGGGAATCTTGATCGGCGGCGCTTTTTTATTGTTGATTGATCATCTCTTGCCTCACGAACATTTCATCAAAGGTCCGGAAGGTGTGTCGGCGCAAACCTTGCGACGCACCTGGTTGTTTGTATTTGCTATTTGTTTGCATAACTTGCCTGAAGGTTTAGCAATTGGTGTGGCGTTCGGTGGTAGCGATGCACTCGGTGCCGCAGCGCTGGCAGCCGGGATTTCAATTCAGGATGTGCCGGAAGGTCTGGTTGTGGCGGTCGCGCTGGTGGCTGTCGGCTATTCGCGCCTGCGGGCAATTTTGATTGGTTGCGCCTCCGGATTAATCGAGCCTGTTGGTGCGGTATTAGGAGCGTCCATTGTGTCCATGTCCGAGCAATTCTTGCCATGGGGCTTGGCTCTAGCCGCCGGCGCCATGCTATTTGTCATCAGCCATGAAATTATTCCAGAGTCGCATCGCAAAGGGCATGAACGTTATGCAACGGGTGGTTTAATGCTTGGCTTTGTTGTGATGATGGCATTGGATACTGCCTTGGGATAATAAAAAGCCCGCACAGTAGACGGGCTTCTCTCGTATTTATTTTTTCGATACGTTTATGATGATCGCGCTGATGCTAGCCTAACGCAGCATCGACGATCGTTTGCGCTTCATTAAGAATATCGCGCAGGTGCGATTCACCTTTAAAGCTTTCACCATAAATTTTATAGATATCCTCAGTGCCGGAGGGTCGCGCTGCAAACCAGCCATTTTCCGTTACCACTTTCAGGCCACCGATGGATGCGTTGTTACCCGGCGCTTTGGTCAAAATTGCCGTGATGGCTTCGCCGGCGAGAGAGGTCGAGGTAATTTGTTCTGGTGAGAGTTTGGCTAGTTTGGCTTTTTGCTCCGCATTGGCGACTGCCTGGATGCGATCAGCAACCGGCTCGCCGTATTTTTGCGTCAATAGTCGGTAACACTCGCCAGGATCGCGCCCCGTGCGCGCAATAATTTCCGCAGACAATAATGCCGGCGCTAAACCGTCTTTATCCGTTGTCCATACCCGGCCATCGCGGCGCAAGAACGACGCACCCGCACTTTCTTCGCCACCGAAACCGAGGGCACCGTCCTGCAAACCTTGCGCGAACCATTTAAATCCTACCGGCACTTCCAAAACCTTGCGGCTGATACCGGCACTCACGCGATCAATCATTTGGCTGCTGACCAGGGTTTTACCTACTGCGGCTTCCTTGCTCCAGTCCGGGCGATGCTGAAATAAATAATCGATTGCAACTGAGAGATAATGATTAGGTGGCATTAAACCCACACTACGGGTAACGATGCCATGGCGGTCGTGATCGGTATCACAAGCAAATGCGATATCAAAACGATCCTTTAAGCCAATCAACCCGTTCATGGCGTAAGGCGAGGATGGGTCCATCCGTATTTTTCCGTCCCAATCCACAGCCATGAAGCGGAATGTTGAATCAACGTGTTGATTCAACACATAGAGATCAAGCCGATAGCGTTCTGCAATTGCGCCCCAGTAATTGACACCTGCGCCACCGAGCGGATCGACCCCCATACGGACGCCGGCACTGCGTATAGCATCCATATCAATGACGTTGCCCAGGTCATTGACATAATTATTGAGGAAATCATAGCTGTGCGTTGTGGACGCACGCCGTGCACGTTCAAACGGTATACGCTTAACCCCTTGCAAACCTTGTTGCAGAAAATGATTGGCTTGCTTTTCTATCCAACCGGTAACCGCTGTATCTGCCGGACCACCATTCGTCGGATTGTATTTAAAACCACCGCCATTCGGTGGGTTGTGTGACGGTGTAATCACAATGCCATCGGCCAGGCCGGTTGTGCGCCCTTGGTTATATACCAGGATGGCCTGCGAAATTGCCGGGGTAGGCACATATTCACCGCCGGCAGATATCATCACCTCGACCTCGTTGGCAGCGAGAACTTCCAGCGCACTCACAAACGCCGGCTCGGACAACGCGTGGCTATCAATGCCAATAAATAAGGGGCCGTTAACACCCTGTTCTTTTCGATACAAGCAAATGGCCTGGGTAATCGCCAGGACATGATATTCATTAAAGGTTTTATCAAAAGAGGAGCCGCGGTGGCCCGAGGTACCAAACGCAACGCTCTGGCCAGGAACCGCCACATCGGGTATTTCGCTGTAATAAGCGGTCACCAGTTTGGATACATTAACCAGGATTTCCGGCGGTGCGATACGTCCGGCCAAGGGACTGATCTTCATAGTTGATTCACTCAAGTGATGCTCCTTTTGTTATCGATGCATAACCATCCTAAACGATGGTGCAATATTATCTATTCGTTAACTAACACAAATTGATCATAGCTGTTAGAACCCGGAACTTTTTTGATCCGGCGCAAATCTGCTCGGTTAAACCACGTTAGACTAACGAGAAGCACGTATTTTACGCGCTTTACTCCAAGGTAATCCAAGCATTGCAGGAGCGGTTCAGTGGAATTCAAAGACTATTACCAGATTCTTGGCGTAGCCAAAACGGCCACGGCGGACGATATAAAAAAAGCGTATCGCAAACTCGCGCGTAAATATCACCCGGACGTCAGTAAGGAGGCCGACGCAGAAAAACATATGCGCGACATTAACGAAGCCCGCGATGTTCTGAGCGACCCGGAAAAACGCGCCGCTTACGATCAGGTAGGCCAAGGTTATCGGCCCGGCCAGGAGTTTCATCCTCCGCCCAACTGGGACCGCGATAACTGGGACGCCGGCTATGAATACAGCGGGCGCGGTTTCAGCGGCGCAGATACCGCCGATTTCAGCGATTTTTTTGCCAATCTGTTCGGGCAGGGTCGGCGTACCAGTGGTTTTCGGGAGCGCGGCAGTGATCGCCACGCCAAGATCCAGATCGATCTTGCCGATACCTACCAGGGGGCCACCAAAACAATCACGCTACAAACTCACCATGTCGATGAGCGGGGCCGCACGTCATTGAACGAACACAGCCTGAAGGTGCACATCCCCAAAGGCGTTAAAGAAGGTCAGCACATTCGCCTGAGCGGCAAAGGCAATCCCGGTGTGGGCGGCGGCGGTACTGGCGACTTATACCTGGAGATTCATTTCAAGCCAGACCCGCGTTATCGCGTCGATGGAACCGATGTGTATGCCAGCCTACCCGTCACTCCCTGGGAAGCAGCCCTGGGAGGGGTGATTGAAGCACCGACACCATCCGGCACCGTTAAATTGACCATCCCCCCAAATTCCCAGGCCGGACGCAAACTACGCTTGAAAGGTCGCGGAATTCCGGCTGATGAACCGGGAGATTTATACATGGAGCTGGCCGTCGTTTTACCTTCGGCTGACACCAGGAAAGCGCAGCAACTCTATGAAACCATGGCGAAGGAACTCAATTTTAATCCACGCAAATAGGAGCGCCTGACAATGAGTAACTCAGATACCTTACACGGCACATTAATTGATGAAATGACACTGACTTGTGAAGAACTGGCGCACGCCTGCTGCGTCGAACCACAGTGGGTCATCGAACATATTGAAACCGGCGTGCTCGGAAGAAGTGCGCGTTACATCGAGAGCTATCGCTTCACCAGTTATGATCTTAAACGCGCACGGCGCATGTACCAACTGGAGCGTGATTTTGATGCGGTACCGGAACTGGCGGCCATTGTGGTAGACCTGATGGAAGAAGTGGAGCAGCTTAGAAAAAAACAAGATTAACGTGACTGGATGCAGCTTGTCAGGTGTTACCAGAGTTTTAAGCTATCCTCGTGATACAAGCCCGCGAGTCATTCGTGGGCTTTTTACTGACCCACAGATCAAAACAATAGCATGAGCACGGCATAACTCGATGCACCGCAACCAAAGGCAATAAAACTGCTTTTATTTTCTTCCGGCAGTTCTTCTTTCAATACATTCAACACCACCCCACCGGCAACGAACGCAAATATGACAGCGATCAGTGGTTCCGGTAGTTTTACCATCAGGCCCATCACCCAGCCCAACACTATTGCCGCAGTCAACAGCCAACGGCCCAAATCGTGATAAGTGTTTTTGTGATCCTGGCGTAAAGCAAAGTCATTGACCACAAAATGCAGCCCCATTGCCACAGCAAAAAAACTCATCGCCCAGGCTTCCTGCTCTTCACGATGAACCAGCAAATAACCAATCAGTGCGTTATAGATGATAAATGATCCGATATGGAGCCAAAACACACCCCTGCTGGCTTGTGTTTCACTTGGTGTTTGGAACGCCCTGGTGGCGTCGCGTCTTGATGATTTCACTAAACGCTCAAGACCATAAAAAATAATCAACCCCACCAGAGACACCAGATACGCGTGATGCTCCATCCATGCGAATATGGGTTCGCTCTCATTAATCGTTGTTTGAGCCGCAGCCAGCTCAGGGAAGATGTGCATAAACACATAAGATACGGCCACACCACCCGCAAAGGAGAGCCATTTACTGCGTGGGATCGCAGGCTGATCCAGCAGCAACCCGGCGAAGAGATGAATAATGACAAAGATTATGACAATGGACGCTTGCAGCCA
The DNA here is from genome assembly GCA_035490615.1 of Cellvibrio sp. Lineage (GTDB taxonomy): Bacteria > Pseudomonadota > Gammaproteobacteria > Pseudomonadales > Cellvibrionaceae > Cellvibrio. The sequence goes on from DATJLH010000192.1 coordinate 5,032, forward strand.
TAGCATCTTGTTAATTCCTTTATTGAATTCGACAAATTTACCTTGAGACGCAGAGAGGACAGAAGTGTTCCTTTTGTTGTGGCTTTTTGTAGTGACTTTTTGTAGTGGCGGCGGGCAGCATACGTTGAGAAAAAGTGGCGCAATTTTTTTGCTATTCTTGATGTAAGCAGATATAAATACCGACAAACTCAACACATCTATGCTATAGGCAACGAGTCAATGGTTGATCCCATCTTTAACATCAACGATGTCATTCTCATCCTTACCATTGGATTAAGCTTGATCCTCGCGTTATTCCAACCGATTCTTCCATCGCGCGGCAAATCGACCAGGATTCTGCTTGCTACCTTTTTCCTGTGTCTGACATTTGCGGATATTGGTGTCCTGCTGATCTGGAATGAATACATACCCCGACATCAGACGGTCTCCGTGCTGGTGCCCTATTTTTACTGTGCCGCCTTATTATTGCGCGCACCACTGTTGATGCTCTACGTGCGCAGTATTACTGAAGAAAATTTTCGCCTGAAACGCATTTATCTGGTGCACTTGCTACCCATGATCAGCGCCATGGTGATTATCGCCGTGTTTGATATCGACATTGACCGCCTCAAGCTTGACACCTTCGGTATGGATCGCCTGCTGTACCATGTTATCGATGGCTTGTGGTATTCACTGAAGATTATCCCGTTGGCTTATTTTATTGCGGCGACTCTGACCGTGCGCAACTATCACAAGATGCTCAAGCAACAACATTCCGAATTGAACGAAACCGCGCTGTGGTGGTTGTACTACCTGACATTGGGGTTTGTATTTGCCGGCGTGTGGACACTGACACTCAGCGTATTGGCCTACCTCTACCGATTGCCGCTGGGAGTCACCGATAACTACCTCAATTTTGTACTGCTGATTGCGCTGTTTTACTACAGTGTTTCCCACGCGCAATACCTCACGACCACCAGGGATGATGATGAAGACACCCGCCAACCGGACGCGCCGGTGGATACCAAACCGCTGGATTCAACCATTCGCAAGATCATGGAAGGTATTAATGTTCAAAAGCTGTACCTGAACCAGAGTATCAACGTCGAGCAGTTTTCAGAAAAAATCGGTGTCCCTTACCGCGATGTGTCTTTTGCGATTAACAAAGCCTTTGGCACGAATTTTTTTGAATTTATTAACTCCTACCGCATTGAAGAATCCAAGCGATACCTGAGTGATGAAAAATATATCGATATGACGATCATGGAGATCCTGTTGGAATCAGGGTTTAACAGCAAGTCGTCCTTCCAGCGTTTTTTCAAGCGCTTTACCGGCACTTCACCCACCGAATTCCGGCGCGACGCACTGCAAAAACAATTACCCGCCAAGGATTAACAGGCAATACCGGCGGCGTGCAATAAGGATATCGCTGGCTGAAGCTGCGCTTCATAGTGGCGCCATTGGCCGACAGACTTGGCAGAGATCGGTTGACGAACCTGCACAGCACTGGCAGTCGCAACAGGATGGCGATTCTGCTCAATATCAATACAGTTTTCCTGCCATTCCAGTCCGCAAAAATCCAGGAGTTTGCGAACCTCCGTTTCCGGCTGAGCCACCAGATTTTCATAGCACAGGGAATAACAGTGGTCAGGAAGGAAATTCAAACAATCATTCATAAAGCGCCGGAATTGAATATAGAACCTCGTTGTTTCCTGCACACTTAATGTGTACACAAAAGTCGTGTCGTCGAAACTGAACAGCTGACGATAATTACTCATAATCGTGTCCAGCGGATGGCGATTGAGGATAATGATCTTCGCATGGGGCAAGGCTCGCGCGATCACGCCGGTATAGAGCGCATTCAAAGGCAGTTTATCGACCAGAATATCTTTATCGCCTTTTAAATATTCTGTACTTTCGCAATATTGTTTACCAATTTCATACCCAACATCACCGGACAATTGGCTGAAAAATTCCGGGTCAATAAATTCGATACGGTTCGAAGCAATCTGCTTTTTCAGCGCAATAGAAAAATTGTACAGTTCGCCGCCAGTGGCGACACGGCTATGACTGGATAGAATTCTCTCTACCAGCGTGGTTCCGGTCCTGGGCATACCCACCACAAAGATGCGCCCGCGTTCACCGTAGCCGGCAGCGTGATTGGCCCACCCGGATACCAGATCGTCGCGCAAGGCGGAGAAAAGCTGATCGTAGGCTGCAAAATCATAAGCCTCGCGAGCCTGTTTCTTTTGCTTGGCGGCATCGAGTACAGCGTAGGCCGCCTGGAAATTTTTCAGTGCCTCGTGTTCTTTGGATAAAGCATGGGCAATACAGAGCGTGTCATCCGCATCCTGCGTGGTGTCGAGCAGTTGGCTTAACCGCTCAATATGATGGTTATCCTCGGTGATCTCACCCAGGCTGGTTAGCGCAGCATGAGCCTTGACGTAATCAGGTTTGAGCTCGATGGCTTTTTCATAAGCCTGGCGCGCACCCTCGAAATCGCCACAGAATTTCAGGGTCGATGCCAGATTGAAATAGGTGCCCGGTTGGGCACCGCCCAGAGCAATCACTTTGGCAAAGTACGAAGACGCTTTCTGGTAACGATTCAGGCGATTAAAAGTCACCGCCATGATGTCGTAAGTTTCCAATGAATGCCCTTCAAGTTGCTCGGCACGTGACAACAGTCGCAAGGCTTCCACGGTATCGCCGGATAACACTAACGCGCGCGCAAGGTAGGTTGTAATAACCGGATTGCGTGGGGCCAGCCGGTATGCGATCCCAAGCCACTCTGCTTCCTTTTGAAAATTTTTATGGTCGTAAGCAATGCGACTTATTAAAAACAGCGCATCGAGATGCTCAGGATGTGCAGCCAGAAACGCGGTCAACAGGTGATAGGCCTGCTGGTAATCGCCCTGAACGATAGCATGACGCGCAACGTCAATAGCGGATAAGCCGTTGGAATTTGACATCAACACAACCTCTGTACTCAAACAACAAAACCACAGCGTGGCCATCACGCTGTGGTTGTACTGCGACAATGATACCGCGACACCCGCTGGAAAATTATTCCACCTGAATGACACGGCTGGTTTTTTCACCCAGCCGACTTCTCATCAAGATGTTAGACACGCCCTGCTCCAACTCCAGATGTTGCAGATACGCTTGCCACTGCTTGCCGCCGTCCAGACTGTATTCAATCTCCAACCCTGGCAGGCTGGTGTTGGCAAGCAGAAGGCCTTTTTCCCGCACCGCACCGGGCGGAGGCAAATAAAAATCAACACCCGCGTGATCAAGCTTCGGTAATTCTTTTTTAACCAACGTGTGAACAAATTGCCGCCATTCTTCCCGGCGTGCTACACCGTCGGGCTTGTCCGATTCCCAGGGTGCTTTGTACCACGCACGTTCGGCCATCACCAGAAGTCGCGGAAAAATCATCTCCTGGAATTGCGCGGCTGTGCGTACGGTCTCCGACCAGAGCTGCCCTTGCATACCGAGAATATTTTCCGGCTTTTTTAATGGCACATGAACGCGCCCAACCAGCGCATCCAGGTTATCAATAGCAGCACCGGTGAAAGTTTTATCGGCATTCGCGTATAAATTGTCGGGCATGAAGCCAAAGACTTTGGACAAGTCTGAGTAGCGTGTGGCCCAATGATAACCTCGCTCGCCGGCATGCGCTTCGTAGGGGTGGTCAAAATATAAATGGGTCGCTGATGAAATCACCACACCGTAGCCGGCATTAGCCAAACGATAGGCGCGGTCAGACAAGCCCGACTCCCAAATATTATCCCAGGCATTGGCAATAACCTGACGATTTTCCAGGCGCTCCCGTACAAAAACATTGTTGGGATCATACATCAAGCCATCTTCCCAGCCGGCGAGTTCAAGGCCGCGTTTACTGGTTATCTGCGATAGCTTGCGCACGAAGTAAGGTTTAAGATCCGCCACGCCCATGACCTCATTGTCGTTGCTGGCAAACATCGCCTGGCAGGCAGGTGATTGCGTCCAGGAACCCACACCCACTTCATCGCCCCCCATATGAAAGATCGTCAGTTTCTGGCCAGCGGCACGATACATTTGTTGCAATTCATAAATGATTTTTTCAGCAAAATGGTAGGTCGATGGCAAGCACACATTGATGGCATTATCTGAATAGGACTGCACCGTCAGGTACTGCGATTTATCATCAGGGTCGGACAATAAATATTGCTGCGCCGCCTCCACCTTACCGGCACGTTTTAATTTTTTATAACGCGCTTCCATGGCTTTTACGGCGGCGCGGGCGTGGCCGGGCATGTCTATTTCGGGAATAACCTCGATATGCCGCTGAGCCGCAAAGCGAATGATCTCGACAAAATCCGCCGTTGTTAAAAAGCCATTGCCGGCCGCTTGTGCATCAGGACCATTACCCAATTGTGTCAGCAGGCATTTTTCTTCAGCAAGATCAAAACAGCGATGGGCACCGACCTCGGTCAACTCAGGCAGGCCGGGGATCTCAATACGCCATCCCTCATCGTCCGTCAGATGAAGATGCAGCCTGTTGAGCTTGTAACGCCCCATCTGCTCAATCAACGATAAAATCGCCTGCTTGCCGTGAAAGTTGCGTGCGATGTCGTAGTGCATACCCCGCCAATCATACCGGGGCTCATCAAACACCCGCACCGCTGGCAGTGCGTGCTGTGCTTTTTGTTCGGCAGGAAACAAACTCATCAGGCTTTGTATGCCGTAAAAAATACCGCGACTGTCACGCGCTGAAATCACAATGCGCGATCCCGTAATATCCAGCTCGTAAGCGCCGTCGACGTCAGACGCGGCACCCAGGTTCAGTTCTATCTGCCGTTCTTTTTTAACTGACGACGAGATATTCACCTGAACACCCGCATCCGCAAGCCGCGCGCGGAGGTAATCCACCTCAAACCGTAAACCGCCTTGTTCAACGATAGACCAACGGTTATCAACCCGGGTTTCGCCGCTGCTGTATTTGATTGTCTTGGGTGTCGGGATAATCCTGCGCACAGTACCCGGCGCATCCTGATTATTGATCGCCAGGTTTGCCTGATAACGACTGGTGGATGTGACTACACCGTATTGGTCTTCAGGCTGATCAAAACGCAGATATTGTTCCGGGCGAGTAAAGGGCCTGACAAACGCCGTCAGATCTTCGGTGTCGGTGTTGGCAAACACAGCAGAGCTGCCGTCCGCCAAGGCGATAAATGCACGAGGCATAAAATCGCTGTAGCTACTGATATGCGCCCGTGCCCGATAATGGATTTGCAGCGACTCGCCGGGCTTTAGTCCTTTAAATGCCGTGGTAGGTGCAACCTCATGAAGATCACCCTGAATACGCTTAATCGTAAAATCTTTATTGTCCGTAGCAAGTATTCTGCGCACGGAGTGAATATAGATCTTCCAATTTGATACACCTGCAGGCAGCGTGACATCCGACGTATTGTGAAGATGTATGGCTGCCTGGAACTCGCCTTCTTTACCAAAATTACTGATGACTGAATATTCCAGCCTCGCGTCTTTCCCAAAGGTTGATAGCGCTTCCGATGTCAGATTCGCCGCCCAACTTTTATTCGCACTGACACTCGCACTCACGCTCATAACCAGCATGATTGCCAGCAGAAAAATTCTATACATGCAAAACCTCACCTATACCCTACAGAGGTCGGGCTCCACCTGAAAATATCCCGTCCATCAAGGTCTCGTGAAATGCTTTCGGTGAAACCCAACGCTTTATCTATTGCGCGCTCAGGTTGCCAAACGCTTCCAGTTCAAACAGCGAGAATCCCCATTGCGGCAAGGCTTTTTGCGTACCGTAGATACGCACATAGCGACCTGTACCTGACAACCCGGTCTGGTCGTTGACCAGCGCATTGTTACCGGTGACGGAACGCAGGGTGGTCCAACTACTGCCGTTACTGGAGACCTGAATCTGATAAGCAATCGCGTAGGCGGCTTCCCAGGTTAATTTCACACGATTGATGTTGTAGCTGGCTCCGAGGTCGACCTGAATCCATTGATTGCCAGAATACGCACTGGCCCAGCGGGAACTGGTGGTATTGCCATCGACAATACGATACGGCTCATAACCTGCCGCAATAAAAGACGATGCAGTCACCGGTTTATTTAACGCGAGATTCTGCGTACTGGTACCGCCGCAACTCGCGGCAGGAGACACCGTAGCAACCGCAGACGTAAAGCTGGTGGGATTATTCGTGTCGTAGCTGATCACGCGCGCCGCATAGTCGCCGTAGTCCTGATTGCGCAGGCTGGTCAGGGTAAGCGATGCGGTTTTTGAGCCAGAGACATGAGCGTTATCACTCAGGCAAACCCCGTCTTTCATCCAGCAATAATTTTTGGCGGATGCCGAACTCGCTACCGATAAGGTAACGGAATCGCCTATACATGCCTGCTGACTAACGGGATTCGCCGTAATGTGGTTGGGTTTGCCCACATTGATATCGGCGAAATGGTTGTACAAAAACCAGGTCGGCCCCATCACGTCCAGATTATTTTTCCAGGTCGCCGACAAGGCGTTATAGCCATTGACCCAGGTTTTGTAGGCTTGATCGTTAGGGTGAGTTTCCAACCAGGGCCCCATAAAATAAGACGTAGGATCACCGGTATTGGCTGGCCCTTCATTGGAAAATATCGGCGCGATACGCACGTTACGGCTTGCACCGGCCAGGTACTGAAGCCGTTCAATACCGTAATTAATAATGTCAGCATCGGTTTTGCGATAAAAATGGACCAGTATCCGATCTGCAGTATTGCCTAAGGCAACCCCTTCTGCTTCAGTAATCCAGCCGATATAAATTTCGCTTTCCAGATTGTGCGTCGCACCCAGCGTATTGAAATAATTAAGAATGCTGATAGCGTTATTAAACGCGGCAGCGCGATTGGTTTCATTCCAGAATTCATACTCCAGATTCAATACATCAATACGTTCATTGGCGGCGTGGGCGTTGTTATAAGCAATCACCATATCCGCTGATTCCGCCGCACCCAGGGCTGCACCAATCTGATGAATACCGTAGTCCGCGCGCGCGCGTGAAATTAAGGATGCCAACTGACTCGCACGCGTGGATGTCACATCCATACCTTCGAGGTTGTACAGGATCAGATAGTTAACGCCGTTGTTGCGCGCGAAGTCCAACAGCGCATTTTCTTTAGTCGTATTACCCAGAATACCGGTTGTACCGTAACCCACAGCAACGTACATACCGTTAATGCTGGTGCAATCGCCACCGGCATAAGCAGAGGGCGCTTGTGCTGCCACGCTGCCACTTAATACAAGAATACAGCACAGGATTTTTATGTTGAGCAACCATGACGAGAGTTTATTTTTCATAGCCAATTCTCTTATCGAATGAAATGTATAGACCGGGCCGAACCTACATCACGAAGCGAAGCAAATACTGAAAAAAAGCCCGACCGAAGTCGGGCAAGCTTTTGAGGGACTGGGTTTAAAACTTGGCACGAACGCCGAAGGTGTAGAGCGCACCGGTATCTTCAAAGCCGATAAACTGGTTTTCATAACGCCCGTACCTGCTCACGGTTTCGCCGGTCACGTTACTGCCTTCAACAAAAAAGGTAATACCGTTCAGCAACGCGTAGCTGGCACTGACATCAATTGCACCGTATTCGTCGTAGTGGACCGGCTCATTGCTGGGACCGTTGAATACGCGCCCCAGGAAGGGCGTGCGGTAGTTGTAGGCAACGCGCAACTGCAAACCGTCTTTGTCATAAAACAGCGTGGCATTTCCTGTGTCGCTGATACCGGGCAAGGCAAAGGTTTCTGTTGAGCCCGCCGCACTTAATGAGGCACTGCTATTCACAAAGGTGTAGTTGGCAGCCACACCGAAACCATTATCAAAGACATGCGCCCAGTTCAGCTCCGTACCTTCGATAGTTGCGGATTCACCGTTTTGCGGACGCGTCACCATAAAGGTTCGCCATTCGGGATCTTCTACCTCGATACCTTCAAAGACTTCAGGCAAACTCATGGTCACGATAAAGTCTTCAATCTCTTTGCGATAAAGCGCCACCGAAAATAGATTGGAATCGCCATAATAATATTCGAAAGACACATCATAATTGCGCGACACAAACGGCTTCAGGTTCGGGTTGTTACCCCGCGCGGTACGCGTTGATATGGTGGTTGTACTGTAAGACGTGTAAGGAGCCAAAGCTGTCAAGGTGGGACGCGTCAAGGTTTCACTCGCCGCCGCACGAATATAAAAATCATCCGTCACTTCCAGACGCGCATTCAGCGAAGGCAACCAGTTGTCGTACTCGTTATCCAACGCAACGGGCGTGCCCGCTTCATCCGCAAATTGCTGTACCAGCCAAGGCGACGGCGGTTGACCCGGCTCTGAAATTTCACGCTCCAGACCAATCAATACCTGCGAGGTGCCGGTAGAAGTCAGCTCGGTAGCGGTGTAACGCACGCCGCCGGAAACATACAACGGCATATCCATCACCACAAAATCAGACGCGGCTTCCAGATAAAAAGACGTTACATCTTCTTCAATCACATAGGAGTCGTTGGACTTCACCGCATCCCAACTGCTGCCGTTAGCAATAAACGCTTCTTTCGATGCGATACCTGCCGGCGTGTCGGCCCGCGTGCGGCCATCGATGTTTTCCGCCATCCAATTGCGATAAGCAACGGGATCAATCATATAAACATCGCCATCCAGCCCACCGAAGACATCACCGGGGCTGTACACGCCGGTCACGATGCTGTTGTAATCAATTTCCTGCTGGGTCGCGAGGCCGTGATACATACGGCGAATCAAATCGGGTGTTGCCCAGTACTCGGTGGCTTTTTCAGCAACGGTATTATTTGCACCAAACCGCACCGCGCTCAGGAAAGAATCTTCAAGCGGTTTCCATTCAACATCCACTTTAAATTCGTGGTTTTGGGCTTTGTTGTAGATACCATCGTTCGAGGTAATCCGCGCGCGCAAGTCCTGCATATTCGCACTGCCCATCTCCGGCACGACTGCCGCCGGGTCAGCGTATTCAATGCTGGGGATGCCGCCGTTGGACGTCAGCAAGTAACCCGGGCGGTCGAGGAATTCCAGGATGTACATGCGATCCAGACCGCGGTTATCGAGTATTGCATCCGACACCGACACATCCGCCGTCAGTCGCCATTCGTCGGTGATATTCCACTCGGCATTCAAGCCGCCAACGGTAGATTCCGTGGGCCGTTCGGTGGTGGTCAGCGCGTGGGCATAACCGGTGATGTTGTAACCTTCGTCATAGCCGTGATTGATCACGTTATAGAAGCCGTGTTCATCCACCTGATTCAATGGCGACAGCGTCGGCGCCCAGAGGTAAGAACCGGTCCAGTATTGCGCGGTGGAGGTGTCGTATTTGGAGTGGATAACATCCGCCGTCAGCACCAGGTTATCGGTCGGGCGCATCTGGAAAACCAGATTACCGCCGATGCGCTCGCGGGTTTCATGGGTCACACCCCGGTACAAACTCTGGATGCGGTAGGTATCTTCTTCCAGGCCATCGCCGGAATACGCATAACCGCCGCCCCAACCCTGCGATGGATTGGTAAACGTCAGAAACGGCTCTTCCGTGGTTTTGGAGATGTGTTCGTTAGTGACGGTGAATTTGTCGGTGGAACGCTCCTGATAGGTCACCGAGGCCAGCACGCCAAACATCTCATCGTTAAAGGTATTGCTGACGATAAACGAACCCTGCGGGCTGGTATCGCCGCTGTTCTCTTCGTACATACCTTTGAGGCTGCCCGCAAAATGGAAGCCATCGAAATCGAACGGACGCGCGGTAACGATGTTGATGGTACCGCCGAGCCCGCCCTCTTTCAGACCGGCATTGGACGTCTTGAACACGTCAACGGTACGCACCAATTCAGAGGCGATAGTGTCAAAGCTGAACGCCCGCTCCTCGTTCTCACTCGCGGGTGTCCGCCCGTTAATCAGCACCGCACTGAAATCCGGCCCGAGGCCGCGAATACTGACAAAGCGCCCTTCCCCGCCCGCGCGATCAATCGCCACGCCGGGCACGCGCTGGAGCGAATCCGCCACGTTATTGTCCGGAAATTTACCGAAATCCTCGGCGGAGATGCTGTCTGACACCAACTCTGAATTACGCTTTTTATCCACACTGCGGCTCAAACTGCCCGCAATACCGGTCACGATGACCTCTTCCAATAAATTTGCTTCCGCTGGCTCAGTGGTCTGAGCCTGGGCCTGGAGATTGGCCATGGATGCCATAGCGGTAAGTACAGCTACCGACAAGGTCGACTTTCTAAACATACACTGCCCTCCTCCGGACAATTGCATTTTTTCAATGCTTAAAATTGTTCTGGGTAACGCTAAAACGCAGTTACCTAGCTGTGGTGCAGAACCCCTGACCGAACAAACCACAAATGAAGTTCATGACACGCAGCAAGATCATTACCAAGGTAGGAAAAAGCGTCGACTCACTTTGACGGAAGTATGAAAAATGACCCGGAGCAGTTTTGTTGCATAAGTGAACCTTTAGGTAAGCTTTTGATTTTTAATTGTATTTTAATGGGGCGAGACATTAGGGCGTGTAGCGGATTATGGCATTCACGATGAATGTGGATAAAGCAATACCTCGGTCCACCATCGTTTCGGAGCACCTTTTTGTCGCCAAAAGTATGCCTCCTTCACACCCGGTTCCGGCAGCTTGTGATAATCTCCGCGCCTGACTCCACCTACATTCATAAGGACTTGCCCCATGAACCAACCCGCTTCTCTTGTTCATAAACGCTCCACCGTCTTAACCGCCAACGACGCAAAAAAGTTTGTCTTCTTCTCCGGCATGACCAAAGGCGCAAGTGGCCGCCCCATCAAGATCAACGCCAGCTTACTGCCCCATTTCATCTCCCTCGTTGACCCAAAGACCCACGATGGCCAAGCCGTCATCCACCACATCCAGGGCCTGCGCGCCACCGCTGGCCAAGCCAGCAGTATGCAGAATATCAACAATGCCTTTGAGCACATGGACCGCGTGAAGAACGTGCAGATTTGCTACAAGATTTTGCAGTTGGATACGGGGAGCCCGGTGACGGTTTATATAACGGATATAAGGGCGGCTTATGTGGGGGATGGGAAGAAGGCTGGGTTGTATAACGTTTCCCAACTAGGTGTCAAAGCAATTGTAAAAGAGACTACTAACCTCTCAGTTACAAGCCCCAAGGCTGTTATAAATGGAAGCAGCGCATCAGCTGACCAAGCAGGGGAAACTGCGTTAAAACTCACCTCAGCAGGCTCCACCGCACTATTCTACAATCCGACCAATGTTATTAATGAGCTGGGAAGCTGGCGAAGCACGGTACACAGCGACAGAGAAACTAAACTTGCCGCCAATGAACTCACCACCGTACTTGTGAAAAGCCAAAACCGCACGTCGGTTCTGAACTGGTATGTCGAGGGAGAGGGAGCTGTACTCCTTGCTCGGGCATTGGCAAACGTAACTGGTGACTTGTCCCAACAGAAGTTTAGATTTATTAATCCTACAGGCGATGTGGCAACAACCATTCAAAAGCTCAAAAATAAAAAGGCCCAACTGGTAACAGAGACCGACCTTGTTTCCTACACAGGTAAGCGTGCTGCCGCTATTGCCGCAGCAAGCCAATTAAACCGTTTAACAAATGTCATGACTGTTGAAAAAGGAAAACCTGGTTTCGAACAACGAGGAAAAAGTATTCACAAACTGCGTGCAGATCTAGCCAGGGGCAGCTCCGCGATGGCCGGCGCAAACAATATGATTCAAGCCGGAAAAACGACATTTTTAGATATTCTTAAACAAGTGCAAGGAGTTTTTTAAATGGAAATTCTGAGCCCTAGTTATCAACACTCACCTCTCATTGTCTACGATCTTAACGGAACAGAGCTGATCTTACGGCTACCGCAACACGATGGAACATATGAGCCAACTTTAGCGGCCAGCAATGTCGATATATTCGATCACTCAATTTATAGAGAGGGGTATCAGCCAATCCCTTACTTAATACTGATCCAAAATTCCTGGACGTACCGTTTTGCAAACTCTCCAATTGATGCCGGGCATTTAATATTAGGCATTGGAGTAACGCATTATTTGGAAGGCCAAGAAACCGATTTTTTAAACAAAGCATCTTTTTCTCAGTGGGTTCTTACTCGGTTTCAAGAAAATTACGGTCCACTTATCGAAGAGGAAATTTTGGAATTGAAAGCCAATGACCTTCCTATTATTGAAGAAAAGATGTGGCAGTATCCAAAAGCTCCAGGCGATTTAAAAGAGTTTTCAAAATGTGGTATCCATTGGTGTATGGCTAAGACAGGGCACCCCAGCATGGGCAAGCTTGACCCTGTGCTGCTTGTTCCGATCAATAAAACTCATGCTTTAGAAATAAGCACGACTTTCGGTGGATTCAACCCAGAGTACTTTGATTCAATAGATACAATCGAGGAGATCAAGGAAACGTTACTGCAAGAGTTTCTTGAGCACGTTCATATCAACTATTCACCCGAAACCTTAGCGAAAATAAGTTAGTAACAATCCAACTTCCAGACCAATAATCGAGCGAGGAACTGCCCATCTTGCGATGGGCGAGGTAGAGACAAGCGGGATGCACTCGGCACATCCATGTGCCTCGCCCTTCGGGCAGCTTCGCTGTGAAAAACGGCTGTCCTCGGCAACTGCTCCTGCGTTGCTTTACCTCCGGAATGCCGGACCACTGCATCTATGCAGTCGTGCCGTTTTTTGAACCACATCAGCGATTCTCACCCGTGTAAACCCCGCCAAATAAAAAACCCGTGCATCTTGCGATGCACGGGTTTTGTATTTGGTGGAGCTTAGCGGGATCGAACCGCTGACCTCAACACTGCCAGTGTTGCGCTCTCCCAGCTGAGCTAAAGCCCCAAGGTATTGCTTGGGCTTCGTCCTGAAGCGGGGCGCATTGTATCACCAGACTTTCGACTGTCAAGCGTCCGGCGCGGCTTCTTCCGTGGCTTGGCCCAAGGCGCTGTAGACCTTTTCCAAGTCTTTTTGTTTGTTTTTGCCGAAGCCGCCCAAGGCATTAACGGCGTGGCGCAGGCGGGCGCGGCTCATGTCGGGGCCGATGATGACCATGGAGTCCATGACCGAGAAGGAGGCGGTGGTGCCGGCGATGGCGACGAAGATCGGCGCCAGGGCGTCCTTGAGTTTGATGCCCATTTGTTCGGCCAGCAGTTTGAGTTCGTTGAAGATCTCGTCCCGCTCCCAGGTGCGCAGGGCTTCCATGCGCCAGAGGGCGAATTGCAGCAGTTCCTTTTGTTTGTCGACGGGCAGCTTGTTGGCGGCGAAGTCGGCTTCGGCCACATTCAGCATGCCGGATACCAGGAAGCTGGCCAGCGGGGCGAAGTCGCTCAGGGTGTTCATGCGCGGCTGGGCGTGGGGCAAGGCCTGCAGCAGCATGTCTTTATTGAAGGCCCATTGATGCAGGCGTTCGGCGAGTTGGTCGATGGTGAAGTTTTCGCGAATCCACAGGCTGTTGAGCCAGCTGAGTTTTTCCACGTCGAAGATCGGGCCGCCGAGGGAGACGCGGTTGATGTCGAAGTGTTCCTGCATTTCGGCGAGGGTGAATTTTTCGCGCTCGTCGGGCATGGACCAGCCCATGCGGCCAAGGTAGTTGAGCATGGCTTCGGGCAGGTAGCCCATGCGCTTGTAGTACAGGATGCTGGTGGGGTTTTTGCGCTTGCTGAGCTTGGACTTATCCGGGTTGCGCAGCAACGGCAAGTGGCACAGCACCGGCGCTTGCCAGCCGAAGTATTCGTACAACTTCAGGTGCTTGGGCGCTGAGTTGATCCACTCTTCGCCGCGAATGACGTGGGTAATTTCCATCAGGTGGTCGTCGACCACATTGGCCAGGTGGTAGGTGGGCATGCCGTCGCCTTTGAGCAGTACTTGCATGTCCACTTGCGACCATTCGATCTCGATCTTGCCGCGCAGCATGTCGTCGATGACGCAGACGCCCTCTTCCGGGATCTTCATGCGGATCACGTAGGGCTCGCCTGCGGCCAGGCGGCGTTGCACTTCTTCGTCGGACAGCAGCAGACCACGGCCGTCGTATTTGGGGGTTTCACCGCGCGCTTGTTGTTCGCGGCGCATCTCGTCCAGTTCTTCGGCGGTGGCGAAGCAATAGAAGGCGTGGCCCTTAGCCACCAGTTCTTCGGCGTATTGGCGATACATGCCCATGCGTTCGCTTTGGCGGTAGGGGCCGTGGGGGCCGCCGACGTCCGGGCCTTCGTCCCAATCCAGGCCGAGCCAGCGCAGGCTGTCCAGGATGGCTTGTTCAGACTCTGGCGTGCTGCGGGTTTGGTCGGTGTCTTCGATGCGCAGCAAAAACTGGCCGCCGTGTTGACGCGCGAAGCACAGGTTAAAGAGCGCAATGTAAGCGGTGCCGACGTGGGGGTCGCCGGTGGGAGATGGGGCAATACGGGTACGAACGGTCATGGTGCGCCTTTTTTGTTCATGGGTTTTGTTCATGGACTGGAACGGGAAAAAGGCGGGCATTATACGCTATGAATGCGGGATAACGAGGCTCCTGTCAGCGACTCTGTTATCCCGCTGGCGACAGCCGATAATCAGTGGCCGTACAGCTGCATACTCAATTCCTGATCCCAATACGCCGCCTCAATTTTGTGGCCTTCGGGGTCGCGAACGTAGCAGCCATAGTAGGGGTCGCCGTAGAGCGGGCGCGGGCCGGGTGGGCCGTCGCAGGTGGCACCCGCCGCAATAGCGGCATCGTAAAAGGCATGGACCTCTTCTTTATTATTAGCGAAGAAGCCGATGTGAAAGCCGTTGCCGACGCTGGCGGGTTTGCCGTTGATCGGCACCTGCACCCAAAACTCGGGGTACTGTTTGCCGTAAGCCACAGCGTCCGGGTGCTCCATAACGATGCCGATACCCAGGCTGGGTAGCACGGCATCGTAAAACGCCTTGGCGCGAGTAAAGTCGTTAGTGCCAATAGATAAATGCGAAATGATACTGGGGTTATCGTTGCTCATAATGCCCTCGTCTTATGTGAAGGTTCACCTAAACTGTTCAGCCATACCCAGAATAAGCGCCCGCCATGACAGGGAACGTCAGTAGCTTGATGATCAGTACCACCTCAGCCTGTTAAAAGTGATGCATTTTTTTATCCAGCCGCCGCAAGCCAATCGCATCGAGCATCCATTTTTCATAGAAAGGCTCGGAGACGCCGGATTTCATCTTGGCGATAAAGTATTTCTCGAACGCAATTTTAGCGAAATGCGCCCATTTGCCCTGTTTGTACCACATGATATTGCGCGGCGGCAGTTGCGGAACGGCAATAAACGCCGCGCCGGTATCGCCCATATCCGCCAGACAAAATGCACTCCAGCTGCCTTCTGCATCCGCCGGTTTTCCGGCTAATTCGTCGCGAATGTTATGGACCAGCGCGGTCATCATCGACTCGATCATATAACCGGTTTTCGGTGCCCCCGTGGGGACCGGCGTTTGCTCGATGGGTGGAATAGCGACACACACGCCAGCAGAAAAAATGTTGGAGTAACGGGTGCTGCGCTGGTGTTTATCAATCAGCACAAAACCGCGCGGGTTACACAACCCCTCGACCTTGGCAACGGCATCCACACCTTTGAATGCGGGCAGCATCATGCAGTGCACAAAAGCCAGCTCGTGCTCGGTAAGGGGCTGGCCGTGCGCGTCCACTTCATCGACAACGAGTTTGCCAGCTTCCACGCGTTTGGTTTTCGCGTTGGTGATCCAGTTGATATGACGCTTGCGCAATTCGGATTCCATCATCCCCTTGGAGTCGCCCACACCGCCAAGCCCCAGATGGCCGATATAGGGCTCGCTGGTCACAAACGTGATGGGTACACGATGGCGAATATTGGCGCGGCGTAACGCCGTATCCAGAATAAAAGCGTATTCATACGCCGGACCAAAACAACTGGCACCCGGCATTGCACCAATCACCACCGGGCCGGGGTTTTCCAGTAATTTTTTAAAGTCCTCGTGGGCTTTTTCGGCATGGTCGAGGGTACAAACCGATTGGGTAAACCCGTGGGGGCCGGCCCCTGGGATTTCTTCAAACGCCAGGCGTGGCCCGGTCGCGATCACCAGATAATCGTAATCCACCTGCTGGCCGTCATTGAGTATGACCCGCTGGTTAATCGGATCTATCTCGTCGACCCGCTTGGCGATAAATGCAATGCCTTTCTTTTCCAGATAGGGGCGAATCGGGAAACTGATTTGCTCTGATTCCCGCCATCCCACCGCTCGCCAAGGGTTGGACGGGACGAATTGAAAATTTTCCCGTTCATTAATCACCGTCACCTGATGTGCTGTACCCAGGGCATCGCGCATTTCATAAGCCCCGGCCAATCCCCCCAAACCTGCACCGATAAAGACCACGTTGGCCATAAATCACCTCATTAATAGGATGTTGCGGACCAGGGAAGCATGCGCACTGTCTGATGCCCCTGCTGTACTTACATCATAGATCACTAAATTAGATCTTGCTAAATTAAATTCTACTAATATAATTACCTCAAACAACCCTGAGGACTATCCATGAACGCACCCATGCTTGATGTAGCCGGCTTAAGCGACATGCGAGAGCACGCGCAAAAAGCCGCCGCCTTGCTTAAGGCGCTGGCTAATGAGAATCGCCTGATGATCATGTGCACGCTGATCAGCGGTGAACTGTCAGTAGGCGAACTCAATGAAAAGATTCCGTTAAGCCAGTCTGCCCTGTCGCAACATTTGGCGAGTTTGCGCGAAGCGGGGCTGGTAACGACCCGCAAGGAAGCACAAACCGTGTTTTATCAACTAAGTGGTAATGAAGCGACCAGGATCATCGCTGTTTTACAGTCAATTTATTGCCCAAGCGAATAACGCTTTTTACAGCTCTGGAGACGCACTATGAACCACAAACGTATTCACCCGGTTGATCTACTGTCCGACAAGAGTGTCGACCTGTGCATTCTTGATGTCCGCACCGCCGCGGAAGTGCAAGCGGCAGGTTTACCTGGCTGCTTACATATTCCCTTACACGAACTGACGCCGGAACGCCTGCAAGCGGAAATCGAGAAGAGCGGCAAAAGCGGCTCCTGCGTTTACCTGCTGTGCCAGGGCGGCAAGCGCGCTGAAATGGCGGCAGATCAATTGCATGGCAAAGTGGATATGGAGCTTTGCATTATTGAAGGCGGCATGAATGCAGTTAAACAATCCAATATCGAAATTGCCAAAAGCGGTCGCAAAGTCATCTCGCTGGAACGCCAGGTGCGCATAGCGGCGGGCTTGCTGGCGTTGACCGGCGTGGTTCTCGGTACCTGGTATGCACCCGGCTTTTATGCCTTGGCGGGTCTGGTTGGCGCCGGGCTGACCTTCGCTGGCCTGACGGATATCTGCCCCATGGGCATGCTGATCGCCAAGGCACCCTGGAATAAAGCAGTATAAGTTGCGGTGCACACCACCTTGTTGATCCAACACAAGAACATCAACGCTTTGGAAGGTAACAATGGTACTGCTGATAGGACTTTTGATTGGTCTGGTATTGGGACTCACAGGCGCGGGGGGTTCGGTGTTTGCGGTGCCATTGTTGGTGCTATTGGCGGGTATGCCGATGGCCGAAGCTGCCGGGATATCACTCGGCGCCGTTGCCGCCAGCACCTTATATGGCAGTTTCCGTAATAGCCTCAAGAGCCACAATCAATCGATCCTCTGGTTACCCGGCGCGATTCTGGCGCTGGTCGGTGCAGTCACCGCCCCTGTTGGAAAATGGTTGGGCTTGCAGATTCCGGAGTTGATTTTGCTGATCAGTTTCTGCCTGTTAGCCATGGTGATTGCGGTGCGCATGTGGCGCGGCGCAACAAGCGACCCCGATGCCGCACGGGTCGTGCGAGCCGGGGATTTTGCCAACACACCCCAACCCGAGCTGTTATGCAACCTCAGCCATACGGGCCAGTTTGAACTTCGCCCCCGCTGTGTCAGCGGCTTGTTGGTCGGCGGTGTAGTGGTGGGTTTGTTGTCCGGGTTGTTTGGCGTGGGGGGTGGCTTTTTGATCGTGCCACTGTTGTTGGTTTTGAGCCCGATCAGCATGATGCAGGCGGTCAGCACCTCTCTGGTGATCATTGCCGCCGTGAGTGCATCAGGGTTTGCGAGCCATTTGTTGATGACCGATCAAAGCGACTGGTCATTATTGGGTTTGGTCGCTATGGGCGGCGTGCTGGGCATGATGGCCGGCCAGGCCATCAGCCACAAGATCGCCAACGCGCTATTGCAAAAGATCTTTGCCGTGAGCCTGCTGGTGATTGCGTTGATCACCCTGATCAGCAAAACCCTGCTGTAAACACCCGTAGGTCGGATTAGCCATCAGGCGTAATCCGACACAAATCAGAAATAGCGAGATGTCGGATTACGCCTGACGGCTAATGCGACCTACGTTAACGAGGTTATTATGATTTTTCGCCAATTATTTGAACGTGAATCCAGTACCTATACCTATCTCATTGCCTGCGAGGAAACCCGCGAGGCTGCCCTGATCGATACCGTGAAGGAAGAGGTTCCCAAATACCTCAAACTTCTGGAGGAGTTGAACCTGAAGCTGGTTTACGCCCTGGATACGCATACCCACGCCGACCACGTTACCGGCGCGGGCGACCTGCGCGACCTCACCGGTTGCACAACGCTGTTGGGTGAAAAAGCCAACTCCGCCTGTGTATCCAAATCCCTGCAGGATGGCGATGAGATCCACATCGGCACGCTCACGCTAAAGGCACTGTTCACCCCCGGCCACACCGATGACTCCTACAGCTTTGTGCTGGAGCACCAGAACCAAACCTATGCGTTTACGGGCGATACCTTGCTGATTCGCGGCACCGGGCGCACCGATTTCCAGAACGGCAATGCCGCTGATCAATATCACAGCCTGTTCGACAAACTGTTGCAGTTACCCGAAGACACCCTCGTGTATCCGGCCCACGATTACAAAGGCTGGATGCTCAGTACTATCGGCGAAGAAAAAGCCCATAACCCGCGTTTGCAAGTCAAGGACCTGCCCGCCTACGTGGAATTGATGAACAACCTGAAGCTGCCCAACCCGAAGATGATGGATGTCGCTGTGCCGGCCAATCGCCGCTGTGGCCAAGCGCTGGAGCAACACTGATTGTTGAGGATAAAACCATGGATCTGAAACGCGCTGTCTTGAGTTTTTTGCTGCTGAGCCTGATTGCCTGCTCCGATAAAACACCGCCGGACGCGCAAGTGAGTAATTCGGCCGTTGAGGGTTTGGCCAGCGAAACGGTGGCGCTCTCCACCGTGGAGCGGGAGTTACGTTTTGACGGTGTCATCGAGGCACTCAACCAGGCTACGGTCACCGCACAAACCGCCGGCCGCATTGTGGAGCTGCCCGTCGATGTCGGCGATTACGTTGAAAAAGGCCAGCTGATTTTGCAGATGACGGACACCGAACAAAAGGCGCGCGTCGCCAGCGCCCAAGCCGCACTGGATGCCGCCCGTGCCCAACTGACCGATGCGAGCGCCCAGTTTAAACGGATGCAAGACTTGTTTGCCAAACAACTAATTGCCAAGGCGGCCTTTGATCAAACCGAAGCCGCGTTTAAATCGGCACGCGCCCGCACCGAGGCCGCTGAAGCGGCGGTGCAAGAGGCGCAACAACAACTGGATTACACCCGGCTGCACGCACCCTACAGCGGCATTGTGTTGAGCCGGGCCGTGAAAGTCGGCGAGTCAGTCGCGCCCGGCACACCCTTGATGACGGGTCTCTCACTGGAGCAATTACGTGTGCGGGTGGATATTCCCCAGCAACATATTGGCCCGGTGCGCAAGTTCAAACAGGCGCGCATCCCACTCGCCAGCGGCGTCGTTCTGGATACTACCGATATGCGTATCCCGCCCGGCGCTGATGCCCAAAGCCATAGCTTTCCTGTATTGGTTAACCTGCCGGAAGGCGACCATCAATTATTCCCCGGTACCTTGATCAAGGTTGGCTTCGTGGTGGGTGCGGAAGAACGGTTGCTGATTCCCGCCGGTGCGGTGGCGCAGCGGGGCGAAATCAATGGCGTGTATATCAAGCATGACCAGCGGCTGGAGTTCCGCCACGTTAATCTCGGCTCACGCACCAGCGACAACCGCTACCCGGTGCTGGCTGGCTTGAATGTGGGCGAAGTGTTGGTGCTCGATCCGGTGGCTGCCGCCGGCGTCTATAAACAATCCCCTTCCACCGGTCACTAAGAGAGCGCCCGCCATGGACAAAAAATCCCTGGGTCTTTCAGGACGGATCGCACAGGCGTTTCTCACTACCGAAATCACGCCGCTGCTGGCACTGACCGGTTTGCTGTTGGGCATCTTTGCGGTGCTGATCACTCCGCGCGAAGAAGAACCGCAGATCAACGTCACCTTCGCTAACGTATTTATCCCCTTTCCCGGCGCCTCCTCGACAGAAGTGGAGTCCCTGGTAACCACACCGGCAGAGCAGATTGTGTCCGAGATCGAAGGTGTGGAGCATATCTACTCCGCCTCCTCGCCGGGCATGGCCGTGTTGACCGTGCGTTTTGAAGTGGGCCAGCCGCGCACGGACGCCATCGTGCGTTTGTACAACGCCTTCTACGCCAACGCGGACTGGCTACCCGCCAATGCCGGCGTGGGCCAACCCTTGATCAAACCCAAAGGTATCGATGATGTCCCTATCGTTACCGGCACCTTGTGGAGCAAGAACCCCGACATCACCGGCAGCGATCTGGTTCGTATCGCCCGGACGATGCAAACCGAATTGCAACGCGTACCCGGTACCCGTGACATCGACATCCTCGGCGGGCCGGACCAGGTGGTGCGCGTCACCTTCGATCCCCATCGGCTGGGGGCTTTCAAGTTGACACTGGATGACCTGCGCAAGGCGCTCGGCGGCGCTAATACCTCGGCAGCGGCCGGTTCGCTGGTGGATCAGGGGCAGGAGGTATTGGTACAGGCGGGTAACTTCCTGATGCAGGTGGAAGATATCGCCGATCTGGTAGTGGGCGTGCACCAAGGTGCACCGGTATTTTTACAGGATGTTGCCGATGTCAGCGTTGGCCCGGATACCGCCGAACGTTATGTCACCCATGGGCTGGGCCCGGCATCGGGCGCAAGCGGCCGCTACAACGCCGTCACTCTGGCTGTGGCCAAAAAACCCGGCGAAAACGCCGTGGATGTTGCCGAGCAAGTCATTGCCCGTTTTGAACACATGAAGGGCGTTCATTTTCCGGATGGCGTGGAAGCGAGCATCACCCGCAACTACGGCGCGACAGCCCGGGACAAAGCCCAGACCCTGATCAAGAAACTGATCTTCGCCACGCTGTCGGTGATCCTGCTGGTCTTGATGGCGTTGGGCAAACGCGAAGCCCTGGTGGTGGGTGCAGCCGTTATTGTGACCCTGGCGATTACGTTATTCGCCTCCTGGGCCTGGGGCTTTACCCTTAACCGGGTATCGCTTTTTGCCCTGATCTTTTCCATCGGCATCCTGGTAGACGATGCCATTGTGGTGGTGGAGAACATTCACCGTCATATGGCCCTCGGCAAGCTGTCGCTGACCGAAGCGATTCCTGTCGCGGTCGATGAGGTGGGCGGCCCGACCATCCTGGCGACCTTTACCGTTATCGCCGCCCTGCTGCCCATGGCGTTTGTCACTGGCTTGATGGGGCCGTATATGCTGCCCATTCCTATCAATGCATCCACCGGGATGCTGATTTCCCTTGCTGTAGCCTTTATTTTTACGCCCTGGCTTTATCACCGGCTGTTTGCCAAGGCGGCGCACGCAGGTCATGACAACCACGAGAGCCAGGAAAAACCGTCCCGGTTCCTGCGCTTTTTTACCCGGGTGATGACGCCATTTCTCGGGCGTGAGTCCGGGCGCAAAGCGCGCTTGTGGCTCTTGGCAGGCATCCTCGGGTTGATCGTTATGTCGATGGGCCTGGCGGTAGTGCAAGCCGTGATCCTGAAGATGTTGCCTTTCGACAATAAAAGCGAATTTCAGGTGGTGGTGGACATGCCCGAAGGCACGCCATTGGAAACCACTCACCAAGCCTTGCAAGCCTTGGCCGATAAACTCGAGACGATTCCCGAAGTCAGCGATTACCAACTTTACGCCGGCACGGCGGCGCCGATTAATTTTAACGGGCTGGTCCGCCAATACTATTTGCGCCGCGAACCGCATCAGGGCGACATTCAGGTCAATCTGGTCGACAAGCATTATCGGGATCGCAAAAGCCATGACATCGCCCTGGCCACCCGCGCCGCGCTATTACCGGTTGCCCTCACTCACGGGGCCAATATCAAAGTCGTCGAAGTGCCACCAGGGCCGCCCGTCATGGCGCCGCTGGTGGCGGAAATTTACGGTTTGGACTATCAACGCCAATTGGCAATAGCAACGCAGGTCGGCGATATCTTTGCCACAACACCCCATGTCGTGGATGTTGATAACACCGGGGAAGCACCGCAAACGAAGTTACTGGTCACAGTAGATCGCGCCCGCGCTGCGCGGCTCGGCGTCGACCAGCAGGCGGTGGTCGCAGCGATTAATGCGGCCTTGAATGGTGAGGATGCAGCCTACCTTCACAGCAACCATGCGCGCGTTGCCATTCCCCTGCGCCTGGAGCTGCCGTCGGGCGAGAAACACAATCTTGAATCTGTATTAAGTATTCACGTGCGTGCGCGGGACGGCTCACTGGTACCGCTTTCCGAGGTCACCCAGGTAGTACAAGGGGTGCGCGACCAAACCATCTATCACAAGGATTTGCTGCCTGTGGTGTATGTCACCGGTGATGTTGCCGGCGGCACTGACAGCCCGCTCTATGGCTTGGCCGCCGTAGCAGGCCAGTTGGCAGATACCCCCATCGACGGCGCACCGCTGGAACAATTTTTTAACAGCCAACCGGAAAACCCCTACCGCTGGAGCCTGAAATGGGACGGTGAACTGCAAGTCACCCTTGATACCTTCCGCGATATGGGCATCGCCTATTCGGTCGGCTTGATCATGATTTATCTATTGGTGGTCGGCATGTTCCGCAGCTATTCGGTGCCGTTGATCATCATGGCGCCGATCCCGCTGACGCTGATCGGCATCATGCCCGGTCATGCGCTGCTCGGTCAGCAGTTCACCGCGCCCAGCATGATCGGCATGATTGCGCTGGCAGGCATCATCGTGCGCAATTCCATTCTGTTGGTGGACTTTATCCAGCAGGAAGTCCGCAGCGGCAAAAGCCTGGAAGATGCCACTATTAACGCCGCCGCCGTGCGCGCCCTCCCTATCGGCTTAACGGCGCTGGCCGCCATGATGGGCGGATTTTTTATCATCGACGATCCCATTTTTGGGGGCCTGGCGGTCTCGTTGATCTTCGGCTTGTTCGTCTCTACCGTGCTGACGCTGGTGGTCATCCCGGTGGTTTACTACGCCTATCACTATCAGGCAGCCACCATTAGCCGGAGCTGAGCGATTTTTAGACCTGCTCCACAGGACTCACCCGCCCGGGCAAAGGCCATCGCACACAAACGGATACACAAGCGATGGCTTTTGTTAAGATGTGCGCCCTGTGAAAACAGCTAAAAAGAGACCCGGACCATGTTGATTCAAGCACCTATTTCCCTCGGCGAACTCATCGACAAGATCACTATTCTTGAAATCAAAGCCGCCAATATCACCGACGCAGGCAAACTCGCTAACGTCAAGCATGAACTGGATGTTCTCAACAACACCGTCGACCAATTACTCGACCAAGCCGGTAAAGCCAAACTGGCACCCTTGCAAGCCTCACTTAAAAACATCAATCAACAGCTGTGGGTTATTGAAGACGATATTCGCGATTGCGAGCGCGCCAAAGATTTCACTGAACAATTTATTGAGCTGGCACGCGCGGTGTATTTCACCAACGATAAACGCGCTGCTGTTAAGAAAGACATCAACCTGGCGTTTGGTTCTGAGCTGGTTGAAGAAAAGTCTTACCAGAATTACCAGTAAATTAATCATCAGCCACAGCGAACCTGCATGAAAATCCTGCTGATAAAAATGTCCTCCATGGGGGACATTTTTCACACATTCCCCGCCATTACCGACCTTAAGGAGAAGCATCCCGAGGTGGTGATCGATTGGGTTGTGGAAGAAGGTTTTGCTGAAATTGCGGCATGGCATCCCGCCATTCGCCAGGTAATTCCCATTGATTTACGCCGCTGGATGAAACAAAAAAACGGGGCCAGCTGGAGCGCCTTTCGCCAGTGGCGCAAAGCGCTAAAACGTGAGCACTACGATTGCGTGATTGATGCGCAAGGCTTATTAAAAAGCGCGATAGTCACCCGCACCGCCCTCGCCGATACCCGACACGGATACGATAAACAATCGGCGCGTGAATCCATCAGCAGCTGGTTTTATTCACATACTCACGCGGTATCCAAAGAGCAGCACGCCGTAGAAAGAACCCGCCAGCTATTCGCCAGTATTTTTAACTACGCACCGCCAGCTACCTTGAACTTTGGCATTAACCAGAACTTTGCACGGGTGCAAAAGAATAGCCGTAAGCTGGTATTCATTATCGGCACCAGTTGGACCACCAAGCTGTGGAGCACAACACACTGGCAAAGCCTGGCGAAGATGGCGGTGGAACAGGGTTACAACCTGGAAATTATTTGGGGCAGCGAGAGCGAGCGCGTTATCGCCGACCAGATTATTGCGGTTTGCCCCACAGCCACCCGTCCACAACAACGGCTATCGATCACTACCATTGCAGAAAAACTTGTTGAAGCAGCCGGCGTAATCGGCCTGGATACCGGCTTCTCCCACCTGGCTGGCGCGCTTGAAACACCGACCATCGCACTTTATGGCCCCACATCACCCATCAAAGTTGGCCTGATCGGTGCGCACACCTGCAACTTGCAAATGGAAAATCCACTGGACTGCGTACCCTGCCATAAACGCAGCTGTCGATTACTGCCGGAACACAGCAGTGAAACACCGCCGTGTATGACGGGAATATTGGCGCAAAATGTTTGGCAAAAACTCAGCGAGAAATTGGCATTATGAAACCGCAAAAAATTGGTGTAGTCATCACCACCTATAACTCGCCTGCCTGGCTGAAGAATGTCTTATTCGGCTATGAAGTCCAGACGCAAAAGAATTTTACAACGATTATCGCCGACGACGGATCTGGCCAGCCGACGCGCGATGTCATTGAGTTATTTAAATCTCGCGGAAAACTCACAATTGAACACATATGGCATGAAGACAAAGGTTTCCAGAAGTGCCAGATCCTCAATAAAGCCATTGCGCAAACCGATTGTGATTATCTGATTTTTACCGATGGCGACTGCATTCCGGAGCCAGAATTCATCGCCAAACATAGCCAGC
>DATJLH010000193.1:0-6985 GCA_035490615.1 Cellvibrio sp.
ATCGACAATATGCTGACGCTGCTGCGCTCGGAATTGCAGGCCGCCGGCATCGACGGCGAAGTCACCGGGCGCGCGAAACATATCTACAGCATCTGGCGCAAGATGAAGCGCAAGGGCATCGATTTTTCCCAGGTTTACGACATCCGCGCGGTGCGTATCCTTGTACCCACGGTGCGCGATTGCTACACGGTGTTGGGTATCGTCCACAGCCTGTGGCGCAACATCCCCCACGAATTTGATGACTATATCGCCTCGCCCAAGGAGAACGGTTACCGCTCGCTGCACACGGCGGTGATGGGGCCGGAAAACAAGGTGCTGGAGATCCAGATTCGCACCCATACCATGCACGAGGAATCCGAATACGGCGTCTGCGCGCACTGGCGCTACAAAGGCACTGACAAGGAAAATGTGCAAGACAGCTATGAGCAAAAAATTTCCTGGTTACGTCAGGTGCTTGAATGGCATGACGAACTGGGCGGTGAGCCACTGAAAGATGATTTGCGCAGTGTTAACCAGGACCGCATCTACGTCTTTACACCGGAAGGTCACGTCGTTGACTTGCCTAAAACCGCCACGCCGCTGGATTTTGCCTACCGCATCCATACAGATGTGGGGCACCGCTGTCGCGGGGCCAAGGTCAACAACCGGATTGTGCCGCTCAACTACCACTTGAATAACGCCGATCAGGTAGAAATCCTCACCGGCAAACGCGAAGCGCCCAGTCGCGATTGGTTATCGCCCGCGTTGGGTTATGTGAACACCGCGCGGGCGCGGGCCAAGGTGCAGCATTGGTTTAAGGTGCAGGCGCGGGATCAGAATATCGCAGAAGGTCAGGCGCTGTTGGATCGGGAATTCAAGCGGCTGGCGTTGCTTGATCTGGACTTTGAGGAGCTGGCCCAGCGTCTGCATTTTGCCAGCCTCGACGATCTTTACGCGGCGGTCGGTGCGAGTGATGTTGGCGTGGGGCAGGTGCTCAACGCCGCGCAAAAACTCCTGGATCTGGCCAACCCGAAAGAGCCGGTGATTCCGTTTCGCGCCAAGTCATCGCACAAGAAAAAAGAATCGGATTTTTATATTGAAGGTGTGGGTAACCTGCTGACCCAGATCGCCAATTGCTGTAACCCGGTGCCGGGCGATGCGATCACGGGTTATATCACCTTGGGCAAAGGCGTTTCCATCCATCGCCAGGATTGCAGCAATGTGTTGCAACTACAGGCTGACGAACCGCAACGTATCATCAAGGTGGAGTGGGGCTCCGCGCCGCAGAGTGCTTACTCGGTGGATATCATCATCGAAGCCTACGACCGCTATGGTTTGCTGCGCGATATTACCGCGCTGCTGGACAACGAACGGATTAATATCAGCGCACTACAAACCTTATCGGACAAACGCAAGAATACGGTGGACATGTTGATCACCGCCGAGATTCGCAGCATTGATGAATTGAGCCGGATATTGACGCGCTTGAATCAATTACCCAACATCGCCTCGGCGCGCCGAAAGCATTAATTTTTTCGTTCCGGATATGTAGGTCGAATTAGCGGCGCCAAGCGCCGCGTAATCCGACACCACACTCGTTCAACACTCAACCCATCATCCAAGGAATCCGCGTGAACCCACCGCAATACACTGTTGATGATCTGTTATACCTCATGGCCCGACTGCGCGATCCCGACACCGGTTGCCCCTGGGACATCAAACAGGATTACGCCAGCATTGCCCCCTCTACCATTGAAGAAGCCTACGAAGTCGTGGACGCGATTGAGAAACAGGATTTTGCCCACCTGAACGAAGAGCTGGGCGATCTGCTATTCCAGGTGATCTTCTATACCCAGATAGGCAAAGAAGAGGGCCGGTTTGATTTTGCCAGCGTGGTATCCGACTTGGTGGCCAAATTGGTGCGTCGACATCCCCACGTATTTCCCGAAGGCACGTTGCACAGCAAAATCGATAATCGCCATACGCTGCCGGTGGATGTAAAAGCCCGTTGGGAAGCGATCAAACAACAGGAACGGGAAGCCAAGGGTAAAACCGGTTTGCTGGACGATGTTCCACTCAGCCTGCCATCCCTCACTCGCGCCACCAAACTGCAAAAACGTGCGGCATCGGTGGGTTTCGATTGGGATGATATCCAGGGGCCGATTGCCAAGGTGCGCGAAGAACTTATCGAAGTGGAAGAGGCGTTGGCGCAACAGGATAGCCAGGCGGTTGAAGAGGAGCTGGGGGATTTATTGTTCGCGGTAGTGAATATCACCCGCTATCTCAAGATAGATGCCGAGGCCTCGTTACGCGCGGCCAATCGGAAATTTGAACAGCGCTTCCAGTATATGGAACAACATAGTGCTCGCCCTTTGGCTGAGTCTTCAATGGATGAGATGAACCGTTTGTGGGATGAAGCCAAGAAAACCAACTGACATACTTGTATGGCCTAGCATAAGAAAAAACTGATTCATAACTTTTTGTCTAGTGTGACCTGCATCAAAACCGGCTATGCTCTGAGCATGCTCGTCGCGATGAAAAATGCGCAAGGGGGTCGTAACAGTTGTTGCTTCCGTCCATAAAATAAAATGCATTGAGAGAGGTTAGCTTGGATCGGCGTGAAGTACAGCCGGGACATGTGGACGCCAGCCGCCAAACGGTCAAGATCCACATCTCAGAGCTGAAAATCGGTATGTATGTGTCCAAACTTGATCGGGATTGGCTGGAAACGCCGTTTCTGATGCAGGGATTTGTCGTAGAGAGTCTGGACGATATCGACACCGTTGCGGAATACTCCGAATACATCTGGGTTGATGCGGTACAAGAAACCTGGGTGCCGCCGGAAGAGCGGGCCATCCTCGGTCCCAAACCTAAAGCCAAAATCACCTACATCAATAAAGTTTCGGCAGACCAGGAACGCGCTGCGGTGGTCAACGTTTACCGCGAGGCCCGCCGTCTCACCAAGACCCTGCTGGACGACGTGCGTCTGGGTGGTGTCATCAATACCGAACAAGCCAAGTCCACGGTAAAAGATTGTGTGCAAAGCGTGTTGCGCAATGCTGATGCCTTGCTGTGGATGTCGCGCATGCGCAGCGAAGATGAGTACACCTCGGAACACTGTCTGAATGTGTGCATTCTCGCTATCGCTTTTGGCCGCCATCTGGGCATGAGTGAACCGGAGCTGGAAAAACTTGGCTTGTGTGGTTTGCTGCATGACGTAGGAAAGATGCGCGTGCCCCATGAAATATTGAATAAACCGGGCGAGTTAACGCCTAAAGAATTCAACATGATTAAAGCCCATACGGTGCATGGGCGCAATTTGTTGATGTCTTCCCCGGGTATTTTTCATGGCGCTGTTGATGTGGCTTACAGTCACCACGAACGCATTGATGGCACCGGTTATCCGCGCAAATTAAAAGCCTCCGGTATTTCGGATTTTGCGCGCATTATTGCCATTGTTGATGCCTATGATGCTATGACAGCAGACCGCTGTTATTCCCGCTCTATTCCCAGTACGGATGCGTTAAAAAATATCTTTAAGGATCGCGGTACGCATTTTGATGAGCGGCTGGCCCTGGAGTTTATGAAGTGTGTCGGCTTGTATCCGCCGGGTAGTCTGGTGGAGTTGGTTAACGGTAGTGTGGGTATTGTGTTGGAAACCAATCACCGTTATCGCCATTTGCCGCGGGTGATTGTGGTGCATGATCAGCATGGTAAGTTGGAGAAGGAGCAGGTGTTGAATCTTGCGGAGATAGAGCAGGGGAATCTGGATAAAAGTTTTTTGGTGAAGCGCGCGTTGCGCGATGGTAGTCATGATGTTTTTGTGCGGGATTATAAGGAGAAGGGGTTGGTGTTTAGGATATGAGGGTTTTAATGTGATAGAGGTACTTCGTAGTTCGTTTGGCATTAGCACTTTTATTTTGAAAACGCATGTATACATCCCTGTAGCTCCCTCAAGTCGTCCTTGACTTGAGGGTTTCAAAATAAAAGTGCTAATGCCAAACTTGTATTGTGCCAGCTTCAATTTTGTCGATACTCAGCTCTCACCGTAATCGCGATATTCAATCGCAGTAATGTAATAAATTTCTTCCCCCTCGGGTTTGCGTAACACAATTTCATCATCCACTTGTTTGCGCAGCATGGCTTTGGCTAAGGGGGAGTCCATGCTAAGTTTTCGTTGGCTCACATCGAATTCATCCGGGCCGACAATTTGCCAGAGGTGTTCGTTGCCGTCTTCGTCTTCCAATGTGACCCACGCGCCAAAAAATACCCGGCTTTGATCTTCCGGCAGTCGGTCTACAACGGTTAATACTTCCAGACGTTTGCTGAGAAAGCGCACGCGCGAGTCAATTTCGCGCAGGCGGCGTTTGCCGTAGATGTAGTCGCCGTTTTCAGAGCGGTCGCCGTTTTTGGCGGCTTCGTGAACCGTCTGGGTGACTTGCGGGCGTTCTACTTTCCACAGGTGGGTTAGTTCATCTTTTAAGCGCTTTGCGCCGGCGGCGGTGATGTAGGCCGAGCCTTTGACTGATGGAGGACGCCAACGACCCATAATACTCAGTGCTCCAGGTGGGTAATGTGAACGGGTGTGATGGATTCGCTCAGGGCGAAGCCAAAGATTTTGCTGTAAAAAAATAATTCTGCTTCGATAGCCCGCTCAATATTTTTCGCCTGACGAAAACCGTGACCTTCTTCGGGAAAGGTGACATAGGCATTGGGGATGCCTTTTTCAGTGAGCGCCTTGACCATGGCTTCGGCCTGGTTGGGTGGTACGACTTTGTCTTGTAAACCTTGTAGAAAAATCACCGGGCATTGTAGTTGCTCGATGTGATAGAGCGGGGAGCGGGCAAGGTAGAGTGCTTTTTCTTCCGGGTAAGCGCCGACCAATGTGTCGAGATAGCGCGCTTCGAATTTGTGTGTGTCTTGCGTCAGGGTTTCGAGGTTGCCGATGCCGTAAAGACTCGCGCCTGCGGTAAAACGTTTGCTGAAGGTCAATGCAGCTAACACGGTATAACCGCCGGCACTGCTGCCGCGAATCGCCAGTTTGTTTTCATCCACCAGATTCTGGGCAATTAAAAAATCCGCACCGCTGCACACATCAATCACATCGGTTACGCCCCAGTTGTGTTTTAAGCGGTCGCGATATCGTCGACCGTAACCGGTGCTGCCGCGATAGTTCACGTCAAGTACGGCAAAACCGCGGCTGGTCCAGAACTGGATTTTCAGATTCAATGTGGATGAGGTTGCCGCTGTCGGGCCGCCGTGGCACATCACTACCAAGGGGGGCTTTGACTCCGCTGGCGCGGTGAAGTCCGGGTTGTGCGGCGGATAATAAAACCCATGAGCTATTTCATTATCCTGGGTCGGAAAACTGACCGGCTGGGGTTGGGAAAGATACGCGGCGTCCGGTGTTTGTTGGGCAGATTGGGCCAGCGTTGTTAAGGTGCGCGTCGCATGATCGTAAAGATACAGGGAGGTGCTGCGCTGTGGGTTTCCGCCGAGCAACAAGGCTTTGCCGGCGCGACAGTGAATGGCTGATATGTCGGTTAAATCGCACGCGATGGTGTGCAGGTTTTTATCCAGCAGATTCAGGTAGGCTAGATGCCAACGACCGTGTTGGCTGTAACAACATAAAAGCGTAGTGGCATCAAGGAAGCCGAAGGTGGACATGCCGAATACCCAGCGCGGCGTAGCAAATTCTGCTTCCCTGTTGCACAGGGGATCGAGTTGCGGATTGTTTCGCGTCCAACGATATAAATTCCACCAGTTACTGTTGTCCGAAACCAGCACCAGGTCGCCAGCGGGAGACCACTCCGGTTGAAAGATGGATTCCTGCATGCTGCCCGCTATTTTTACGGGCGTGGCCAGGGCGTGTTTATCGGTAAAGTCAGCAATAAAACACTCGGTGCCGTCCCACGGCATTTGGGGGTGTTGCCAGGACAACCAGGACAGACTCTTGCCATCGGGGCTCACCCGTGGGTTGCTATAAAAATCGGCGCCGCTGACGAGTACGTGCACCTGTTGTGAACCGTCCAGCGCCAACGCGACAATCGTGTTGACGGGCTCCTGGCCTGTTTGCGAATGGTCTTCCCGCACACAAATCAATTGTTGATGTTGTTCATCCACACAAAAATCTGCGTAATGGTAGGGGCCTTCCGGACTTAGCGGCTGTAATGTGTGGTGAATCGTATCCAGGCGATATACCCGCTGGTCAGCATCCAGCACCAGATAGACAAACTGATGGTGAACCGCATAATTGCCGCCGCCATATTCATAGGCGCGGGTGCGCACGCTGGCGGGGGCAGGCAATAGGTCTTCGCGCACGCCGTCATGCAGACGGACCAGGGCATTGCGTCCTTTTTCCTGCGGGCGTGACTCCAGCCAATAGATGACTTCGCCATCAAAACGCGGTTCGCTCAGTTGTACGGTTTTCTCCGTCAGCGAAGCTGCGCTGATGGGCGATGTCCAACTGCCATAAGCGGCGGATAAGCGTGTCTCTTTCATACATGACGCCTGTCGGTTAAGTGGCCGGCATTGTGCCTTTGTCCCGCTTGGGACTTCAACCGCCGGTTTTTATTCCGTGTCGATTCGGGTTTAATGGCGGCATTCATGGCTGGATTTTTACTATGGTTTTTACCTCCACGGCGTTACGTCAACACGTGCCATCAGACGCGCGGCGTCTGTGGGTAGCGCTGAGTGGTGGACTGGATTCTGTGGTATTGCTGCATGCCCTGGTGCAACTCAGGTTGCCGACGCCGATCGCCGCGCTCCACGTTAACCATCAGATTTCTCCCTATGCATCTGATTGGCAGCAACACTGCGCGGCGTTGTGTGCTGCGTTGGGTGTTGAATACATTGCGCAATCCGTCGTGGTTGAGCCCAGCGGTCGCGGTTTGGAAGACGCGGCACGCGCGGCACGTTATGCCGTCTTTGAGGCCCACGTTCGCGAAGGTGACTGTTTACTGACGGCGCATCACGCGGATGATCAGGCTGAAACCATGCTGCTGCG
>DATJLH010000194.1:0-1967 GCA_035490615.1 Cellvibrio sp.
CAGTTACCGCAGTCTTCACCAATTCCGGATCAAGTGACTTCAAGCCTTCCAGATAATCCTTGGTCAACGCGTTTTTAACACTGCTCAGAATCCCCGCATTGCGCACCTGGGACTCCTTACGCTCCGCCGGGTAACCCTGGCCGCGCACGCCGCCAAACGCCTTCTCAAAGATATAACGGATGTTCAATTCCGCTCCCCAGCCGAAGCCCTTGGCGAAGGGTAATGCCAGTGCATTGCCATTGTTGATCTGGGCGAACAGGTAAGCGTCGGAAGGATCGATACAGTAGCCGCACACTACGCCCGGATGGGCGTTCAGGGACATCAGCGCGCCCTGGCCGGTGCCGCAACCGCTCACCACAAAGTCAACGGCCTTTGAGTTCAGCAGCAGGCTGGCCATGATGCCGAGGTGGATGTAGGTCAGGTAGTGGTCGTTGTCGTCGCTCATGCCGACGTTGTAAACGGTGTGACTCTGCTCAGCGGCAACGTCTTTCAGTTGTTGCAGGACAACGGCATTCTTGGATGCCTGGCTGAATTCATTCATCAATGCAATTTTCATGGTTGATTCTCTCTCTCTTGGTTAGACGACGTAAAACGGAGGGCAGGCTCGTTGGCGCTGCTTTATTGATGTGAGGGCGTCTATTGTAGAGGTTTACACCATGGGATGGTACCGAGCCGGGTGGCTCGGTCGTAAAGGAGTGTGAAGGGAGGTATCTGAAGCAGCGCAGCGGGCGGCGCCCGCCGGAGATGCTAGGCGACTTTCGCGGTGGCGACCGCTGGGGTCAGATAACGTTGGCGTTTATTGGCTTTCATCAGCGTGAGGTCGCCTATAAACAAGCCATCGACACAATTACCGAAATCCGAATCCACGCTAAATGCCAGCAATTGGTAACCGCCGTCTTCATATAACGCCGCGTATTGCTTGAACAACACCGGCAATTTATGGCCCTGCTCGGAAAATTGTTGTTGCAGGTAATCGAAGCCCTGATCGCGATCCAGCGTGGTAAAGATATCGCTGAAGGCTTGATAGGTCTCCGGCTCAATAAAATGCGGATGGCTGCCTTCCGCGAGGGGCGCGGGGGCGCGGTAGTAACGCTGGTAGTAAAACACCAGCAAATCGCGCAGCGCTTTGGGATAGGTCGCGCTCATACTCACCGGGCCCAGCACATAACGCACTTCGGGGTGATGTTGCAAATAAGCGCCCAAACCTTGCCACAAATAATCCAGGCTGGCCTTGCCCCAATATTCAGGATTCACAAAGCTGCGGCCCAATTCAATGGCTTGCTCAAGGTACTGGTTGGCGCCAGCGCGGTAGTGAAATAAATCGGCGGTATACAAACCGCTGATGCCCTGTTCATGCAAAATGCTCGCGCAGTCCCCCAGGCGATAAGCGCCAGCGATGGTGAGCTTATCTTCATCCCACAGCACCAGATGGCGGTAGTAGTGATCGTATTTATCCAGGTCGCGGCGGCTGCCGGTACCTTCACCCACCAGGCGAAACGTCTGTTCACGCAGGCGGCCGATTTCGCGCAACACCGTCGGATGCTGACGGTAATCGCATAGATAAATGCGATGATTGTCGCGGGTGGCGCCGATCAGCATGGCCGATTTAAATTCTTTTTTGAGCGCACTGCGATCTTCCGGGTGCGCAATAGTTTTCTCGGTGACAAAGATCGCTTGCTTGCCTTTGCCAATTTTGTAGAGGTGTTTTTTCAGGCGTTTAATCAGCGCTTTGTCGGCGAGTTTATTGGATTCCAATGCATGATGCGGAATCACTTCGCCAACGCGAAATTTAATTTCGCTGGAATGTTTGTTAAACATTTCGTGGGCGAGCAGGGCGGTCGCAAAGGGTTTGAAGATAAACGAGGCGCTGTAAAACAGCAGCGAATTTTTCGCCGATACAAAAATCGGCAGCACCGGCGCTTTGGCTTTACGTGCAAAGTGCAGGAAGCCCGCTTGCCATTGACCGT
>DATJLH010000195.1:0-40846 GCA_035490615.1 Cellvibrio sp.
CCCTCCCGATCCAGTCGCTCAAGCTCCTTTTGGTATGCCTCCAGATCCTCCCAGTCGTAAGGCGTGCCGGCATGTAAATCGTGGGGATGTTTGGCGCGCTCTTTCGCCTGCTCCTGCAGACTGTGATCTTTGTGTTCGTCCTGTTTTTCGTTAAGGTTTTCGTAACGCTTCAAAGCCAGATCACTGCGCCCTGGCGGCATGGTAGGGTGCTGACTGGTATCACGCTCCTGGTCGCGGGTCGGCTGAGCGATACCGGTTGTTTTATCGGACGATTTTTTGCCGTGCTGTTTCTCATCCTGCTGCTTTTCATAACGTTCTGACATGGTTCAACTCCTTAGCATCTGCAACGTTCTTGGAGTTTCGACATCGGGGAACGCAAAGATTCACTCATCCAAAGAGATAAAACGCACCAGGCAAAAGGGCCGCTAAGCGGCCCTTGGGAAAGATTGTGCAGCGGATTTGTGAGGATCAGGCAACTTGCATAGGAATGGTATTGGTTGTGCGCTCGACACGGTTGTTTTCATCGAGATAAACCAGCTTGGGCTTGTAATTGAGCAGCTCCGCCTCGCTATAGTGACCGTAGGTCGCGATGATCACCCGGTCACCCACCTGTACCTTACGCGCTGCCGCACCATTCATTGAGATGGTCCCGGAGCCCGGCTCGGCCAGAATAATGTAGGTGTGAAAACGCTCACCGTTGTTCACGTTATAGATATCGATTTGCTCGAACTCACGCAAGCCGGCCAATGCCACCAGGTCGGCATCAATCGCGCAGGAACCGTCGTACCAGAGCTCCGCCTGGGTGACCTTGGCCATGTGCAACTTACCTTTCAACATTTGTGAGAGCATGACACTCCTCCTGCTTTTGTTATTGGAACTGACGACTGTCAGCCCAATACCACTGAAACATTGTCAATTAACCGGGCACCGCTGGTGTACATGGCACCGAGGATAGTGATGTCGCGATCATCGTGAGCCGCCAACTCCAGGGTATGGCTGTTGCAGATGCTGACGTAGTCCACACGAAACCCAGCGTCTTCAATCTGTTTGCGAGCGGCATCCGCCAAGGCTATAAAATTCGTTTCACCGGCCACAATCCGTTCTTTGATCCAATTCAGGCTGCGATTCAACTGCACGACCCGCGGCCGCTCGTCCGACGTGATAAATACATTGCGCGAACTCATGGCCAGACCATCAGGTTCACGGACTATATCGCCGGGAATAATCCTGACTGGCATACATAAGTCTTCCACCATCCGGCGGATCACCGCCAATTGCTGGAAATCCTTGGTGCCGAACACTGCCGCATCAGGCTGCACGATATTGAATAACTTGGCCACCACGGTGGTCACGCCTTCAAAGTGGCCCGGCCGGCTGGCGCCACAAAGCACATCCGTCATGGTAGGCACGATGACACGGGTCTGCTCGACCATACCATTGGGGTAGATTTCCTTGTCGGAAGGGCAAAACAGGTAATCGCAGTGGGCAGCTTCAAGGCGCGCAGTATCTGCCGCCAAGGTACGTGGGTATTTATCCCAATCTTCATTCAACCCAAACTGCAACGGGTTAACAAAGATACTGGTAACCACCACATCACAGTGGTGCTGGGCAATCCTCACCAATTCGATATGGGCGTCATGCAGATTACCCATCGTGGGCACAAAGCCGATACGCTTGCCCGATCGACGTTCCTGCTGCAGCGCTTCGCGCAGTGATTGAATGTGGTGAAACACTTGCATCGCCATAACGGACACACCCAAACTGTTACCAAAGACCCCACATCCGGGCGCGCGATAATACACTCTTGCGCCGGGTAAGTACATTTTTTACCCGTCTTTTCCCTGTCGCAGGTTAGACAGAAAAATTATAGATTGATCAATTAATAACCATCATTCTGGAAATATTCCGGCGCCAGGTTATCGAAGCGGGTGTATTTACCGATAAACGCTGCCCGACAGGTACCGATCTCGCCGTTACGCTGCTTACCGATAATCAATTCCGCAATGCCCTTGTCCGGACTGTCTTCGTTGTAGTACTCATCGCGGTAGATAAACAGGATCACGTCCGCGTCCTGCTCAATCGCACCGGATTCCCGCAGATCCGAGTTCATTGGTCGCTTGTTGGGACGCTGCTCCACCCCCCGGTTAAGCTGGGAGAGCGCGATCAGCGGACAATCAAATTCTTTGGCAATTGCTTTAAGCGAGCGTGAAATCTCGGAGATTTCCTGGGTTCGTCCTTCGCTGGAGCCAGCAATCTGCATCAACTGAAGGTAGTCCACCATGATCATGCCGGGATTACCGTGCTCGCGGGCGATGCGCCGCACGCGGGCGCGCAATTCCTGGGGACTGAGGCCAGGGGTGTCATCAATAAATAACAGCTTGTCTTTCATCTTGGCCACGGCCGATGACAGCTTGGGCCAGTCCTCCTCAGTCAACTTACCGTTGCGCATCCGTCCCTGATCAATACGACCTACCGACGACATCATACGCATGACCATCGCGGCGGAGGGCATTTCCATACTGAACACAAGTACCGGTCGATTCTGGCTGAACATGGCGCTTTCAACGAAATTCAGTGCCAAGGCGGTTTTACCCATAGAAGGACGGGCTGCAAGGATGATCAATTCACCCGGCTGCCAACCCGATGTACGGGTATCGAGGTCGGTAATACCCGAGGGCACTCCGGTAATGTCGCTGCCTGAGCGGAATAACTCGTCGATACGCTGGACAGTGGCTTTCAGCAGGTCATTAACACCCACCAGGCCGCCTTCTTTCGGGCGATCTTCGGCAATTTCCGCGACCCGCTTTTCGGCCAGTTGCAGCAGGTCGTCGGAATCGAGGCCGGACGGGTTATAGCTGGATTTGCTGATTTCCTGGGCCGCTGCAATCAACTGCCGCAGCGTGGAGCGCTCGCGCACAATGCGCGCATAGGCGACGATATTCGCGGCGCTGGGTGTGTTGTTGGCCATCTCGACCAAGTAGGCCAGGCCGCCCACACGCTCCAACTGGTCATGGCGATGCAGTTCTTCCGACAGGGTAATTACGTCCAGCGGTTGGGCGTTTTCCTGCAGGATCTGCATCATCTTGAAGATCTGGCGGTGGTCTTCGCGATAGAAGTCCACCTCGGAGATCACCTCAAGCACCGCATCCAGGCGCTTGTTGTCGAGCATCAAACCACCCAGAACCGCCTGCTCCGCTTCGATAGAGTGGGGCAAGAGAGTCTTTTGGGCGACGGCTTCCGCCGACGGCAGTTCAAAGGATGCTTCAGACATAGGCAATAAACTACGGAATTATTTGAAAGACTGAAATAAAAAATCGGGCACTACAAACAACCCGAAAGGGTGTCGATAGTGCCCGATTTCGTCACGCTTGTCAGTATGCCCCGGTCCGTCGAGAACCTTGGCGCACTGCATCAAGTAGCGCGATTACTCTGCAACCACCGCCAGTTTGACGGTTTGGATGACTTCCGGGTGCAGTTGAACGTCGATGTCGAACTGACCTACTTCGCGCAGCACACCTTCCGGCAGACGCACTTCAGATTTGGTCACTTCTACGCCGGCAGCAGTAATCGCATCAGCGATGTCGCGAGTACCGATAGAACCGAAGAGTTTGCCCTCGTCGCCAGCGTTAGCCGCGATGGTGACTGACAATTCAGCCAGTTTGGCAGCACGTGCTTCAGCTTCGGCTTTCTTGGCAGCTGCAGCTGCTTCGAGATCAGCACGACGCGCTTCAAACTCAGCGACGTTTTTTGCTGTTGCAGCAACAGCTTTGCCTTGCGGCAACAGGTAGTTACGGCCAAAACCCGCCTTAACGGAAACCTTGTCACCGATCTTGCCTAATTTACCTACTTTATCGAGCAGAATAACTTCCATCTCGTTTACCCTCTCAGTTTCATTTATCTAACGGGCAGCTGAGCATTGCTTGTGAGGTTAAGCTACAGCTTCGGCTTAAACCGCCCGCGAAAATTCAGCCACGTATCTAAAAACGCCACGATAACCAGCAACTGTGCGACGACATCCAACAGGAACACCAGCACATAAAACCCGACCAACCATGGCGTACCCATGCGCTTGACTGCCACAAAGCGGTGGACAATTGCCACCCCCATGACCAGCAGCGGTAACACAAACAGCGTGGCCCAGGAACGGTAATCCGGCGACTGCGTCAGGCAGTAAATGGCCGCAGCCATACAAACAACCGCCTGGAGGCTATTCAAGCGAAACTGCTGGAATTCCTCCGCAAAACCGCCAGGGTTGTACAGCGCCGCTTGCCACCAACGCCCGACAATGACGCCGAACAAACTGCCCATGGCCGTGACATAAGCGATCATGCCGACCACAAACGTCTGGCCAGGCATCTCCACCGTGGACGGCTCCACCTCACTGAACAGCTGTTTGACAAACTCAGCCAGGGAAGCGGTCAGCTGGGCCAGTAAATCCGGCACCAGCACCAATTGCAGCAAGGCCGCAAGAGTGCTCAACGCCACTAATCCCATCAGGGTATAGGGCCAGGACACACTGTTGCGCAATATCAGGGCGGTAACATAGGTCACCACTAAACCGCTGATCGCCAGGATCGGCATCAGCGGCTGCATCTGCCCCATCGCCAGGGAAATCAGCATCGGCAGTAAACCCCATAACAGGATCAACAAGCCATTACCGATTCCTTTGCGCAACGACACCAATGCAATGGTTGCCGGCGTCAGCACGGGTACCGCAGTGCCCAGTACGGCCACCACAGCAGCTTGCGTGCGGCCGCGCATGATGAACTCAGCCAGCGCACGCATGGTTAAACTTACTCGTGACTATCAGTGTACGGAATCAAGGCCAGGTAGCGCGCGCGCTTGATCGCGGACGACAACTGACGTTGATATCTGGCTTTGGTGCCAGTGATACGGCTTGGAACAATCTTGCCGGTTTCGGTGATATAGGCTTTCAAGGTTTCGATATCTTTGTAGTCGATACGCTTGGTGCCTTCAGCGGTGAAACGGCAGAACTTACGACGACGGAAAAAACGTGCCATCTGTTAAACCCCCTGCTCTTGTTCTTCAAGTTCATCGGAATCCATGTCGTCATCATCTGACTCTTCGGTATCCGACTCTTCATCACGACGGTCAGCGCGGGGCGGACGGGCTTTACGCTCGCGGCCTTCTTTCTCGGCTTTCATGATGATGGATTCTTCGGTGATAGCTTCGTCTTCACGAATCACCAGATTGCGCAGGATGGCATCGTTATAACGGAAGTTGGTGGTCAACTCTTCCAGCACTTCTTCACTGCATTCGATATTCATCAGGATGTAGTGAGCTTTGTGGATTTTGTTGATGGGGTAAGCCAGTTGGCGACGGCCCCAGTCTTCCAGACGGTGAACAGTACCGCCGCTGGATTTCACAGTAGAGGTATAACGCTCCACCATGCCTGGAACTTGCTCGCTCTGGTCCGGGTGGACCATGAACACGATTTCGTAATGACGCATGTTAGCTCCTTACGGGTTAAAGTCTCCCGCCGATCGCGGTGAGACAAGGAGAGGCCCGAATAACCCCAGGCCAAATGAGGGCGCGCCATTCTAGAGACTTTGCGAAAGCGATGCAAGGATGAAAAATAAGCAGGGGAAAAGGGCACTGTAGGTCGTATTAGCCGCAAGGCGTAATCCGACATTCATAAATAAGAAGGGGCGCCTAAGCGCCCCATCCTGCCAGCAAAAATATTAAGGCAGTGTTTCCAGGAAAGTTCCCACCGGGATCGAGAAGATACGCCCGTCATTCACATCCCAGTTGATCGACCAGGTCATCACGCCACGAAATTCCGGGTAGGCCCGGCTGGGGATCACGGTGTCACAACTGGTCAGGCGAGTCAGGCAATCCACCGCACGGTTGATGTTGGCCGTGGTTGCCTGGCCGGAACCTGCCGCGCGCGGGCCGGAGGGCAAGCCGAGGGCGACCTGGTCCGCACGCAATCCGGTGAAGTTACCGGCCGAGCCGTAGGCCAGCGGGAAACCTTCGATCAACATCAGGGCCGATGCCACCATCATGTCTACCGTGCCCGCCTGGTAAGACTGGGCGGCGTAGGGCGTAGCCAGCCCGCCGTTGTTGTATAACTGCACATGCAACAGATCCAGCTCATTGCGCAGTTGGTCAATCATCGGCAGGTAGGCGCCCCATATACCGGAATAGGCCACATAACCACCCTGTACATAAGGATGTTCGGGCGCCATGGAAACATACAGATTGGGGAAGCGACTGTGCAGTTGCTTGATCGCCGCTACCATGTTCTGGATCACCGGCGCACCGTGCAGTACCCCCGCCCCGCTCTCCAGGTCAATATCCACACCATCGAAACCATATTCATTGATGATGGCGGCAGTGCTGTTGACGAAGTTGGTGAGGTTGGTGGCATTGTTGAGCGTGACCGTGCCTTTCTCGCCGCCGTACGACAGGACCACGATCTTGCCCTCCGCCCGCTTGGCCGCGATGTCGGCGATAAATTGGGCTTTGTTCAGTGCGGGATCGAGATTGAAAGCAACGTTGCCATTACCGGCATCATCCACAAAGGCCACGACAATCACATCCCAGATGTCATCCACATCCGCGATACGAATAACGCCGCTGCCATTATTGAAGTTGTGCCAATAGCCCACCAGCGCATGACGCGGCAGCGGACTACTGTCGCCCGGTGCACGGACGCCCCCGGGCATGGATGACGAACTGGAGGAATTGATTACTGAACTGCTGGAGCTTGACGATGAGGCAAGACTGCTGGAGCTGGACACGGCACCACAACTGCGCACCAGATCCCAGGCATCATCCCAGTGCATACCGGTACCCGGCGCGTAGGCCCAGGCTGCCGTCGATGAACACCAACCAGCAATCATGCAACGATATTCACTACCCGCGTTTTGCACCAACTGATTGGCGGAATACGCCGTGCCAGCCGCATACTGCGGCGACGCGCAATTGCCACCCGTGACGGAAGAGCTACTGCTAGCCACCGAACTGGAAATGACGGACGAAACACTGGATGAAACACTACTGGATGACGCAGGAACGGAGCTGGATGACGTCGCACCATCACAATTACCTAACAAATCCCACTCCTGCCACTGGCCGGAATGAGTGGCCGGGTTTTGCCCCTGGGTCCACCAATTAGCCTCATAGGCTTTGGCGAGATGTTGTACCTGAGTACCACCGGTATACACACCGGTGCTGGACCAGACAGGCAGGTTAGCGCAATTGACAGCAAAGCTATTGACCGAAAACACACTCGCACAGACGGCGAGCCATAGCACGATTGGATTTTTCATTATTGTTAATCCTCATGATAAACAGGCGCATTAAACGCCCACGCAAAAAAGCACCGGACCGCATACCGGACCAGGCCACCTTGACGATCTATCATGCTCTCCTGATTTGGCTATATTTTTGTGGTGCTCGGTTAAGGTAACCGGCCCGCTCAATCCGCTGTGCCAATCAACGAAGACAAAGGAATACCCGACGAGGTTGACCATTCCATCGTCCACCCGAAAACGTTTGTGGGAGAGATTCCTGCTTGCCTGCGCGCACCGCCGTCGGACACCGGAGAGATATGACCGAGAGCGCTGCTGCAACATTGAGCTGTCTGTATAACATGCGAGCGAATTGATGGCAATTTCATCGGTAAAAACCGCGATGCATTTGGCATCCCGTCAGGCAATCGCCACCACATCTACCTTGCGCTGCTTTTCATAGAGGAAACTGAGGACCTGATGGCGGTAATGGTTGTAGGTGGGGTCGTCAGTCAGGGTGATGCGATTGCGCGGCCGAGGCAGATCGATATCCAGGATTTCACCAATGGTTGCAGACGGTCCATTGGTCATCATGACGATCCGGTCCGACAACAATACCGCTTCATCCACATCGTGGGTAATCATCAGTACGGTATTTTTTAATTCCGACTGAATGCGCATGACTTCATCCTGTAAGTGTGCGCGGGTCAGTGCATCCAGTGCACCGAAAGGTTCATCCAGTAACAACACCTTCGGCTCCATTGCCAACGCACGGGCAATGCCCACACGCTGCTTCATTCCACCCGAGATTTCCGCTGGCCGTTTATGCAGCGCATGGCTCATATTCACCATCTCCAGATTCTTTAAAATCCATTGATGACGTTCCGCCGCCGATTTGCTGTGTTTGAAGATTTTATTCACCGCAATCGCCACGTTTTCATACACCGTCAGCCACGGCAAGAGTGAGTGATTCTGGAAAACGAGGCTGCGATCCGGGCCGGGATCATTGACTTCCTTGCCATCAAGGATCACCACACCGGAGGTTGCGCGCAATAGACCCGCCACAATATTCAGCACCGTGGACTTACCGCAACCGGAGTGGCCAATGATGGAAATATACTCGCCTTGCTCCACTTTTAAATTCACGTTTTGTAATACGTGGCTGGTGAGATCGCCACGTGTAAAATCCATCGCCACCTGTTCAATTTGCAAATAACTGGAAGCCATCATCAAGTCCTCTTGCGCGATTAACTCGCCGATGTACCGCGGGTAACGCGGTTGCCGATAAATGCCACCATCCGGTCCAGTATAAAACCCACAATGCCGACATAGATCAACGCCAGAATAATGTCGCTGATCAACGAGGAGTTCCAGGCATCCCAGATAAAAAAGCCGATGCCCACACCACCGATCAACATCTCCGCTGCCACAATCGCCAGCCAGGATAAACCGACACCAATGCGCAAACCGGAAAAGATATAAGGCGCGGCCGAAGGCAACATCACCTGGCGAAAATATTCAAAACCGTTTAAACGAATTACGCGTGCAACGTTGCGATAATCTTCTGGAATGTTGCGCACGCCCACCGAGGTGTTGATGATGATGGGCCAGATCGCCGTAATAAAAATAACGAAGATTGCCGAGGGATGACTGTCCTGAAAACCCGCTAGCGACAGCGGCAACCAAGCCAACGGCGGGACAGTACGCAACACCTGGAAAACCGGATCAAGTCCGCGCATCGCCCAGGTTGATTGACCCACCAGAACACCGAGACTGACGCCTGCTATCACCGCCAATAAATAACCGTAAGCGACCCGCTCCAGGCTCGCGAGAATTTGCCAGGCCATACCGACATCGTTACCGCCGTTGTCGTAGAACGGGTGAACAATCAATTCCCAACTTTGTTCAACCATCGCCGATGCCGATGGCAGGGATGCCTCCGGGCCAGAGCAGGTTATTTCCCAGATCGCTACCAGAATAGTCATTACGATGAGCGGCGGCAAAAAGCGTGAAAGGAGAAAATCCTTCCACTTTCCCGCCGTCTTCGACAAGGATTTTTTTATCACCCCGGCATCGGTTTTATTGACTGCCAGCGACATCGCCGATGCATTATCAATACTGGCTCTGGAATTCATACATCACCTCCGCTTGTCACTGCCATTCAACTTCAGCTCATGTATTTGATTGTCAGACTATCCAGATAAGCTTTTGGATTTTCCGGGTCAAAGATCTTGCCATCAAAGAATTTTTCAACACCACGAGACGTTGACGTGGGAATGTCGCTAGCGGGCACATTTAATGTCGCCGCGGCATCGCGCCACATATCTTCGCGGTTCACTTTATCAATCAAAGCTTTGGTGTCAGTGGACGCCGGGAAATAACCCCAGCGCATATTTTCCGTGAGGAACCACAGGTCATGGCTGCGAAATGGATACGACGCAAAGTCTTTCCAGTACCGCATCTGGAACGGACTGTTCTCTACCACGTTGCCGTTACCGTAATCAAACGTACCCTTCATACGTTCGATAATGTCTTTATAAGGCGCATTGATCCATTTACGGCCGGAGCAGATCTTCGCCATCTCTTCCTTGTTCTCGGCT
The DNA here is from genome assembly GCA_035490615.1 of Cellvibrio sp. Lineage (GTDB taxonomy): Bacteria > Pseudomonadota > Gammaproteobacteria > Pseudomonadales > Cellvibrionaceae > Cellvibrio. Next base: position 9,857 of record DATJLH010000195.1, read on the forward strand.
TTTTCACACCACATCTGCGCTTCCATCACGGCCATCAATAAGGCTTTGGTTGCGTTGGGGTTCTTATCAACATAATCCGCGCGCATGGCGAAGGCTTTTTCGGGATGATTGTTCCAGAGTTCACTGGTGGTATTGGCGGTGTAACCAATTTTCTGGTTGATTAATTGCTCGTTCCAGGGTTCACACACGCAGAAAGTATCCATGCTGCCCACTTTCATATTGGCCACCATTTGCGCCGGTGGAACAACGATCGTGGAAATATCTTTGGTGGGATCAATACCGCCTGCGGCTAACCAATAACGAATCCATAGATCGTGCGTACCGCCAGGGAAAGTCATCGCGGCATTCACCGGTTTACCGCTGGCTTTTTTCTTCTCCAGGGCGGCTTTAAACGGTGTCGCATCTGTACCCAGTTTTAAGTCGGCATATTCTTTACCGACCGAGATACATTGGCCGCCCAGATTCAAGCGCGCGAGGATGTACATGGGTGTAGGAATATTGTTCGGTGTTACGACGCCCGCTGAAATCAGGTAAGGCATGGGCGACAAGATGTGAGCACCATCGATACCATTATTTTGGGAGCCGAGCACCAGGTTGTCGCGCGTGGTGCCCCAGGAAGATTGTTTGATGACCTGCACATCGGTCATGCCATATTTCTTGAAGAAACCTTTTTCCTCTGCAACAAATAATGGCGCGGCATCGGTGAGTGCGATAAAACCCAATTTTGCGGTGGTGGTTTCCAGGCTGCCCCCTGCGGCCCAGGCCAGACTGCCGAGCCCTTTGGGCAAACCACTTAATACCGCTGCACCACCGATCGCCGTCAGGCTGTGTTTTAAAAATTTACGGCGCTTGTTGAAATCATTGCCGCCGATCATTGTGGAAGATTTTTTTCCCATTACGCCTGCCCCTGATGCCAAATTTTAAGCGAAAAAAAACGGTGCCACACAAAGTTAATTACCGCGCAAGCAATTAACGTATGTGGCACCGTTGCCCGTTGACTCTTGGATAAAACCAGCGCCAGGTCATCATCGACTTAGCTGCTTTGATTCGTTTAATTCTGCTGACTTTCAGAATTTCCGAATCCTTGATCTGGATATTGCAGAATGCATACCAAGTTTTTAAAAATTTAAAAAATCATTTAAAAACAATCGGTTAAATAACAGCAGAAACATTCTTTCCTTACCAACCCATGCACCAGCAGCGCGCAAAAAACCGGAAAACTGCACAGGTTGCGCGCACAGAAACTAGATCACGGGAATATTCACCTGACGCTTTTCCTGTAGCAGATCTGCCACGTTCAGAATGGCCTCGGCAACATCCACCATCCGCCGGCTTTGGTCCATCGCTGATTGGCGCAGCATCTTGTAGGCTTGCTCTTCTGTGAGCCCGCGATGCGCCATCAATATGCCTTTCGCTCGTTCAATCTGTTTGCGTTCATGCAACGCCCGCTTCGCAGCCGACAATTCATCACTGACGGATTGCAGGCGTTGTGCCTGGGCTTGTACAAGATCAAACAGAGAATGACTGAGGTGGGGACTCATATCTTCCACACTCAGTTTTTGCGACTGCAGTACCGCACCGAGCCCCATCATGGAGGAGTCGAGCAACACAGCCATAGGCACCAAGGGTGGTATTGCAACCTCATTAAAAGCGGCGAGAACATCTTTGTGGCTGTGTAAATCCGCGCGAGCTTCAACAATCTTGTAGGCGGATAACTGTACCAATGCATCGGCCAATTGATTTTCAATCAACTTCATTTTATCGATGCGTTGTGTGGCCAACTCAAACCAGAGTTCACCCAATTCTGAGGGCACTGGTTGCGCCTCACTGGCTTTTCGGGCGATCTGGCGCAAGGCTTTTAACTCTGCGCACAAACGCGACTCCGCCAATTCGCGCCAGGCATCGAGCACCTTAGCCGGACCAAACTGGTAAAAGATATCGAAGCAGCGCTCTTGTGCGTCCAACAGATACACCATGCGCTGTTGTTCCTCCGCCGTAAAAAAGCCGGCCGTAAAACCCATCGCCCCGGCCGCACGTTCCTGCCCGGAGAGCTCCTTACCCTGCATAAAATTAAACATCGCCACGAGCAGCCGGGTCACCTCCGGGTCAGCAGCGGTATCGGCCGCTTCAAACACAATGGCAAGCAAACCTGCGATCAGGCGACTGAATGCCGTGGTCGCTTCGCGAGACGATAATTGGACGGCCCGAATCCGTTCACGCAAGCGCTCCAGTGTTTCAAAACCGTGCAACACAGACGCAATCCGGCTGAATAACCGAACACTGCCAAGGTGCTGGTCAAGGCGGGAAAACTGGTTGCGCAACTTTTTTTCGGCGCGGGAGGATTCGTGAACCTGGTGTTGCAAAACCTGGCTGAACCGAATACCGGACGAACCGAGATACACATTGGAGGCGCCGCGCTCGCGCTGCAAGCTGTGGATCAACTCGCTAAGCCCGGTAACCAGTTCGCACGTCGTGCGCAGTTGTTCCAATGCATCAATCTCGCAATGCTTGGCAGCCAGCAGAAAGTCTTGTGCGGATTTCATGGTGTTTGCCTCGGATGGTGATAAAAAATGCGAGGCAAAACTTGTTCCAGATGAGTTTAATGAAGAGTACGTCCCGCGTAGGTCGAATTAGCCGCATCGCGGCGTAATCCGACATGCCCTTGGGTTTGTGAATGGAAGGTTGTCGGATTACGCTGCGCTAATCCGACCTACGGGGGGATGTAAAGGAGGAATTGGGGCTATTTGAACAGGCAGTGGCTGGCGTAATCCTTGGCTTCGTTCATGGTCCATTCGCCGTTGGGTTTGGTCTTCATTTTTTTGCACCATTCGGGGCTGCCGACTTCCGGTGCACAACCTGTAACCAAACCGAGCAACACACTCAAGGCGATAATCGTTTTACGCATAGGCTTCCTTATTTTTTAGGCTAGGTTTTTTAGGCCAGGTTAGGTTAGGGCTTCTGTTGACGTTGACGCACGGCTTCAAATAAACACACACCGGTCGCAACCGACACATTCAAGCTGCTGACCGTTCCTGCCATCGGAATATTCATTAAATGGTCGCAGGTTTCCTGGGTCAGGCGCCGTAAGCCGTCCCCTTCCGCGCCCATCAAAATGCCGATGGGACCGGTCAGGTTGGACTGGTAAACCGACTGTTTTGCTTCACCGGCCGCGCCGAATAACCACACCCCCGCTTCCTGCAATTTTTTCAGGGTCCGCGCCAGGTTAGTCACTGGCACAAACGGCAAGACTTCTGCCGCACCACAGGCCACCTTGCGCGCGACCGGCGTCAAACCGGCAGACTTATCTTTCGGTGCAATCACGGCGTGAACGCCGGCGGCTTCTGCGGTGCGCATGCAGGCGCCGAGGTTATGCGGGTCGGTTACGCCGTCCAGTATTAACAGGAAGGCCGGTTCGGTGAGATTGTCCAGCATACGGAATAAAAAAGCTTCGTCATGGTTCTCACCCGGCGTACAACGTGCGACAACGCCCTGGTGATTTTCTTCATCAACCAACTCATCCAGCTTGGTGCGGTTGACCTGCTGAACAGGGATTTCATTCTGCTGGGCGGCGGCGGCAATCTTTTGCAGACGCTGATCGTTTCGCCCTTGCAATAGAAACAATTCCTGCACGCGTTGCGGTGCACTTTTCAACAGGGCCTGCACCGCGTGCAAACCATAAATCAATTCGTTATCTTTCATCGCTATCTTTAACGGAGCCTCAAAAAATACAGTCAATAACCGACGGGGGTTCTAGGCCCCCTCTTTATGATCCGCGCATAAAATCACTTCTGTTTGCGCCCTACTTCTCCTTCTTACGTTTAGCCAGCGCTTTTTTAATGCCAGCTGCCGCGGCCGAAAAAATTGACTTGCCTTTAGCAGGCGCACCTGCTTTAACCGCAGGAACTGATTCTGCCTTCGTCGTGCGCCGAGCTTTTTGATCTTGATCGCCATCCGTCTCTCCTGCTGCTGAATCCACTCGGGTGCGACGGGTTTTGGTTGGCGCTACATCAACCGGCGTTGATTTTGCGCTTGCCTTGCCCGCCGCTGATTTTTTCTGGCCAGCCTTGGCCACCGATTTTTCCGGTTTGGTTTTGGTCGCCTTGGCCTTTGTTGCAGCAGGGCGACTTTCAGATGCTTTTTTACCCTTGGCTGGCTTGGCGGGCGCCGCTTTACCGCGCTTGGTAGCTTTTTCTGCCGGCTTGCTTTTGCCGGTTTTTGCCCGCTGCGCCACAACGGTTTCGAGCTCAAAATCGATCTTGCGATTGTCGAGATCCACCCGCACCACACGCACCATCAATTCATCGGCCAAGCCGAATACTTTGCGCGTGCGCTCGCCCACTAACCGGTGCTGGGCCGCCTCAAAGCGATAATAATCGTGCGGCAAGGCGGTAACGTGAATCAGCCCTTCGACATAGAGTTCCTTCAGTTCGACAAACAAACCGAAGCCGGTCACCGCACTCACAATACCAGGGAATACTTCACCCACCTGATCGCGCAGGAATTCACACTTGAGCCAGCTCACCACATCGCGCGTGGCTTCGTCGGCACGACGCTCAGTCATGGAACAGTGCTCTCCCAGGCCCGCCATATCGCTCGGCGAATAGGGATAAATAACCCGGCTATTCAGCAACCTGGCGCCCTCGACCCGTTCAACCTGTTTTGACGGTGTTTCGCTGCGGATGACCGAACGGATCGCGCGGTGCACCAACAAGTCCGGGTAACGACGAATGGGCGAGGTAAAGTGGGTATAGGCTTCATAACCCAAACCGAAATGGCCGAGGTTTTCCACCTGGTACATCGCTTGGCGCAGACTGCGCAGCATGACGGTCTGGATCATGTTGCTGTCCGAGCGGTTTTCGAGTTGCTCCATCAAGGCCTGGTAATCCAGCGAGGTCGGTGTATCACCGCCGGACAAAGACAGCCCCAGCTCGCCGAGGAATTCACGCAGGTTATCCAGCTTTTGCTCCGTCGGGCCTTCGTGGACGCGATACAGACCGGTGAGGTTATGCTTTTGTAAAAATTTGGCCGCACAGACGTTGGCGCAGAGCATGCATTCTTCAATTAATTTGTGCGCGTCGTTGCGACGCACCGGCACGATGCGCTCAATCTTACGCTCTTCATTGAATACAATACGCGTCTCGACCGTTTCAAAATCAATTGCGCCACGCTCGTCACGCGCTTCACGCAGACATTTGTAGAGATCGTGCAGCTGGTGCAATTGCGGCAAGACGTGGTGGAACTGCTGGCGCAGAGGATGCTGGTCGTCACCCCCGTGCTCAAGGATCTCGCCCACCTGGGTGTAGGTCAGGCGCGCATGGGAGTGCATCACCCCTTCGTAAAATTGATAGCCGGAGATCTTCCCGGCATCCGTGATGGTCATCTCGCACACCATGCACAGTCGGTCCACCTGGGGATTGAGTGAACACAGGCCGTTGGACAATGCTTCCGGCAACATGGGTACCACAAAGTCGGGGAAATAAACGGAGTTACCGCGCAGGCAAGCCTCTTTATCCAGCGCATTATCAACGTGCACGTAGTGCGACACGTCGGCGATAGCCACGTACAAACGCCAACCGCCTTTGCGGCGCTCACACAACACGGCGTCGTCAAAGTCGCGTGCATCTTCGCCGTCAATGGTGACAAACGGCAAGTGGCGCACATCAATACGGTGCAGCTTGTCGGCTTCCTGCACCTCGGCGGGAATGCCGGCCGCCTCAGCTTCAACCGCCGGCGGCCAGATATTAGGAATACCGTGGGACTGGATCGCCAGTTCAATCTCCATCCCCGGCGCCATGTGATTGCCCAGCACGCGGATCACCCGGCCTACCGGCAGACGATTTTTATCCGGCTGCTGGGTGATCTCCACCACCACGATCTGCCCCGGCTCCGCACCGCCCCAGGCACCGAAAGGAATCATGATGTCCTGGGTAATCCGCACATTCTCCGGCCGCACGAACTGCACGCCTTCTTCATTAAAGAAGCGCCCGGCCACCTGCTTGGTATTGCGCGACAGCACCTCAACTATAGCGCCCTCTTCCTTGCCGCGGTACTGATGGCCAGACAGGCGCACCAACACTTCGTCGCCGTCGAACACCCGGCGCATCTGGCGGTTATGGAGGTAGATGTCTTCGCCGCCCTCGGCGGGAATCACAAAACCGTAACCGTCGCGGTGACCCTGAACACGGCCCCGGACTACGTCGATCTTGTCGGGCCGAACATAGGCGTCGCGGCGGTTACTGATCAGTTGCCCGTCCCGCGACATCGCGATCAGGCGGCGGCGCAGCGCCTCTACCTCGTCTTCCCCGGTCAGGTTCAGCAAGTCGCACATCTCGGCATGGGTAACGGGATAGGCCGCCTTATCTAACAATTCGAGAATGTATTCACGGCTGGGGATGGGGTTTTCGTACTTTTCGGCCTCGCGCTGAGCATAAGGGTCGGCTTTGGGCAGTTTGCGTTTCGTCAAAATAAATGTCCTGTAAGGGTCCCTGGAAATGGGGTTTAAAGCGGTTAGACCTGAGATAAGGCTGTGATATTCGTATCACAAGCCCCGAGATAGCCTGATTATAGGGTCAGTGCTGCGCAAACACACGAAAAGACGCGGAATCCTTACAATTTGGCATAAATAAAAATGCTAAAAAGTCGGGGGGAGCCCGTTGACAACCCAAGAGGGGATATTTATAGTTCGCGGCCTCGGCAAACAACGCCGAGCACTCCCTGCCCCGGTGGTGAAATTGGTAGACACGCCAGCTTCAGGTGCTGGTGGCCGAAAGGCCGTGGAGGTTCAAGTCCTCTCCTGGGCACCACATTCGGAAGCCTCGATAGCGATATCGGGGCTTTTTTATTTGCGGCTTCGATAAGCAACGGACTTGTCCTCAGTCGCTCCTGTACGTCCTGTACACCGCGACACTTGTGCATCCATGCACATCGTCCTGGGCACCACATTCGGAAGCCTCGATAGCGACATCGGGGCTTTTTTATTTGCGGCGTCGACTAGCGGAAATTCTATGACAGACAAAGCGGATAAGAACTCCTAAGCATGGGGCTTATCAGTTTGGAAGCGCTTGCGTATGCGACAGAGGGCGACAGGGGTTATACCCAGGTATCGTGCAATGTCATTCTGTGCGATTCGCTGCTCCATAGTCGGGTTCTGCTCGCAAAACAAGCAGTAACGTTCTTCAGGGGACAAACATAGAAGCTCATACTCCCGCTGTTCTTTTTTCATTGCCAGATTTATCAATACCGAGGTGAACTGGCGAGAGATGCCAGGATTGTCATCCAGAAGCTTTTTAAAGGTATGTTGCGGTATTGCACGTGCGACCGTGTGTTCAAGGCTCAACACGGAAAATGTTGATGGCTTATCAGATTCCAGGGTGTTCAAGCTGGTGATAAATTCACCACCTATTAAAAAGGATTTAATAAACTCCTTGCCCTCAAGGGTCTTATAAAAGACCTTGGCCAAACCCTTATAAATCAATAACAGATCATCTGAATGCTCCCCTTGCCTGAATAGATAAGTCCCTTTGGGGTAATGACGCAAATTACCGACCTGTTCAAGGCACTGTTCCCACATAGTAACTCCTGAAAATTTTAAAGCGGGATCATCTTCATATGGAGGAGCTGGCAACCGTTCAAATGGACTCCCCACCAAAAACCTTGACACGTTTACGAATACGGCTCAGTGCCACCGGAGTAATTCCTAGATAGCGCGCGATATCATTCTGCGACAAACGTTCCAACAATTTTGCTTCGCGCTCACACAATAAGAGATAGCGCTCTTCAGCCGACATGCACAAGAGTTCGTATTCACGTCGCTCCTTTTTAGCCGCCAACCTTAATAGCATAGAGTTTAAGATGTCAGTAAAGGCAGGATTATTGAAGAATTGATTCAATACCGCTTCTTTGGGAACCTCGACTGCCACTGAATCCTCAAGCGTCAATACCGTGAAGGAATTGGGATTACCAGCGACAATCGCTTGCATACTCGCAATAAACTCCCCCTCCGTCAAAAACGATTTTATAAACTCCTTTCCATCAAGCGTTTCATAATAAGCTTTAACCAATCCGCTTTGAATGAAAAATAAATTGCCACCTCTTGCCCCTTGCCTGAACAAAAAAGAGCCTTTGGGAAACTGACGAATAGCGCCTATCTTTTTTAATTGCTCGTTCAACTAGCGCTCCCTCTAAATAGACGAACCATGTGCAGCGTTACTACTTATAAAAACCAGGAAAATAAATACCATGCATGGCGCACAAAATTATTGAAATTTCATGCGCCAAATCATTTTTTGCTTTGGCATCGAATATATCAGGTGGATTAACTTCGGTTAATGAATAAAAATTTTCCGTTGCCTTAAAATGCTCCGGATTATTCATCTTTATACAGGATTTCAGGGATATATGAAACTACAGGATAGAACATTGCTCATTACCGGCGGAACTTCAGGCATTGGATACGCCCTGGTAAAAAAACTGGCTCCAGAAAATAAAAGCATTATTGTTATCGCCCGAAACCCAATACATCTTGAAAAAATCAGGAATGAGATATCCAACGTATACACCTACAAGTGCTCCCTTTCCGACAAAATAGACCTGGAGAAAACTTTCAGCGAAATAATTAATAACCATCCCGACATTTCTGTGGTTATCAACAACGCCGGCATTCAGGAAACACCTACATTTTTAGACAACGATTTTAGTTTCGATAGTATTGAAAACGAAATTAGCATTAACCTGGCCTCACCCATTAAAATTTGCGCGCTCATGCTCGGCCCACTACTTAACCTGAAGGCTCCAGCCGCCATCGTTAATATCACCTCAGGATTAGGACTCTATCCCAAAAAAAATTCCGCCGTCTATTGTGCAACCAAGGCCGGATTGCGCAATTTTACCCAAAGCTTCCGGTATCAGCTTGAAGAAACTCCCATAAAGGTTTTTGAAGCCATTATGCCACTGGTTGACACACCCATGACACAGGGGCGAGGCAAAGGAAAGATATCACCGGATCATGCCGCAGACGCCATCATCAAAGGAATAGAAAACGATGATGAAGAAATTTATGTAGGAAAGGCAAAACTCATTCCATTGGTATCGCGCATTAGCCCCCGCCTGATGGCGGCGATTATGAAAGCGGGATAACGGAGCTGACCATGAAACAACTTATTACCATTGCGCTTATTCTAGCCGCTGCTTTTGCTTCAACGTTCATTATCATTAAAACCACAGGGGTGCTGACAATTGATGATATTAAACAGTGGCTAACCATGGCCTCAGAGATAAATCCTGTATATGTCGTACTGACTGTCGTCGTCTTGCTTTTCGCTGATCTTTTTATTGCTGTTCCCACGTTAACTATTTGTATCCTCTCTGGTTATTTCCTGGGATGGATTACAGGAGGGCTAGCATCCACCTCTGGAATGATGCTGGCAGGAATTTCGGGTTATTGGATTTGTCGGGCGATCGGACCAAAGCTCTTAATGAAAATCTATAAGGACCCAAAAAAGCTGGCGGAAATGCAAAACATCTTTTCTGAACACAGCACCAGCGTGATTTTGATGTGTCGTGCAATGCCAATTTTGCCAGAAGTCGTTTCATGCCTGGCAGGCGCAAACAAGATGTCATTTTTTCGTTTTATGGCGTACTACAGTATCTCAACGATCCCTTACGCCTTCATTGCCGCCTACGCAGGATCAAAGAGTTCACTAGCCAATCCGACACCAGCTATTCTCACAGCAATAGGCATATCGCTCACGCTATGGCTTTCCTGGTTTTTCTTTTTACGCCGGAATTACCCAAAGCAAAACCTGGTACAACCAGAACAATAATTTTATAAGGAATTGATTTAAAAGCTGATTCATCAAAGTGATTTTTGACCATACGAGGTGTTGATAATGGACGTTATTGATTCGGTTACCACCAAAACCAGCAGCAACCGCTTTAAAAGTATCCTTGATATTCCTGAAAACCAATGGGACGCAATCGTGCCACGCGCCACTGGGCTAAGACATAATGTCCTGCAAACATTTGAACTATCGCGGGTCAACAATTTAAATTGCCACTACTTGACCTTCGAGCAAAATAACCAATGGATCGGCAAAGCCAATCTCTACGAAGTTTCCATGGATTTTTCTTCCCTGGACAAAAGCCTTTCTAACCATGCCCGCAGACTGATTAAAAGCTGGTTTCCCGATTATCTACATCTATCCATGGCAGAATGTGGCTTATTCGCCATGAATGGTGATGGAATAGCGGTAAAAGACGCACAATATCTCGCGCAAGTTATTCCGCTGATTCATAGAGAGTTACAGCACATCGCCACCGAGAAAAACCTGGACCTACTGGTATTTCGCGATGTACCACTTGAGCAATATAGTATTTATGAAAAAATTCTGGCGCCATTGGGTTATGCCCCGTCGGCAGGTTTTACCAATGCAGTGATTGATATTCATTGGGATTCTATCGAGAGTTATCTAGAGAGCCTGAATAGCAAAGACAGATACAAACTTAAAACCGCACTAAAGATAGAGGAAAACTTTGGCATATATGTTGAGATAACCTCTGATTACAAACACCTGGCAAAAGAGATGGCCGACCTATGGCGTAACGTAAATGCGTCATCTGATGACTATAATCGCGAGCAACTGGACGAAGCCTTTTTTTATGAAGCGGGAGTACGTCTGCAAGACAACAGTGAAGTTATCTTATTTTATGCTGACGAAAAGTTAGTAGCCTTTATGTGGAATTTAGTGGGTACAGAAGACTATCACATGGCTGATTGGGGGGTAGATTATGGCTACCCGCAATATCGGGAAGCCAATTTTTATCGCGCCGCCTCTATGATTTCTTTACGTCGGGCTATTGATATGGGGAAACAGCGCATGCAGTTGGGCATGACCAATTACACCCCGAAAAAATTACTCGGCGCTCAAATGCAACCCTTGGTGTACTTTATTAAACACCAGAAAAAAACAAACTTTACCACAACCGTCAATCGCATGATTACCGATGCAATTGAACAGCCGTCGGAACTGAATTATTACACAGCAGGCAGTTGGCCAGTGGATACCATGACTGACGAAGAATACAAGTCAACATTCACACAGAAGTTAGTCGACTACACCACTAGCGATGCATTTTCCAAAATTGAAGCTAATTACGATATAGACATTCTTAAACTCGGTGGACTCTACGGTTTCTACCCGGATATTGAAACGCTGGATCACTTACTCAGTACGGGAATTTTTGTTAATTATACAACCCACCCCAACGTCATCAACGCAGCAAAAAATGCCTGGAATAAAAATAGCACTAACTACAGCGGCGCGCCCTTCTTTAGTGGCGAATCCGACGCAGTACGGGAACTACAGTTCAAATTTTCCCGAGTAGTTCAACAACAAGCAGTGCAGCTGCTGTCGTGTGGCAATTTGATCCATCAGACCGCCTTACCCCCGCTTCTCGATTCCTCCTCCTTGGTGCTATTGGACGAACAAACCAGTCCTGGTATCTGGGAAGCCATTGGCCCTGTTGGTTGTGAAATCAAGTCCTTTGCCCACCAAAGCTTGTCTGAGCTGGAATCCATTCTTAAAGAAAACACAGATCGAAAAGCTCTTATCATCGCCGAAGCAGCGTTCCCTTTATTTGGGGATCACACCGACATAGCTACGCTGGTGCAATTGAAACAGCAATATGGAGCTCGTCTCTATGTCGACGAATCCCTCACCCTTGGCTTGAATGGGAAACGTTTTTCCGATGCGCATCGTCAACTTGGTTTGAGCGGACAACTGGAGGTCAATGACCAAATAGATGTGATTGTCGCCTCAACCCTTGCCGGTTTTGGTCTGGACGCAGGGTTTGTTGCAGCATCAACCAAAGTGATTGAACACATTCGTCATCAGGCCACCACATTATTATTTGGCAGCAGCTTATCGGCTACTCAACTCGCCGCACTATCCACTGCCCTTGATCTTTCCGCACAGCGCTTAACTGCGAATTCTGATTTATTCAATAAAGCAGAATTCCTCACTGGAAAGTTAATTGAACAGGGGTTTAATGCTGCGCTTTATCAAAGCCCGATTATTAATATTATTTTTTCTGACTTCATGATCGCTTTGGCAGTGCAAAAAAAACTGCTGCAACTCGGCGTCGCAGTGGCAGCTATCGGTCAGCCATTGCTGCCACCGGACATGTCAGTCATTCATATGAATTTACACGAAGATATTAGCTGGCAGCAGCTTGAAGAGCTGGTAGATATTTTTTCCAGTATTGCTCAGGACATTAAAGCCACTGCTTAAACATTACCATCAGGAAATGACCGCGCCTTAATAGGAGATTTAATAATGACGCACTCAAATAGTTCTTCGCTTGCTATTGTTGGAATAGGTTGTCGCTACCCAGGGGGCATCAGTTCAGCCGACACATTCTGGGATGTCATCAGCAAAGGAACAGATGCGATTATTGATGTTCCATCTGACCGCTGGGATTATCGCAAGTTTTTTGATGCCAATGATAAACGCCCGGGTAAATCGCGCGTTAAACAAGGCGGATACCTGCACCAATCGCTCGATCAATTTGACCCCTTATTTTTTGGTATTTCACCCCGCGAAGCTGCTTACACCGACCCCCAACAACGCCTGCTATTGGAGGTCACTTGGGAAGCATTTGAAGATGCCGGTATTACCGAAGAGCGTTTGCGTGGCTCTGATACCGGTGTATTTATCGGCGCGTTCAATCTGGACAATTTATTGCTCCAGTTAGGTCGCGACAATGTGGAGACCATCAGTGCTTCCACTGCAGCCAGCGTAACCATGACCATGCTGTCCAATCGTTTGTCTTATACATTCGATTTGACTGGACCCAGCGTCACTATGGATACCGCTTGTTCTTCTTCCATGGTGGCCGTGCATTACGCCTGCCAGAGTATTATTAATGGCGACTGCTCCGTCGCTGTCGCCGGGGGCGTTAATGTTATTTCGCGTCCCGAATATATGGTCTCAATGAGCAAAGGCGGCTTCCTTTCTGCTCATGGCCGCTGCAAGTCCTTTGATAAAGATGCAGCTGGTTATGTGCGTGGTGAAGGTGCTGGCATCATCATTATCAAAACGCTGGAGCAAGCGATTGCCGATAAAGACGAAATTTATGCGGTGATTCGCAATACCGGTGTCAATCAGGATGGCCACACGCAAAATGGCATTTCATTCCCCAGCGCAGTAGCGCAGCAACGCCTGATTGAAAAAGTGTATCGCGACGCGGCGATCAATCCGCTGGATGTTGGTTATATCGAAGCGCACGGCACCGGAACCCAAGCGGGAGATCCCATTGAAATTTCATCACTCGCTGCTGTATTCACCCCCGGGCGCCCGGTGGAAACGCCTTGTTTTGTCGGCTCGGTAAAATCAAATTTTGGCCACACCGAATCAGCAGCCGGTGTGGCCGGAATAATCAAGGCATCGCTTTCAATCAAGCACGGAACGATTTTGCCCAATCTGCATTTTAATAATCCTAATCCGAACATTGATTTTGCCGGCGGACGTATTGCTGTACCAACCAGTCAGCGCGCCTGGGATGAAGGAGAACGCACCCGCTTGGCTTCAGTCAACTCCTTTGGTTATGGCGGAACCAATGGTCATGTCATTCTGGAGGAATTTAAATCTGCAACTGCGAATCAGCCCATGCCCGACAAGGTGGGGCATTATTTACTCCCGCTAAGCGCAAAAAATCGTAAGGCATTGAATGCCCGTTGCAGCCAATTGCTGGATTATTTGCAAACGCCTAAAGGGGAGAATGTATCGCTGAATGATCTGAGCTACAGCCTCGCCTACCGTCAATCCGCTCTTGAAGAACGTCTGTGTCTGGTCATTAAAGACAAAACCGACCTGGAGGAAAAACTGGGTAGCCTGGTAAGGGGAGATCACCCGGAGGGCACCGTACAAGCCGCTGTTGATGTATCCGGCAATCGCCGCCTCGCGTTTGTATTTACCGGAATGGGGCCACAATGGTGGGCAATGGGACGCGAACTTTACGCGCGCGAACCGGTGTTCCAGCAAGTTATCGATGAATGCGACGCGTTGTTCTGCAAGCAGGCCGGCTGGTCAATCAAAGCCGAATTGCTTGCACCGGAAACGGAATCGAAGATGGCCAAGACCGCAGTCGCCCAACCGGCAAACTTCCTGATCCAGGCTGGTCTACTCGCCCTGTATCGCTCGTGGGGAATCACACCCTCGGCAGTGGTGGGTCATAGCGTCGGTGAAGTTGCATCCGCTTATGCTTGCGGTGCACTCAATCTGGAAGATGCCATTACGGTCAGCTATCAACGCAGCCGGCTGCAACAAACATTGGCCGGCGGTGGCGGTATGTTAGCAATAGGCATGGGTGGCGACGCCGCGTTTGAATTAGCCAGCCTGTATGACCTGGTTTCTGTTGCTGCGGTCAACAGCGCGACCAGTGTCACCCTCGCTGGCAATCAGGAGCAGTTGGAAGAAATATCCCAATTGCTGGAAGCCCAGGGAATTTTTAATCGGATGCTACAAGTGGAAGTGGCTTACCACAGCTACCAGATGGATCCGATCAAAGACGAGATTCACCGCGTACTGGCAGATATTCATCCACAGCCAGAAAATATTCCGGTGTATTCGACCGCATTAGGCAGCCGAAGTAGTGGCGGCGCGTTCACGGCCGATTATTGGTGGCAAAACGTTCGCCAACCCGTGAGCTTTGAACGCGCTATCAAAAATATGATTGAAGATGGCTATACCCATTTTGTTGAAGTGGGACCACACCCGGTAACCCGCAACTTTCTCAACGAGTGCCTCGCCGATAAACAAATCCAGGGTCGGGTTATCGCCAGCCTGGCTCGCAAAAAAGATGAGTCTGTAGCGTTCCTGGAGTCCCTCGGACAATTGTTTAATGCCGGTTATCGACTGAGTTGGCCGGAGGAGATCCAGCAAGCCCATTTTGTGCGTCTGCCCACCTACCCCTGGCAACGCGAGCGTTACTGGAACGAATCCAACCTGTCGCACAATTATCTGCTAGGTAGTGGCGATGAACACCCCTTCTTCTTTGAAAAATTGATGACGCCAGAGCCGGCGTGGCAGGTGGAATTAAATGAAAATTATTTCCCCTTCCTGCCGGACCATCGTATTTCCGGCCGCGTAGTATTTCCCGGTGCAGGTTATATCGAAGCAGGCTTGGCACTACAACATTACCAAAAAGAACGTCGCGGCGTTATTAGCCTGGAGCAGCTGAAGTTTCACCGTATGTTGATGGTAGAAGCGGATAAAACCCAGCAAATGCGCGTTGTAGAAGACAGGAACCAGGGCAGGTTTGCGGTCTACTCCAGCGAGGTCAATAACAGCAATTGGACCCTACATGCAACCGGCAAACTGGTGACTACTGACTTGCGCCGTATACCCCCGCAAATTGATCTGGATGACCTGAAGAAAAAATGCCCAACCACGCTGGATGTCACCACGCTCTATCGCAGCTTTGATGAGCGTGGCCTCGGGTATGGTCCGCAATTCCAGACTATTGAGCAGATCTCTACTGGCAATCGCGCACTGCTGGCCCGGATATCCGCCAGACACCTGGGTGAGGATGCCCACTCCACTCACTATTTAAGTTATCCCAGCCTGCTGGATGGGGCTTTTCAAAGTCTGATCGCTCTGAGCGACAATCAGCAACCGGCGCCTATGGTTCCGGTCGAGGTGGGTGAAGTCAGCGTCTACCAAACCTTACCAGCCAGCTTCTGGTGCTATGGCGAGATAAAAGAACAAAGCGCAAACGGCATACTGTGCAATTTGAAATTGCTCGATGACCAAGGTAATACGCTAATGGAATTGCATTCACTGGAATGCACACTGCTCGCCAGCGAAAGTGAAGACGCAGAAACCAATACGCTGGACGATGTGTTTTATCACTACCAGTGGACGCCCAGGCAACTGACCGATTCAAGGGCTGCTGCGGCAAACCCTCCGACTAACTGGATAGTGTTAGTTGCCGCTCATGCCTTGCCGTCAATCAAGCCGTTTATCGATCTTCTCAATGCACGCGGAATCGCTGCCCAATTACTGTTGATGGAGCACGCGCTGACTGAAACGGCGACCATTACCGCATTTAAGCAGAATCTGGAAACGCGTCTGGGGTCTGGTAGTAATCATCTGATTTACGTCGCAGGGGACCTGCAAAACCAGCAGCAACTACCTGACTTCATGGATGTCGTTAATCTGTGTTTGCCGTTGATCGCCCTGGCCCAAAGCCTGGAAGATCCGGCACTTGCCGCCACCAAAACACTGGTCAATGAGCCTGATTTCCAGCTCAAGCTGAGCGTAATCACCCGTGGTGCGCATACACCAGGCAGCAATCCGACGAACCCGGCGCTACAACCTGCCGCCTCACTGGCACATTTGCTGGGCAATGAACTGAATGCAATCAGTCCCCGTCACATCGATCTCGCTTTTGGTGACACCCCGCTCACTGAGGCCGATTGCCAGGTGCTGCTCAATGAGCTGGTGGAAGGTCAGGAAGAAGATGTGGCTCTTCAGGGAGACATGCGTTTTGTCCGGGAACTGACCACTACCAACCTCGAGGCAGGTGAACAACGGATCGTGCACCAGCTATCCGGCAACGACCCGCTTCATTCAGTGCGGATAAGTAAATCAGTCGACGGTAATAACCTGGAGTTCCAACACATCCGACCCGCCAATCTGCGCCCCGACGACGTGGGTGTTCAGGTTGAGCACTTACTTATCGATAAAACAGATATCGATACATTGCTGCAGGGTCGTCGCAAAGCCCGTCAGCTTCCGCGATTGGCGCTAGGCTGGATTGCGTCCACCGGCGCAGATTGCGACACCTTTATGTTGGGCGATGAAGTATTGACACTGGTGACGGAACCAACGATTGCCAATCAATATGTGGTGAACCATCGCTTCTGCTACAAACGCCCGGAGGGGTTACCGGAAGCGATCTATCCAGATCTCGCGTTTTATGCGGCAGCGCTTTATCTGCTTGATGATGTCGCGGGCGGCACCAGCCAAAAAATCCTGATACAGAATGCTGCATCGCCGATGGGCCTGGCACTGTGCCAACTGGCTTTGGTGCGTAAAGTGACCGTATTTGCCACCATCAATAACGAAGCACAACGCGAGCAGCTTGATGCCTTGGGCATCCAACGGATTTTCGTCAATCGTGATCTGACTTACACCACTGATTTGCTGAGCCTACTCCGGGATAATCGCCTGGATTTGGTGGTGAATGATTTGGGTAACGACCATGCTACTCAATTATTCAAGCTCCTCGCCCCTGGCAAACATTTCATTCAATTGCCAACCACTGACGGACTGGAACAACAAACAATACCCTCACTGTCAAATTACCGTTACGCCTATGTAGATATTTTCCACAGTTTCACCCGTCAGGCCGGTCTGCTTGGCGAATGGATCGAACGCGTGAAAAATCTGTTGGTCAGCACCGATTTGCCGCCGCTACCTAAAGGCGGATCAAATGCGGCAAATATCCCCCAATTGGTTGATTATTTTTCAGGAAGTGACGACACCAGCCAGGCAATTCTGGAATTCAGAGACACCAATATTGCTGTGCCCGAAACCCTTGCTGTGCCAGTACTGGATCGACAAGGCAGCTACCTGATTACCGGCGGGACCAGTGGCCTCGGCTTACAAATCGCCAAATGGCTGCTTGCCCAAGGCATTGAGTCGATAGCCTTGGCGAGCCGCAACGGCAGTAGTCGTCCGGAAGCAAAAGAATTTGCCGAGTCAGCTACAGCTCTTGGTAAAAACGTGCGCTTGTTCAGTGCCGATATTGTCAATCTGGAGGCCACCAATAAACTGATCCAGCAGATCAATAAGGAGATGCGTCCACTCGCAGGAATAATCCATTGCGCAATGGTGCTGGATGATGACCTGGCAATCCGCATGAACCCAGAGCGCATGCAAAAAGTGATGCTACCCAAAGTGCAAGGAACCCTGAATTTGCACAAGGCGACCCTCGATTTACCACTGCGCCAATTTATTTGTATTTCTTCCATTTCCTCGCTGATTGGCAACGTTGGCCAGGCCAACTATGTAGCGGCCAATGCGTTCCTCGATGGATTTGCCACCTATCGTCAGGCGGCCGGTTTGCCTGCCACAACGATTAACCTGGGTGTACTAAAGGAAATTGGCGTAGTGGCCCGCGATGAAAACCTGGCCAAGGTCCTCGATGCGAAGGGCATAACCGGTTTGCTCACTGCCGATGTGCTAAAGGCGCTGGGTTACATCATCAACAATGAACCGGCCCAGATTGGTTTGTTCCGAGTGGATTGGGCTACCTGGGCGCAAGAGTCACCCAAAAGTGCCGTATCCAGTCGCTTTAGTAATCTGGTGCAAAAAGCCCGTGCGCAACAAGACATACCGCCAGCCCTGGCCGCACTGTTAAGCGAACTTGAGCATCAGGAACACTACTTCGCGCGGCTGATGGAAATCCTGTCGGCCGAATTGGCGCACATCGTCAAAGTGCCACTCAGCGAAATCAAACAGGACCGCAGCATTAGTGATCTGGGTATCGATTCGATTATGAGCGTCGAGCTTTCGCGCGGTCTGCGCACTAAGTATGGACTCGAAGTGACTTCCATGGAGTTGCTCAGCGGCCCGTCACTGGACCAGTTGACCGAACAATTGATCAATCAGCTCACGGAAAAGATGTGTTAGCTAATCCACTATCGTCAACAAGGAAATTTGTGAGAACAAACCATGCAAACTACCAACGTTAAAACCAGCGAACAGCGCCGCCTTGAAGCCATGGCGCTGTTAGCCCGCCAAGCGGGAACCACAGCATCCGTAGGCCAAAAGCCCCTACAACGCAAACCCTTCAGGCTCGAGTTTGATATCCGCGACTTTTCCTCGTATCCGGAAATTCGTGCGTTTAACCAGCATAAGGCCATCATTGCCCAGGCAGGTGTGGAAAATCCCTACTTCCGCAGTAATGACAGTACCACCGGGCGCCATACCCTTATTGATGGAAAGCAGTTGATCAGCTTTTCCGGTTACAACTACCTTGGATTCTCTGGCCAC
This sequence comes from Cellvibrio sp., assembly GCA_035490615.1. Classification (GTDB taxonomy): domain Bacteria; phylum Pseudomonadota; class Gammaproteobacteria; order Pseudomonadales; family Cellvibrionaceae; genus Cellvibrio. Next base: position 28,915 of record DATJLH010000195.1, read on the forward strand.
CCCAAGGTGAATGAACGAGCCAAGAATGCCATCGATCTTTACGGCACGTCTCCTTCGGCAAGCCGTTTGGTCACGGGCGAAAAACCTGTCCATCGCGAACTGGAAAATGCTTTGGCCGGATTCCTCGGTACCGAATCCGCTCTGGTTTTTGCCAGCGGCCACGCCACCAATGTGACCGTCATCGGGCACTTCTTTAACACTGAAGATTTGATTCTTTACGATGAACTGAGCCACAACAGTCTGGTGCAAGGGTGCCTGCTCTCCGGTGCCCGACGCATCGCGTTCAAACATAATAATGTTGAACATTGCGAACAGTTAATTGCGGAAAACCAGCATAAATATCAAAAAATTCTGGTAGCGGTAGAAGGCGCTTATAGCATGGATGGCGATCTCGCCCCGCTGCGTGATTTTGTACGGTTGCGCCAGCAATATCAGGTCTTGTTGTTTGTTGACGAGGCCCATTCGTTGGGCACCGTAGGCACAACCGGCCGCGGCATCAGCGAATACGCAGAAGTCTCACCCAGTGATGTGGATTTCTGGATGGGTACATTGAGCAAAGCCTTGGCAAGCAATGGCGGTTACATTGCTGGCAGGCAAGCATTGATTGATTACCTTAAATACACAACGCCCGGCTTTGTATATTCCGCCGGTATCACGCCAGCAAATGCAGCGGCAGCACTCGCCAGTCTGGAATTGCTCGACCAAAGCAACCAATCGGTCCTGCGCCTACAAGAGAATGCCAACTATTTCCGGAAACAAGCGTTAGGTCACAAACTCGATATTGGACCCAGTGCTGATACACCCATAGTGCCGGTCATCATCGGAGATAGTGAGAAAACCATTCAGGTCGCCGACCAACTCTTCCGAGCCGGCATTAACGTGCACCCCATGTTTTATCCCTCAGTGCCGCAAGGTGAAGCGCGCCTGCGCTTCTTTATCAGCAGCGAGCACACACGAGAAGACATGACGTACACCCTGGACACCCTGGCATCAGCACTCTGATTCCTGCACCAAAACAAGATCGCGCCACCGGGTTCCTCCCCTCGGAAGGCGCTTTACCGTGAATAGCCACAAGGAAATATCATGAACTTCACTGAACAACAGTACCTTGTTATCAAAGCCTTGGCCGATGGTGTATGCCCGGCGACCGATGCCATTCCTCCAGCATCAGCGCTGCCAGTTGCCGATATGTTTGCCAACATCGCAGGCAGCTGGGCGCCTGATGTTTTTCAGGCAACCGCCAATGCTCTGGATGTCATCAATGATATTGCCCTGTCCATCTTTGGGCAGCCCATCCAACATCTCGACCAACCCGGCATTGCCACTGTTACCGCCATCGTGGCCGAGAACACCGATCTCAAACCCTTCTGGGAGCCCTTTCGCATTCTAATCGCACTCAACTATTACGCTTTGTCGCCAGTTTACAGCGCTATAGGACTACCCGGCCCAACCATCGATGCGGGTGGATTAACTACTGAAGGCTATCCGGTACAGGGGAATTGAGATGACTGCTATGGAAAATTTTGACGCGATTGTTGTAGGTGCTGGCGCAACCGGGGCCGTTTATGCCCATGAACTGACCAAGGCCGGATTGAATGTGCTGTGCATTGAAAAAGGCAGATTCTTCCAAAACCATCGCACCGATTTTGTTGAAAATGAATTGGAAACCTTCCGCCTGGTATGGGATTACAGTGATTATGAAATTACCGGCAACGCTTTTGATGGTGGTCCCAATTTGGGCGCCCATGTTGGGGGCGGAACCCTTGCCTGGACAGCAACCGCACTGCGGATGTTTGCACATGATTTCCGTTTTCGCTCAACGTTTGGCAATGTGCGAGGAGCCAACCTTGCCGACTGGCCGATTAGCAAAAAAATGCTTCAGCCTTACTACACCCTCGCCGAACAGCAAATGGGCGTCTCCGGTAGTGCAACCTGGTGGGACGAATTATCCACACCATTACCGCCCAACCCACCTATTCCACTTTATCCTGCCTCGCGCGCGATACAGCGCGGTTTTGATCAACTTGGACTGCGCTCCAGTCCGGGGCGGCTCGCAACCAATTCCCAAACCTATCAGGGACGCTCAGCCTGCTTGAATTGCGGTTATTGCCGCTCCGGCTGCCGTGTTGATGCAAAATATCAAGCCGATGAAGTGTTGATTAAACCCGCATTGGCCACCGGCCGCCTGCAGTTGGTTACCCGCTCCGTGGTAACCCGTATTGAGACAGATAGAAGCGGTACCGAAGCACGCTCGGTCAGATATACGAATCTTGATACGGGAATTGAGAGTTCGGCACGGGCACGTTTTATTATTCTCTGTAACAACCCGTTTGAAATTCCTCGCTTACTGCTGGTATCTACCAGCCGCCGTCATCCTGATGGTATTGGCAACCGGTACGACCAGATCGGGCGCAACTTCTATTCCCATGCGACATGTTTGGGAATGGGAATTTCCAACGATGATCATCGCACTTACGTTGGCCATAGCATGTGTAACGTGATGTCGTTGGATACCTGCGTCAATCGGGAGCGTAAAGATTACATTGGCGGTTTTTCGATGCTGTCCCTCAATGGCGCCGGCGCGGGTTCGCTCGCGGCCTTTCCACTCCACAAAATACATGGGCTGGATCTGCAACAACGCATGACGCAATACAACAACAGTATGGTGTTGATTACGTTCATTGACGGAATGCCTGTATACGATAATCGCATCAGTGTTAATCGCAAAAAAACCGACGCATTGGGCATGCCGGTCACCACCATCCATTACGACTGGCATGAAAACGACCTCCGTGCATTTGATCACGCGCGCGAAAAGATCAAGCAGGTTTTTGAAGCCGCCGGTGCCTATGAAAGCTTTACTTCCGAGATTTTTGAAAGTCATCCGATGGGTACCATGCGGATGGGTAACAATCCTAAAACATCAGCCACCGACCGTTTCTGTCGAGTTCACGGCGTGCGCAATTTATATGTCGCTGGTGGCTGCCTCTATCCAACCGGGAGTTCAGTTAATCCAACACTGACGATGCATGCACTGGCTTTGCGCTCAGCGCGCAAAATTATCAAACAGTGGCGAAGCCCCTTCCTTGATGTATCGGTGGAGATTGAGTAATGGAACAGCATGCTTCAAAAAGAGCCATCGTGATTGGCGCAGGCCTTGCTGGCTTGGTCAGTGCTCTCAGTTTGCAAAAAGCCGGCTTAAACGTCACGTTGGTTGATCGGCGCGCGCAAGCTGGCGGACTGTGCGGAACCTTTACCCTGGACAATCGCGAATTCGTCATTGCGTGCAATGATTTCGGTAAAGGGCTGGTTAAACTATTAAATGAACTGGGTGTAAATTTTCCATTTAACTACAAAAAATCGTCGGTTTTTTATCGCGGCAAATGGTTCAATGCGGCCCCGGACCTGAAGATGTTATGGCAATTGCGCAATGAATGGCGCAATGTGTTCTCGCTATTGGGCGGAATTATTGCTCAACAACTCCCCCATCGCGCACCACAATCCATGGAGCGGTTTGCCAATCAGTTGACCAGTGCCGGCACAGTCAATGACCTCAGCAAACTGATTGCCTATTTTATGGGTGTAGCGCCGCACGATATACAAACCTCTTTCTTTGGGCTGGATGGAAAATACAATTACGGCTACACCACCATGGCTTGTCCCGCTGGCGGGCCACAAGCCATGGTTAATACTATTGTCGATGTATTTTTACAGCAAGGTGGAAACCTGTTGCTTAACACCTGCTACATACAACACCGCAAACAAGGAAATCTCTTCTATGCGGAAGTGAGTAATGGTGAGCGACAGGTTCTGGAGGCAGATTACATTGTTGACACGCGCGAGCAACAATCACTCTATCCGGCCGACACCAAACGTGGATTACCACTGTCTATGTTATGTTTGGCCATTAGAAGTGATTTTGTTTATCCGGAGAATACCCACACACTGACTTACCTGGAGCCGGATATTTCGCACTGGTTTGGACAGCTGGATCAGGGTATTCAGCCCGAGCGTTTTGGCTTCCATGTCTTTAAAAGCGATTTAGCCACAAACGCTGACAATACTTACACACTTAATGTCTATTTTTACTTGCCGCGCGGCGTCAATCAGCTTGAGGCCGGAGAGCGAACTATCTACAGCAAGTACTTACTTGATCGGTTAGAGAAGTTATTGCCGGGAGTAAGGGAGCACCTTGTTTACAACCGAATGCTTACACCACATGACTTTATCGCCCTACACGGGTTATCGAGCCGCGTGATGCCTTTTATTTGTCTGCATGAAAAACCATCGAATTCAGGTGGCGAACCCGGTTTATTTTATGCAGGCCACAGCGTTTATCCACCGGGTGAGCACGCCGGAGCAGCAGCACTGTCTGGCGCACTGGCAGCACAACAAATCATTGCTGAACAGTCCACCTTAGTTACCGAAACACTCCAGGGAGAACACCATGAAAATGCACATCAACAGGCGTAATTTTTTGCTCAGTTCTATAGGCTCTACCGTGGCGGTAATCGCCCCATTCAACGTGAAGGCTGACGATAGTGACGAACAGCAGAAAACCAAAAAACACATAAAGTGTGGAAAGATAAACTCAACCGACCTGCGTTATTTTTATTACAAAAGAAATAACAAAGCGAATAGTTAATTGCAAACCATCGGTAGCAGTGCTTGCTTCCTATTAATTTTACAAGTGTAATAATGATGAAATATTTTTTGTTTGCTTTGCTATTAATTCAATCTATATCAGTAGTGGCGGAAGAGTTAGAGGTTATGAACTGGAATGCATTAACACTTAATATTACCGGCATCGACCTTAATCGTCCGGGCGAACTTGTTGTAATGGTATTTCAAGAAGAAGGATTCCCCAAAGATCATCAAAAAGCCATCAAGAAGTACCATATTACTCCGCTGGAATCTCAACACCAGATCAACATCCAGGTACCCGATGGAAAGTTTGCATTGAAACTCCATCACGACGAAGATAAAAGTGGCACCATGACAAAAAACTGGACCAGGATTATTCCAGCAGAAGGCGTTGGATTTTCTTCCGGTGCCAAAGTCAGGTTTGGCCCACCGTCTTTTAAAGCCGCGCAAATGGAGTTACCGGAGTCCGGCGAAGTGAGTATTAGCATCATTTACCCCTGACCCAGCAGTTTTTGGCGTGCCCCTGGAGTCTAGGTAATTCCATGGTTAATCAGCTACTATTGCGGCCGTGCGGAGTAACAGCTCCGCAATCCTGCCAATGCAATGGAGCCGATTTTCATGAAGACTGCGGTGTATCAATCATTTCGCACCACCGACGTACCCGACTGGGTGGCGCGATGTCTTGCGACTGTGTCCGGCTGGGCGAAGCTGCGGGGCTTTGCCTACCACTTTTATGATGACGAGTTTTTTAATTATGCGCCCGCCCGGTTACGGTCGGCGGTTGGCAATCAGCGTCATCTGGTGTCCGATGTGGCACGCCTGGAATTGGCCAAGGAACTACTGGATACCTATGATCGGGTGATCTGGATTGATGCGGATGTGTATATCAATAATCCCACCCATTTTTTGTCTGAACTTCCTGCCTGTAAATTTCTGTTTTGCCAGGAGCATTGGGTCCATCAAGAAGGAGAGAAAATTATTGTCTCTGAGCGGGTCAACAATGCCGTCATTGTGATGGACCGCGGCAATGAATTTCTCGACTTTTATCGTTATGCTTGCAACCAGGTCATCAATGAGTGGAAGCAATTGTCCCACAGCGCCTTTGGTACCATTTTTTTAACGCAAATCCACAAGATGCTGAAACAACCCCTGTTGCGCGACGTAGGCATGTTAAGCCCTATCTTGCTGGATGCTGCCAAACAGAATAATCGCTCCTTTCTGGACACCTATTTAAAACGGGACAAGCTGCCGATCAACGCCGCTAATTTATGCCTGACATTTTTTAACGGGATCTACGATGGCCGGAGACTGGATGGCAGTGCCTATGAGGCCGCCATGGATTATCTGGATACGCTGGCCGATTAACACATCGGCACCCTCCATGGTGCCGTCTGTTTCCTCTTGAGTGCTCGTTTTATTTTTTCTTGGCTGTTGAGCCGGTCGATACCAACGGAATGTTGGTCAGGCTGAACACATGGCTGGTGCCGGTGCTGGTTGACGCGGAATGACAGCCAAAGCAACCCTGGTCTGATGTTGCAGTTCCCTGTTGGTGATAGGTTTCCATCGTGGAGTTGGCCAACAGCAGCGAACCGATTAATTCTGCATCAGTCGGGCCGGACGGAATAGAGCCGTCCTTCGTCCACACGGCACCCACCTGGAAATAATTGCTGCGCACATCGCCCACCAGGCCCAGCATCACGAGGATGTCCAGGTTCAGCGAAATCAATTCACTGTTATTTTCCGCAGAATCCTGGGTGGGTGCGTTACCCCAGGGGTTAACACGGTAGACGTTGTTAGCCTGGATTTTATTTCCCGGGGTCGCATTGATATTGCCGGTGGTCGAGTCCACGGTCATCTGCGCCACCAGTGCACCGGTCTGGCTGCCGCCGCTTGCCATAAAGTTCCACTGACCGGTGGAGTTGTAGGGCACCGATTGGGTTTTGCCGAGCAGGTCATTGAAATAGAAGGTGTTGTCCGGCGCATTGCTGCGATGTTCAAACGTCGCCCACACCATCTCCGGATGCCCCTGCACGGGACCAACCACATGGACACCGACAAGGGCTAACGTTTTTTGTACGGTGGGTGCTGTGGTACTGATTGTCCATTGGGTATCACTGGTTTTGACATAATTGGGAACCATCGCCACGATAGTGACATAGTCTGCGGCATTGCTCACGGTGGCCGCATCGATCCATGCGGTTTTCAGTTCCATTGTCAGCGCATTGCCATCTCCGATTTTCGCGCCTTGACTATTCGCGTAACTGAGCACCGCATTCAGCTCTGCTTGTGTTGTTGGGAAGGGTGTGGTGGCAGGTAATTTTTTGTTTGTGAGTGCGGTATTAAACCAGGCATAAACATCGTTGGCATGAACAGCAAAATACACTAGCGAACCATTGAGCGAGAGCAAGGTATCGCCGCCGCCAGCCTGCCCGCCCGGCTGGATCGCTTGCGGTTTTGTATCACGTAAGGCAAAACCTTTATTCACAGTATCCGGGCTGTTGGACACATAACGATAAATCGTATCGCCCGTGGAGGCATCAACACCATCGGTATACATATCGTAAAAGGTGGCGGTATCCAACAAAATTCCGCCATTTACCGGGGACGTAATCCATAAAAACATCTGGTGTGCCCACTTGTAAAAATCGCACTTGGTATTGTCAGTTGGAAAATTCACACTATCAGCAAAACCCACGAGACCGTTTTTACTGATCGATCCGTTCACAAACCAGGAGTTGAACTCTTTGGGTGAAATTGAACAGGCGGCATCGACATAGCCAAGCTGTTTTATCTGGGATTGGGGCTGGGCTTGAACTGCGGTTGCAAAAAAAATAATGCACAACAAAAGGCGTGTTCTTGGCATGATTACCCTCCGTGGGTATTTGTCTGTATGGATATATCGTTACGGATACCACTCACATTCCTGTACAACTGTAGCGGTTTTTTTTCCAATCACCAGTCGGTGTAATCCCCTGTAATATTTGTCGCCAGAATTATTATTCTGCGGTTTCGCATATATAAAGTTGCGAGATCATTTGCTGGCGGAATTCACTACATTTTTAATAAACAAAAAATCATGCTTTTAACCATACCATTTGAAAAAATGATAAGAATTCATCACAGACACGGATAAAAAAATTAATAAAAAAAATTTCAGGTAATTCTCTGTAATTTCTATCTGTTGGTGACTATAGTAATTTTTACACCTCGGCCGTTACGTTCAAGGTTTATACCAACGGCCACATCAGAAACACGTATTCTGATAAAGATAACGGGAAAACCTTGCCTGTCCTGTTAACGCGCATCTTCATTTCTGCCAGTATTCTGATGTAAGGCGGATGGCCCTATTGCCTATACCAAGGAGGTGACCAGTTGTGGTAAATATCGCACTGGAAAACCGTGAAGTCAGAGTCAGAGGTACTGTTCAGGGAGTGGGCTTCCGCCCGACAGTCTATCGACTGGCACTTGAGCATCGACTCAAAGGCGAAGTATTTAATGATACTGATGGCGTACTTATTCGGTTGACTGGAATTCAGGAAGACATCCGCAATTTTTTACAACGTCTTGAAAAAGAACCGCCGCCCCTCGCACGAATTGATTCAATTGAAAGCAGCACAACAGCCGCGCAATGGTCTTATAAAAATTTTTGCATCAGCCAGTCCGGCACATCCCAGGGGCGCACAGAGATATCAGCGGATGCCGCCACCTGCAACGCGTGCCTGGAAGAAATCCTGAATCCGGCTGAACGTCGCTATCTATACCCCTTTACCAACTGCACGCACTGCGGCCCGCGTTTGTCCATTGTCCAGGGTATTCCTTACGACCGTCGCAATACCACAATGGAACCTTTCAGCTTGTGTGCAGCCTGCGAAGCGGAATACCGTAATCCACTGGATCGACGTTTTCATGCGCAACCCGTTGCCTGCCATGAGTGCGGCCCAACATTATTACTCCATCATTTTTCTGAAGCGTCCTTTACACTTTCCGGTGATCCCCGCGAACAGACACAGCACATCCTGAACCACCTCGCTGACTCGCTTGAAGCGGGCAAGATTGTCGCCATTAAAGGTTTGGGTGGATTTCATTTATGTTGCGATGCCACCAATCATCTGGCCGTACAGCGCTTGCGCGAACGCAAACAACGTTATGCCAAACCCTTTGCACTTATGTGCAGCGATCTCGAAAACATTCGCAATTACTGCAAGATTTCTGAAGCAGAGCAAGCCGCGTTGTGCAGTAGTGCAGCACCGATTGTGCTGCTGCGAAGACATGTAACGTCACACTGCCCGGACACGCTCGCATCCGCTATTGCGCCGGGAACCGATTTATTGGGCTTTATGTTGCCATATACGCCGCTGCATCATTTGCTGTGCCGGGCGTTTAATCGTCCGCTGGTAATGACCAGCGGTAATGTCTCCGGTGAACCGCAGATTATTGATAACCAGGAAGCCCTGGAAAAACTTGGCCATATTGCCGACCTGATGGTTTATCACAACCGGGACATCGCCAATCGTATTGATGATTCTGTCGTGCGGTGCGTGGGCAATAACGTCAGGGTCCTGCGCCGCGCGCGCGGCTACGCCCCTCGTTCCATCAGTTTACCGGCCGGGTTTGAGCGCGCCGACAATATCATCGCCTACGGCGCCGAACTGAAGTCAACCTTCTGTCTGGTTAAACAGGGCGCGGCGATCCTGTCACAGCATCAAGGCGACCTTGAAGAGGTAGAAACGGCTGCTGACTTTGAGAAAAATTTGCAATTGTATCGGCAAATATTTTCTTGTAATCCGCAGCACCTGGTGGCCGACAAACACCCGGAATATCTTTCCAGCAAATTCGCGCAGCGTGACGCCCAACAGCAACGGCTGAATCTCATAAAGGTTCAACATCATCACGCCCATATTGCCAGTGCCATGGCTGAAAATAATTTATCCCTTGATCATCCGCCGGTCCTGGGCATTGCACTGGACGGACTAGGATTCGGTGATGAAGGCGAACTCTGGGGTGGCGAATTTTTGTTGGCAACTTACCGCGATTATCGCCGCCTGGCTTTGCTTAAACCCGTGGCCATGCCCGGAGCAATGCAAGCCATCAAACAGCCCTGGCGCAATACTTATGCGCAGATCTGCAACAGCATGAGTTGGGATACGTTTGTGACCTTGTATGGCGATACACCCCTTGCCACCTTTTTTGCAGGGAAACCTTTACCCACGTTGCACACCATGCTCGCACAACAGATCAACAGTCCATTGAGCAGTTCCATGGGGCGCCTGTTTGACGCCGTGGCCGGCGCGCTCGGCCTGTGTGCAGAACAGGTGCATTTTGAAGGCCAGGCTGCAATCGAATTAGAGATGATGACGGACGCTGACGCCGTGCTCAATAACATGGTTGATCGTCCTTATCGTTTACGCCTGGAGCAAATAAACAATGCGCAAGGTCATCGTTTACTCCAGCTCAATACCGCCAGCCTTTGGCCGGCACTCTTGAATGACCTTCAGAAAAAGCAATCCATCGACGTTATTGCTGCACGCTTCCATCGCGGATTAATTAACAGCATTGCGCACCTTATCCAGCAATTACATAAAGAGTTTCATTTTGCCGACGTCGCCTTGTCGGGTGGGTGTTTCCAGAATGCGATCCTGTTGCAGGGGCTTGAAAACGCATTGGAAAAACAACAGCTGCGCTGCATTACGCATACCCATATCCCAACAAACGATGGCGGCATCGCATTGGGACAAGCAGTCATCGCAGCAGCAAAGATGCTTTAACAATAATCTGAGTTAACCAGCAGGGGAAGAACTATGTGCTTAGGAATACCAGGCAAGATCGTCAGTATCATTGACGCGGAACAACAGGTCGGCATTGTCGATGTCGGCGGTATCCAGCGGGCGGTTAATCTCAGTTGCATTGCCGAACCGAATACGGACCTCCAGCAATATCTCGACAATTGGGTGCTCGTGCATGTCGGCTTCGCCATGAGTGTTATCAACGAAGCCGAAGCGCAGGCAACGCTCGCGGTGCTCACGGAACTGGGCAATATGCAGGAAGAGATAGCCGCAATTCAGGAGGGAGAATCCTGATGAATCATTCCGACAATAACGCCAGCTTGCAGGCGCTTTATCCGTTCCTCAATAACACACCATCCGACGCCGCCGTGTTGAACCATGCACTGCTGGATTCCATTGACAAGAAAATCGCCGAACACCAGCGCGTCGTGACAGCATTTTTCAGTTCCCACGCGCAGGCCATGGTGAAGTGCGCCCAGGCAATCGCCAGGGTTTACAACCGCAAGGGGCAACTTTTCACCATGGGTAACGGCGGCTCCAGCTCCGATGCCGCGCACATCGCCGTGGAATTTTTACACCCGGTCACGACCGGACGACCAGCCCTGCCCGCCTACGACTTAAGTTGCGACAAAACCGTGATGACAGCCATCGCTAACGACGTAGGTTATCAGCATGTGTATGCCCGACAGGTCGCAAACCTGGTTAAAGAAAATGATGCGCTGATTGCTGTCTCCACCAGTGGTAATTCAGAGAATTTGATACGGGCACTCAAGCAGGCACAAAAGATTGGAGCAACCACCATTGCGCTGGCCGGTGGCAACGGCGGCGAAATGGCCAAACTGCAACTGGACCATTGCCTGATTGTGGATTCCACCAGCATTCACCGTGTACAGGAATGCCATGTAGCTATCTACCACGTGCTGTGGGATCTGGTGCATACCTTACTGGCTGATACGCGCGGAAAGATAAATACAAAGGAGACCGGCAATGAAATACGTTGATGAATTTCGCGATCCACACAAAGCAAAAGTTCTGCTTGGCAATATTATCGAAATTGCTGACGCGCTGGCGGATAACCAACAGCGCCCCACCTACATCATGGAAGTTTGCGGCGGCCATACCCATTCCATCTTTCGGTACGGCATTGAAAATATGTTGCCGCCAAGTATCGAATTAATTCACGGCCCCGGTTGCCCGGTCTGCGTGTTGCCGCGCGGCCGCGTCGACGACTGTGTCGCGATTGCCGAACAGGACAATGTCATCTTCACCACGTTTGGTGACGCCATTCGCGTACCCGGCTCGAAAAAAAGTTTGCTTGAAGCGAAGGCGGACGGTGCCGATGTGCGCATGGTGTATTCCCCGATCGACGCACTCAGCATTGCGAAGAAAAATCCGGATAAGGAGGTCGTCTTCTTCGGCCTGGGGTTTGAAACCACCATGCCCAGTACCGCGCTAACAGTGCTGCAGGCCGAAGCAGAAGGCATCACCAATTTTTCACTGTTTTG
>DATJLH010000196.1:0-9324 GCA_035490615.1 Cellvibrio sp.
CCGCAGTGGGCCAGGTCCATGACTTGTTGGCTGTGGCGGGCGACGAGACGTTGGGTGCCGTTGGGTAGGTGGTCGATGCGCCATTGGCTGTTGTTGCCGGTGCATTTGTTGAGCGAGATATTAGCGCCGGCGACGACTGCGGATTTTTCTACGGCTAAGCATGCGCCCTTGTCTGCCTGGATTTCAAAATAGCCGGCGTCGGTGGGCTGGAAGGTCCATTGTTGGCAGGTGTCGTTGCGCCATTCGGATTGGGTGAGGTTGGCGGTGGGATTTTTTGTGCAGTCTTCGGCGGTGAGCATCTTGCCGCTTTGTACGCTGGCGATGGCGACTGTGCCGATGGGTTGTGCGCGCCATTGATCGCATTGTTCTGTTGTGCAGTTTTCGGCGGTTAGTGCGGATTGCGTTGCGCGATTTAAGAGGCGTAGCCAGCCATCGGCTTGCGCTTCGAGTTTCCATTCCTGGCAGTTGGCGTTGGTCCAGGGGGTTATCTGCAATTGATCGGCGGAACATTGGCCGAGGAAATTGCCGGTGGCGTTGTGGGCAAGGCGGAAGTAGCCGTCGCTGGTGTAGTCGAGTACCCATTGAGCGTCTTTGCCCTGGCAGGCGCTGTTTAATTGATTGCCGCTTTTGACCAGGCATTGATTGCTGCTGCGATTGACCAGTTGATATTCCGCACCTAAGACGCGTGTGGTTAAGGGGCCGTTTTCACCGGACGGTAAAACCACCGGTGTGCCTTCAGCAACGGGTTCGCCAAAGTTCGGGGTGCCGTCTGCGTTCCAGGTAAATTTTTGTGCGCGCACGGAGCGCGTTGCACTGCAGCCGTGTTTGGGGGATGAGTTGCCGTGGTAAACAATCCAGTCTTCTGTGCCATCCGGCGATTTAAAGAAGCCGTTGTGACCCGGTGCGTAAACACCATTGGCAGTTTGAAAGACCGGCTCGGCGGACTTTTTCCAGGACGCCGGTTTCATCGGGTCGTCGCCAACCAGTTCCAGTTGGCCCAATTTGTAATCCGGCGTATCGCAAAAGCTCGCAGAATAAATCACAAAGGTTTTACCATTGTGTTTCAGAATTTCTGCTCCTTCCGTGACCTTGCGACCGCTTTGCTCCCAATCATACGTCGGGCGCGTTAACACCATGCGCGGCCCGGTGATGGTCCAGGGGTTGCTCATCTCGGAAATAAAATTCAACTGCTCATCGCCGACCCATTCGGACCACAGCAAATAAAGTTTGTCTTTGTGTTGAAAATAGGTGCCGTCGATGTTCCAGCTGTTGGGCATGGGCGAGCCTTTGTATTCGTAAGGGCCGAGCGGATCATCACCGACACTTTCAATCACACTGAGATGTTGATGATCGAGGGTGCCGTCCTGCCCCGATGTGTACATCACATACCAGCGCCAGCCGTTGGGCCCTTTCAGGCGATGAAATTCAAATGCCCAAAAATTACAGCAGCGTTCAAATTCGGTATGCGACCAGATATTGATGGGCGTGGCAGTTGCAAGGCCGGACAAGGTCGGCGATTTACGCATAACCAACTGCGATGTCCAGGTGGTCGTCGTGAGGTAATAATTGCCTTGATAATATTCGAGCCAGGGATCAGCGCCATTGCTGAAGAGCGGATTGGTGAAGGTGGTCGGTTTGCTGTCAGCCTGACCACTTTTTGCTGCGGGTACGTCAGCGGTATTGCCGGCACAACCCAACAATATTAGCGATAACAACGAAAGGGACACGCCCCATTTTCTAAACATCTCAACAAGGTTCATTCTGTTTTCTCCACAACAGTATTCAATGACATACTGGATTTAATTTTTATTCAAAGACCATCACAAAGCCGCCCGCAGGTTGTAAAGTCAGGGCTAGATTAGCGGTTGAATTCACCGGCCGTTTTACAAATGAACGAGGCTGAGCATCGTCCTCAATCGCGTAACCCGTTTTATCGCCGATAAACGCTAAATCCAGGTTAAGGGTTTTCGATTGCTGCTCACCGTTGATGCCAGCAACAAACCAGGTGTCACCCGCCCTGCGCGCTACCACCAGTAATTTTCCGGGGTAGCCGTCAACAAATCGGGTTTCATCCCAACGGGCCGGCACCTCGCGCATAAATGCTTTTACAAAGTACGGCACTGTGGCCATGCCTTCCGGTGTTTCCACAATATGCTGAATACCCGAGAGAAAAATAATCGGCAGCGCGAGCTGAAAACCGTTGGTGGTTTTGCGTTCGATATTGGGAATCTCATGAAAGACCGTGGGTGTGAAATCCATGGGATCAAATGCATTGCGCGCAAAGGGCAAGACGCTGGCGTGGCTCGCTTCCAGATCTGCCGTCTCCTGGCTAAAGGTAATCATCTCGAAGCCTTTAACCGATTCCATGGTCATCATATGCGGATAGGTGCGCTGCAAACCGCGCGGCAAGGACGAACCGTGGTAGTTCACCAGCAACTGGTATTGAGCCGCATCCTGGAGAATGTCGTTGTAGTACTGCATCATCGATTGGCCATCGCCGGCGAAGAAATCAATCTTCACACCTTTGATACCCATTTTTTGCAAACGACTGAATTCGGCATGGCGTTGCTCGCGCGTCAATAACTTACTTTTGGGCGTGTATTCCGTTTTATTCCAGGCGCCGGAGGAGTTGTACCACACCAACAGCCCGACGTTTTTTTGCGCCGCGTAATCCGCCAGTTCCTTGATTTTTTCGTCACCGATTTTGCGATCCCAATCGGCGTCCACCAGGGTGTAAGGCCAATTCATGTCAGCGGCGTAATCAATAAAGCGTTTTTGCACCTCGTACACCGTGGCGTCATCTTTTAACAAACCCCAACTCCAGGACGCGATGCCCGGCTTGATAAACGTGGTATCCATGTCAATGGCGGGTGCGGCGAGATCCGTGCCCAGAGTCGATTCAATGATAGTGGCCAACGAACCCACTGTGATGATGCGCCAGGGTGATGCAAAAGGCAGTGTGGATTGTGCAAGCAGTGCACCGCCGGTAAAGACTTCCGGTGCCATGGGCACACCGATGCGGTATTCGCCCTGCTCTGCCTGTTGTTGTAAACGCGATGCGTGAAAGCGGCCATCCATGTCGGCTTCGGTAATCAGCAGCCAGGCATCACCGGTGTTAAATAATGCGGGGAACACCCAGCCGGCTTCGGTGGGCGCGGCGGTACCTGCCGGTATCGCCATCTGGTAATGCTCTTCATAGGATGGGTTGGTATTCATCCAGCCGGTTTGCGCGACGGACATCGGTTGCAACCAGCCCAGCGAATCCTTCGGCAAGGTAAAGCTGGTGGTTTCGCGCAACACTTGTTTTACATCGGCCGATTCTCCGGGGAAGGCGTAACGAAATGCCACACCATCGTCAGACACGCGGAAAATAATCTTCATCTCGCGCCCTTCGGCGTTGGCAAAGGTCAGTGTCTGTTCATGAGCGATGTAATTGACCTGGCGTTGCTTGCCGGTCCACAACTCGTAGTTGTCGTTGATGGTTTTAACGGTCGATGCCTGTTTCAGGGTGAGGCCGCGGGTAAAGTCCGCGTCGTTGAGCGCAATACCCAATCGGGAATCCTGTAGCGCCGGTTTACCTTGATAGGTGATCGCATACCGGGGCGCAGATTCGCTATCAAGGGTGATCTCTACCCGAATCCGATTATCGGGGCTGCCCAATGAGACAGGTGACGGGCCGTTACAACCCCAAAGGCATAACATCAACACACTGACGATCAAGATTTTCATCCGCTTTTCCTTTTTATTGTGGACTGTGGACTGACAGGCGACGGGCCGAATCGGCCTACAAATTTATAATATAATATTTAAATTCTATAGCGGATGAACAAGGGAAGCCAGTGTTTCGCGGGTAAATTTGTGTTGAGGGATGAAGTGCGGACCTTGCCCACCGAAGCGGGCAAGGTGCTGGGGGAGACTCAGCGGCGGGTCATGGACCACTGCTGATTGGTGCCATTGGTGACATTCCACTGGATCACGTTGGCGTCGTTGGCAGTACTGAAATTCACCACGTCCAACGCCAGGCCGCTCAGCTGTGACGTCAGCACATAGTAGCCACCGTTGTTGGTCAGGCTCCATTTTTGGCCGGCGCCGCCCCAGTAATCCCACTGCGCAATATTGGCACCGGGCGCCGTGGATACTTCCCATACGTCCACACTTTTCAGGCTGTTGACGTTGATCAGGCTGTAGTAGCCGGTGCCCTGGCTGATTACATACCACTGCTGGTTTTTCGCACCGGAATAACCGTATTGCTCGATGTTAGCGCCGTTGGCGGTAGAGGCATTGTCCACCGCCAGTGCGCGATTGCTATGACGCGCGATGAAACTGTACACGCCATCGCTGACACCACCACAACTGGTGATCGAGCTGAAGTTACGCGTCAGGCTGGGCCAACCGCCGGAGTAGGTCATGCGCAGGATATCCAGCTTGGCGTTGCCGTTGTCGTCCAGGTCGTAGTAGTGGGTGGATACATAGTTGCAACCATCCTGCTTAAGCACGCCAATGTGGCCCGGCCCTTTGTATTTGCCGCTCTGGTTACCCAGCACGGTGCGCTCGCCAGTGTAGGGACCAAACACGTTGCTGGCGCGCGCCACCGTAATGTAATAGCTGCTGTTGGAACCCTGGCAGCAGCTGCCGCGATTCATAAACAGGTAGTAATAATCGCCATTGCGGGTGATGTAGGGGGCTTCAATGCTCTGGTGATTGCCGCCGTAGATATGATTTACGCTGCCGAGCAACTTGCCGGTGCTCTGGTTGATCTCCGCCACACCCAACCCGCCAAAGAACGAACCGTAAGACATATACACCCGCCCGTCGTGATCGCGGAACAGCGCCGGGTCAATGGCATTGATCTCACTGGAACCGCCGTAGGATTGCACCACCACACCCAAATCCTGCCAGCTGGGGTTTTTCAGGGACGCCGTCCGCACCACGCCAATGGCCGAGGTGGAGGAACCGAAGGTCGAGACCGAGTAGTAAAGATAGTAGTAACCGTTCATCTGGATGATGTCCGGCGCCCAGAAATGCCCGGCAAAACCGGGGACGGCATTGTTGATCCAGGAGGGCCAGCCGCTGCCAAACACGGTGGCGGGCCCGGCAGTCCAGTGAACCAGGTTGGTGGATGTGGAATACCAGATACCGTTACCGGTGGTGAAATGGAAGTAGGTATCGCCATCCTTGATGATCGTGGCCGGGTCGTGGGAATTCTTCAGGCCGGTCAGCTCCAGCGCCGACACAGCGCCACTGAGCAGCAATAAACAGATAACAGGCAAGGTGCGCAGGAGCGTGAGGCCCCGAGCAAGAGGTTGTGCAGACATAGATTCACCTTTATTAGCGTTATTATTGATAATATTGTCTTACAATATGAAGACTTGGAGATTTTAACGAGTTTAGTGGGTGGGAGCCAGTTGGCGGAGGGAACGATTTTTAATAATGGGAGGAAAAGAACAGGGGGAATGGTTATGAGGCATTGGGGATGTATCGCGGTGAAATCAGAGCCAGTGTCGGATTACGCCTTGCGGCTAATCCGACCTACGGATGCGGTATTTCAAGTAGGTCGGATTAGCGCAGCGTAATCCGACAACGCTTTCGCAAAAAAGCTATTGCACCAAAAATTTAAACACGGTTCGGCTGCTATAAACTTCACCCGGCCGCAAAATTGTCGACGGAAAACCGGGCTGATTGGGTGAATCCGGAAAATGCTGCGGCTCAAGACAAAAGCCACTGCGATACGCATAGGTTTTACCTTTACCACGCAAACTGCCGTCCAAAAAATTACCCGAATAAAATTGCACACCCGGTTCTTCGGTATAAACCTCCAGCACACGGCCCGTGGTATTTTCCATCGCGCGCGCGGCGAGCGTTAAGGTGTTGGGGGCGGCTTTGTTCAACACAAAATTATGGTCGTAACCCAAGCCGCAACACAATTGTTCATCCGCCTGATTGATATCCGCACCGATCTTTTTGGCCGCCCTGAAATCAAACGGCGTGCCGGCTACCGGGCGTGACTCGCCTAAAGGAATTTGCGTGTCGTCAATCGGCGTAAAGGCATCCGCGTTGATCATCAACTCATGCTGCAAAATATCGCCCTGCCCCGCAAGGTTAAAATAACTGTGCTGGGTTAAATTAATCGGCGTTGCCTGGTCGGTGGTCGCGTGATAATCCACGAGGATTTCATTGTCGTTCGTTAAGGTATAAGTCACTGTTACTGACAGGTTTCCAGGGTAGCCCTGGTCGCCATCGCGGCTTAAATAAAATAATTTCACACCTACCTGCGTGTCCGCTGAAAACGGCGCGGCCTGCCACACCACCTTGTCAAAACCCGTGACGCCACCGTGCAAATGGTTTTCGCCATTATTGGTCGCCAGCTGATAGGTTTTGCCATCCAACTCGAACCGCCCTTTCGCCAGCCGGTTACCAAAGCGACCGATCAGGGCGCCGAAATACGGCGAGGCTTGCAGGTAAGGTTCCAACTCATCAAAACCCAGGGCGACATCCGCAAGGTGCCCGGCGCGATCTGCCGTTTTGATGCTGGTAATAACGCCACCGAAATTGATGATGCCAATCTCCATGCCGGTGGCATTGGTCATGGTGTACAGAGTAATGGCTTCACCGGCAGGTGTTGTACCAAACGGCGAGGAGGCGATAGTGGGCTTCGACATACAATATTTCCGGATAGCATCAGGGAGGGACGCATTCTACTGACTATGGGTTTTATTGACTACAAAAAAAAGGCGCCGCAACGGAAGCGCCTTTTACAACACGGGCATTCATGGTTGCCCGGGTTTATTGCTCGCGCCAGGTATCGGCGTCACTCATGTCCTGCCCGAAATCTGGCATACCATCCTTCCACAACAAACGCCGCATGTAGGTGTGACGATTAGGATCAGTGAGCGGCGTGCCTTTTAGCTCGCGATAATCCCGTGCGTGATAGATCATCACATCCGTCTTCCCATCTTCCGCCAGAGTAAAACTGTTGTGGCCGGGGCCGAAACGTTTCAGGGATTCGTTGGTGAAAAATACCGGGTGCGGCGATTTATGCCAGGACGCCGGATCAAGCAGATCGGCATCCGCATCAGCCCACAACAAACCCATTGCATAATTGTGATCTGTTGCACTGGCTGAATAACTCACGAAAATTTTTCCATGCCGGATTAATACTGCCGCACCTTCATTCACTTTGTAGCCGATTGTTTCCCAGGGCAGTTCCGGTTGGGTTAGCATGATTTCGGGTTCATGCAACTCCGTGGGACTTTTCATCTGTGCGATGTAAAGCGCTGAATTTAATTTTTCTTCAGGATCTTTTTGCGCCCACAACAGATACCGTTTGCCGCGGTGTTCAAAATGCGTAGCGTCAAGGGAAAACGAATCGCGTTGCGTTTTGATACGCCCCAATTCCTGCCATTCCCCCTCCAGCGGATTCGCCGACGTATTGGCCAACACATACATGCGGATCAACCAGGGTTGCTCTGCCTCACCCGCCGCAAAATAGATGTACCAGACCCCATCGATACGGTGTAATTCCGGTGCCCAAATATTCGCGCCCATTTCACCCGTGGGATGTTTACGCCACACCACCTTGGGTTCAGCATCCGCCAGGCCGCGCAGGGTGTTTGCCTGGCGCATTTCCAGTTGGTCGAAGGCCGGCGAGGTCGCAATAAAAAAATAGTGACCGTTGTCATGGCGGTACACCCAGGGATCAGCCCGCTGGGGAATCAAGGGTGAGGAAACCGCTGTATCGACGGCGGCAGGCGTTGTATCTTCCGGTGGCATCTGGGCGCAACCGGAAATCAGAATGAATAGAAATGTCGATAAATAGACAGGGATTTTCATAAAACCTAAAGCTCCGGTTGGCCTCTCCGCAGAAAGGCGGTGTTATTTTTATCTTAACTTGGAATATTATAATACAATAATGACCGAATGGGCCGTAGCAGCCTTCGATAACACTGCATAGAAATGTAAATAACCACATCTGGAGCTATCCATGCGTCTTTCCCCTGCCCCTGTCCGCGTAGCCCTTCCGTCCCTGGTCCTGCTGGGCGGCCTGTTAATCAGCTGCCTGTCCTTCGCCCGCCAGGTGGATGTCCATGACCCGGTCATGACGAAAGAAGGCAATACCTATTACCTGTTCAGCACCGGCCCCGGCATTACCTTTTACAGCTCCAGGGATATGAAGAACTGGAAGCTCGCCGGACGCGCCTTTGCCACCGAACCTGCCTGGGCCAAACAGGTGTCTCCCAGCTTTAATGGCCACCTGTGGGCACCGGATATCGTGCAGCATAACGGCAAATTTTATCTGTACTATTCCGTATCCGCCTTCGGCAAAAATACCTCGGCTATGGGTGTGACCGTGACCAAAACCCTCGACACATCCTCACCGGATTACGGCTGGGAAGATCAGGGTATTGTGTTGCAGTCAGTGCCTCATCGCGATATGTGGAATGCGATTGACCCGGCTGTGATTATCGATCACGAAGGCACGCCCTGGATGAGTTTTGGTTCATTTTGGGGTGGATTGAAGTTGGTAAAACTGGACCAGAACCTGACAAAACTGGCTGAGCCCCAGGAATGGCACACCATCGCCAAGCGCGAGCGTTCCCTGTTGGAAGACGATGCCAGCGCCGGTTCTGCCGCCATCGAAGCGCCGTTTATTTTTCGCAAGGGCGATTACTATTATTTGTTTGCGTCCTGGGATAAATGTTGTCGCGGTAAAGACAGCGATTACAAAGTTGTGGTTGGCCGCGCGAAAGACATTCGCGGGCCCTATCTGGATAAAGACGGTGTGGATATGAATCGTGGTGGCGGTTCATTGGTGATCGCGGGCAATAAAAACTGGATTGCCCTGGGGCACAACAGCGCTTACACCTTTGGCAAAAAAGATTATCTGGTATTGCACGCTTACGAAACGGCGGATGACTATCTACAAAAGATTAAGATCCTTGAGATGACATGGGATAAAGATGGATGGCCAGTGGTAGATTCGAAAGATCTGGATCGCTATCAGAGTAAATTGATCAAGTAGTGCGTGGTGCTGTCGGATTACAACGCTACGCGTCTAATTCGACCTACCTATTCTTCCCCGTAGGTCGGATTAGCCGCAAGGCATAATCCGACAAACAATCACCAGCGAAACTGCAGCAACCAATTTTATTTAAAAAAAATTAGTCCCCACGCCCGCCCCGCAACAACCGCACATAATAAATACCACCGGCAATAGACTCTTTCTTCGCTGCAAATTTCACGACTAACTTGCCATCAGGCGCCGAGGCCACCAACGCACGCGGAATCGGGTAATCTACCGTGTAAAAATCCTCACCCTCCCTCGCT
>DATJLH010000197.1:0-4704 GCA_035490615.1 Cellvibrio sp.
TGGGAGAAACTGAAACCCACTTGCTTGCCGCTGCCAAACCAGTTGTTTTGTTGGATGCTGGCGGAAAATAACAAGCCTGAATATTGCGCATAACCTACTTGCAGACCCATGCTGCCGGAGGGCTGCTCTTCAACCGTGAAATCCACATCCACTTGATCCGAGGTGCCAGGCACTTCGACCGTATCAACCTTCACTTCTTTAAAGAAACCCAGACGCTCCAGACGGACCTTGGAATGTTCGATTTGTGCCGTCGACGCAGAGCCACCTTCCATCTGCCGCATTTCACGGCGCAAGACTTCATCAATGGTCTTGGTATTGCCACGGAAATTGATGCGATTGACATAAGCGCGCTTGCCCGGCTCGATGAAGAACGTCACTTTAACGGTTTTATCTTCATCATTACGCTCTGGCAACCCTTCAACCTTGGCAAAGGTATAACCTTCATTACCCAAGCGCTGGGTAATGTACTCTGCTGAGGTGGTCATCAGGATTTGCGAAAAGGTTTGGCCTTCACGAACCAGAATCATGCGGCGCACAATCGCCTCATCAATTGCCGGATCACCAGCGAGATCAACGCCATTAACTTTGTAGATATCACCTTCACTGACGTTCGCCGTGATAAAGATTTTTGATTTATCAGGACTCAGGGATACTTGCGTTGAATCGATTTTAAAATTCAGATAACCGCGATCCAGGTAATAGGATTCGACCCGCTCCAGGTCACCCTTCAATTTTTCACGGGAGTACTTGTCGTTGCCACTGATCCAGGAAAAGAGCCCGGTCGATTTTAATTCAAACAGATCGATCAACTCTTCATCACTAAAGGCATCGTTGCCGACAATATTGATTTGCTTGATGCGCGCGACCGCGCCCTCGGTGATATTAATCTTGACCTTTACCTGATTGCGCGGCAGATCTTCAACTTCCACATCGACGCTGGCGCCGTAGCGACCTTGCGCAATATATTCACGTTGTAGTGCCTGACTGATGCCTTCAAGGGTTGCGCGTTGGAAAATTTGCCCTTCGGAGAGATTATTTTCTTTCAGACTGTCCATCAGGCTTTCGGTCTTGATGACCTTGTTGCCTTCAATTTCAATCGCATTAATCGCCGGGCGTTCCTTGATAACCAGAACCAGGACATCCCCGTCACGCCCCATGGAGACATCGGCAAAGTAGCCTACTTTAAAGAGTTCCCGTGTTGCGTTCTGGATATCCGTTTGGGTAACGACATCACCGACGCGAATCGGCAGCGCGCTGAATACCGTTCCGGCGGAAACCCGTTGTAAGCCTTCGACGCGAATATCACTCACCCGAAAACTTTGTGCCTGTGCGGCGAATGACATCATCAACACTATCAAGCAACAGAAAAATCGCATCGAAACTCGCTTCATATCATCGGTTCTAGTTTGGTCAGTAAGAAGTGGCAATCGGGCTGCAGGTTTACAGCCGCATAATGTCGTTATATAGAGCCAGTACACTCAATCCGATCACCAGAAATAAGCCCACCTGATAGCCAGCCAGTTGTACTTTTTCTGATACCGGGCTGCCTTTTATTGCCTCAATCAGGTAATACAGCAGATGCCCACCATCCAATACCGGAATGGGCAAGAGATTAAAAACTCCCAGAAAGATACTGAGTAACGCCAGGAAGGCGATGAAGCTTTCCACACCACTCTCCGCCGAAGAGCCCGCCACCTTAGCAATGCTGATCGGCCCGCTCAAGTTTTTCGTGGAAATTTCTCCAAGCAATAATTTTTTTACGGACAGGAGGACAAATCCGGAGGTTTCCCAGGTCCGTTCTACACCCGCGACAAAAGCTCCCCCGATGGAGTAGTGGTTTTGGCGGATCATGTCATCGGGCCAAGGCTTTAACTGCAAGGCCACACCGACGCGACCGATGGTTGTACCATCCTCGGTAATCGCTTCAGGGGTCACCTGTAAACGTGTCTCTAGGCCGTCACGCTCAATCAACATCTCAATCGGCTGGCCAGGTCGCTGTTTGACATATTCAATCCAGTCAGTACCCGACGTCATCGCCTCTCCATCTGCTGCGAGCACCTTATCGCCAACCTTCATACCCGCCAGATCGGCTGGGCTGCCAGGGGTAATGGCTGCAGCCAGGGTATCCACGCCGGGGGTAAAAAAGCTCAACCCCAAGCCCTGCAATGGATCAGGCTCTTCAACACCTTTTAACCAATCGTCCAAAACTACTTCGGACTGATAACGCAACGAAGAATCCGGGTAGCTCAGCGATACATACATCACGCCGGTCTCACCGAGACGCCGCAGCAGCTGTTGATAGACAGCCTGGCGGGTCGGGGTAGGTTCACCATCAATCGACAGGATCTCCTGCCCCGCCTCCAGACCGGCGTGGGCGGCCAGAGAGTCCGGCTCAACGGACCCGATGACCGGCGCAAGATCCCTGACCCCAGGGATAACCAGAGCCCAGAACAATAAAATGGCGAGGATAAAATTGGCCACCGGCCCGGCAACCACAATAGCCATTCGTTGCCAGACACTTTTGCGATTAAAACTGCGATGCAACTCGTCGGGAGGAACTTCGCCTTCGCGCTCATCCAGCATCTTGACGTAACCACCCAGGGGAACAGCGGAGATAGCGTATTCAGTACCCTGTTTATCGTGCCAGCGCCACAGCACACTGCCGAAGCCAATCGAAAAGCGCAGCACCTTGACGCCACAGCGCCGAGCCACATAAAAGTGACCAAATTCGTGGACGGTAACCAGCACGATGATCGCGACCAGGAACCATAAAATCATTTGCGCTACTGCCACAGACAACCTCGTTAGAGTGAGCCGATAACCGACATTGCCATGGCTCTGGCTTCGGAATCGGCGTTTTGGACAACGTCCAATGACGCTGGTTCAGTGATGGGAAGACGCATTAATACACTTTCTATCACTTGGGAAATCTGATCAAAACGCAGGCGTCGCTGCAAAAAGGCCGCTACCGCCACCTCATTCGCTGCATTCAGGACGGCCGGCGCCGTGGCGCCAGTTGTAGCGGCTTCCTGCGCCAGACGCAAGCAGGGAAAACGTTCGTAATCGGGAACAGAGAAATCCAGCCGCGCTGTGGCGAACAAATCAAGACTGGCCACGCCGGATTCAATACGCTCCGGCCATGCCAGGGCATGGGCGATAGGGGTACGCATGTCCGGGTTGCCCAGCTGCGCCAGCACCGAGCCGTCGATGTACTCAACCAACGAATGAATCACACTTTGGGGATGGATCACCACCTCAATCTGCGCCGGAGACGTACTAAAGAGCCAACAGGCCTCAATCAACTCAAGCCCTTTGTTCAGCATAGTGGCAGAGTCGACTGATATTTTTTGTCCCATACTCCAATTCGGGTGCGCACAAGCCTGTTCCGGCGTGACATCCCGCAATTGCTCCAGGGGCGTCTCACGAAAGGGGCCGCCCGACGCCGTCAATAAAATTTTGCGTACGCCACTGCTCGCCAGCCCCTGCTGCAAATAGTCCGAACGATGGTTCGGCAAGCATTGGAATATCGCGTTGTGTTCACTGTCGATGGGCAGGAGTGTGGCGCCGTGCTCGGCAACGGCGCGGGTAAATAACCCCCCCGCCATCACCAGGGCCTCTTTATTAGCCAAAAGGACTTTTTTACCGGCCTTGACCGCCGCAAGCGTAGGTAACAACCCGGCCGCACCGACGATAGCTGCCATCACTGTATCGACTTCGGCGTGAGCCGCTACCTCAGCGAAGGCATCAGCCCCTTGCAGAACTTCTGTCGCACACCCTTGCCGGGACAAGGCATTTTCGAGCTCCAGGGCCGCAACAGGATCCCGCAGCACGGCATAACGCGGTTGATGCTGGATACACTGACTCGCCAGCAACTGCCATTGGCGGTCGGCGGTTAAGGCAAAGATGCCGTAGCGCTCGGGGTGGCGCGACAGTACATCCAGCGTGCTGATACCTATGGAGCCGGTGGCCCCCAGAACCGTGACCTGTTGCATGGCTTACCCCGGCCAACCTGTACTGAGCAAAGCCAACGCAAAGACCGGTGCGGCGGCAGTTAAACTGTCTACCCGATCCAGGACCCCGCCATGACCAGGCAACAAAGCGCTGCTGTCCTTGATGCCACGCTGGCGTTTCAGCATGCTTTCGAATAGATCACCCAGGACAGACACCAGACTTGTCGGCAGGATAATGGCCAGTAACAGAACGTAATTTCCACCGACAAATACCCAAACCACGATGGATAGCAGGAAATTAAAACATACGCCGCCCAGGAATCCTTCCCAGGTTTTGCCGGGACTGACCGCTGGTGCAAGCTTGCGTTTACCCCAGCGCCGACCGGTGAAGTAGCCCCCGATATCAGCACAAGCCACCACCGCCACAATCAGCAAAACCAGCAAGGCGCCATGCTCTTGGGCACGGACGTAGGTGAATGCCGCCCAGGCAGGCACTAATACGCACAACCCCATCACCCCACGCAAGAGCGAATGGCGCCACAGGATCGCACTGGAGGGGAAGCCCTGCACAAACAACAGTGCCACTGCCCACCAGATGCACCCGATGACCAGAAGGTTACGGAATTTATCCGGATCGAGCACAACATCCACCGACCAGACAACCACCCCCAGGTAGTGGCCCGCCAGAGCGGTGACCACAGCCAGCAGCAGCACATACAGGAGTCTTTGCGAGGGACGAACAAAACCGGACAGG
>DATJLH010000198.1:0-17158 GCA_035490615.1 Cellvibrio sp.
CAATTGGTCAGGGATGACGCCGGCAAACTGGTGATGCGTACACTGCCGCCCATCAGCGAAGAGAAGCGCATAGCCTTGGTTGAATTTTTGAAAACCCTGTAGCCCGGGCCGGCGTAATTGTTGTTTATATTTTTTCGGCCCAGCGCTCCTTAACCTCCAGTATCGCCGGCAACTGTTCAAGAAATAATTCAACCAGTTGCGGATCAAAATGTTTGCCGCGCTGTTCGCGGATATACGCAATGGCTTCATTCAGCGGCCAGGCTTTTTTGTAGGGCCGCTGAGTAGTAAGGGCATCAAAGACATCCGCCACCGCCACAATACGTCCCACCATTGGAATGTCCTCGCCTTGCAAACCGCGCGGATACCCACTGCCGTCCCAGCGCTCGTGATGCGTCAAGGCGATGTCGTGGGCCATATGCAATAAACCGGCGGGATGCACACCGATAATGCGCGCGCCAATCACCGGATGTTCACGCATGACTGCCCACTCGTCCGGTGTTAATTTGCCGGGCTTTTGCAAGATACTATCGGGAATGCCGATCTTGCCGATGTCGTGCATGGGGGCCGCGTGCAACAAATCTTCTGCCGTGGTTTCATCAAAGCCGGCAGCGCGGGCAATGATGTGGGAATAATGGCTCATGCGAATAACGTGGAGGCCGGTTTCGTTGTCTTTATATTCAGCGGCCAAACCAAGACGTTGCACAATTTCCAGACGTGTTTTCTTTAATTCATCCACACGCACCAGGGACAAATGCGTCGCTACCCGTGCACGCACAATGGCACCACTTACCGGCTTGGTAATGTAATCCACTCCGCCGACGGCAAAGCCCTGGGCTTCTTCGGCGGCATCGCTTAACGCACTCACAAAAATCACCGGGATATGTTGGGTGCGCACATTGTGTTTTAATTTTTCACATACCTGATAACCGTTCATCTCCGGCATCATCACATCGAGCAGGATCAGATCAGGCCGCTCGGCATCAGCCAGCTCCAATGCATCTTCCGGCGATTTCGCGAACAGCAAACGGTAGTGTTGTTTGAGGATCTGGCGCAACACATTCAGGTTGGTTGCCTCATCGTCCACCACCAGAATGGTGATGCTGAAGTCTGTGGTCATACTGTGACTCCCACGCTATTCATTATTGATTATTGTTGATGTCAGGCATCGGCTAGCTGTTGTTGTAATGTGTCCAGGTGACGCAAGGCGGCTGAAAATTCAAAATCCATCATGGCCTGCTGGATTCGACCGATAACAATTTGGTGTGCCTCTGCACGAAAAGCCTGCTTGATCAATCGCAGGGATGCTTCATCCAGCTCACCTCGGCCTAACGCTGTTTTTAATCGGGTAATTGCCAAAGCACTTTGTGCAGGATCAATTAATAACGGCGGTGCAACCGTTTCACGTAATTGTGGCAGCGCATTGACGGCGGTAACCAACTGATCAAATACCTTTTGCAACTCGTTGCGCTGTTTGAGCCAGATATCACCCCGGAGTTGTTCTACGGGTAGTTGTGCAATGTGCTTGAGCACGTCTGCCAGGGCCGGCAGTGCAAGATTCACTGCCGCACCGCGCGCCCGATGCAAGAGCTGGGTAACCGCCGACACATCTTGCAGCTTCAGTGCCGCTTCAAGATTTTCCACCAGTGCGCGATTCTCGGCGATAAATTGACGCAGCGCGCTGTAATAGAATGTTTCGCTTTGCCACAGGGCCAGGCCAGCGCTGAGTGAAATGGGCACCGGTGTCGACACCGGGCTCGACGATGAACAAACTTGCGGTTGCACCGCCAGGCCAAGCAAGCGCGCCATCTCCGATTGCAACTCAAACAGGTTGATCGGTTTAGTGGCAAAACCGTCCATTCCCGCCTCGCGCGCGGCCAGTTTGTCGGCGTCCAGCACGCTGGCGGTCAACGCGATAATCGGTGTGGGTTTTAATTGATTCGCCTGTTCGTGGCGACGCATCAAACGGCTGGACTCCAGGCCGTCCATCACCGGCATTTGCACGTCCATCAATACCACATCAAAGGTACGTTGCTGGAATACGGCCAGCGCCTCTGCACCGTCCATCACAGCAGTGACCTCATGCCCGCCTTTGCGCAACAGAATGTCCAGTAACTGCACATTGGGCATGACATCATCGACCACCAGAATGCGCAACGGCGGTAACGCCAGCAATTGACGATCCGGCAAGCGCGTATGGATTTCTCCCTGCAACAACGGGATGCGAAAGCTGAAGACCGAGCCTTTACCCAATTCACTGGTAACGCTGATGGTGCCGCCCATTAATTCAATTAACTGCTTGCTGATGGTGGTGCCCAACCCCGAGCCGCCAAAGCGGCGGGTCATGGAAGCATCCGCTTGTGTGAAGGGTTCAAAGATGTGTTGCAGCCGATCAGCCGCGATGCCAATACCGCTGTCGCGGATGGAAAAACCAATAAAGCCTTCGTCTGCGGACACATTCACCACCACTTCCCCGCGCTCGGTAAATTTCACCGCGTTACCGATCAGGTTGACCAACACCTGACGCAGGCGCTGTTCATCGCCGCGAAAAAATTCGCCCATGCCAGATGCATATTCCAGGCGCAACGCCAGACCTTTTTGTTCTGCATTGACCTTAAAAGTAGCCAGCACCTGATAAAGCAGTTCGGTTAACGAAAAATTAACCTCTTCCAGCTCAACCACACCGCGCTCCAGCTTGGCGGTATCCAGCACGTTGTTAAGCAAATGCAGTAACGAGCCGGAAGCGTGATGGATGGTATCGAGATATTGTTTTTGCTCTTCACTCAGCGGAGTTTGTAAAAGGATATCGATAAAACCGATGATCGCGTTCATCGGAGTGCGAATTTCGTGACTCATATTCGCCAGGAATTCTGTCTTCACTGCCACTGCCTGCTCGGCTTTTATTTTTTCGAGGCGCAAGACCTGCTCCATCTCGTAGCGCAGGGAAATATCCAGGATCACCCCGTCGAGCCACACAATTTCGCCCACGTCATTGGTGATCAGGCTACCGTTTTCCCATACCCAGCGAATCCGGCCATCTTTGTGGATGATGCGGTATTCCACTTCAAAAATTTTGTCGCTGTTGAGGATGTGTAAGCCGATCCGTTCCCGATCATCCGGATGCACAATATCGCTGAAGGTAATGCCGCCCGGCCGTGTAAATTCTTTGGCCGGATAACCGGTAAACCTTTCTACCGCATCACTGATATACAACATGGTCCACTCTTTGTCGGGTAAACAGCGATAAGAAATACCGGGCAGGTTGCCGACCAACGAACGGAATTTTTCTTCGCTTTCACGCAACGCTGTTTCAAATTTTTTACGCTCCGCGATATCACCGACAACCGCCACATAAAATGTGTTCTCAGGCATCTGCGCTTTGCTCACGGCGAGGTATACCGGCATGGAGCGTCCGCTTTTATGCAACCCCACGACATCCTTGCCGCGCGTATAGTCCTGCTCATGCAAGCTAGGTAGCAATTGGGTAATCGCTTTCCCCTGAATCTCTTTTACTCGCCAGCCGAACAACCGCTCCGCCGCCGGATTGATATCGCGAACCACGCCTTCGCTATCAAACAGAATCAAGCTCTCCATGGCAGTTTCAAAGATGGTTTTGTGCTGTAGCTGCTGATATCGCAGGCGACGAAACAACTCGCGATAGCGCAGCAAGCCATTCACTACCAGCACGAGCAGCGTCAGCGCAATAGTGAGCGCACTGATGGTGAGTGCAATAAAGGTGGCGTCATGGGTGAGGTCGTTTTCCGCCAGATCGGCCACGCCCACAAAACGCGCTGCTGCCATGCCGGTGTAATGCATAGCGTTGATCGCCAGGCCCAGGACGCAACCGCCGAGCAATACCGAGGCAAGTTCGCTTTGCCAGCGCACGCGAAAGCGTACCCAGAAGCCGAGGATCGCCAGCACCACCGCCACCCCTAACGACACAACAAACATCAGCGGGTCAAAGCGCAGTAACGGCGCCATCTCCATCGCGGCCATCCCGGTGTAATGCATCGCGCCGATGCCGCATCCCACCAGGGTGCCGCCAATGACCAACTGGCGTGGCCTGATCTGCGTGTGGCTCAGAAGGTGTAGCGCAATACCTGACGCAAAGAATCCCGGAAGAAACGACACCAGCGTCAGGATGCGGTCGTAACGCACGTTGGCACACAGCGCAAATGACAACATGCCGACAAAATGCATGGCCCAGACACCGCCACCCAGGGCCAGGCTACCGGTC
This sequence comes from Cellvibrio sp., assembly GCA_035490615.1. Taxonomy (GTDB): domain Bacteria; phylum Pseudomonadota; class Gammaproteobacteria; order Pseudomonadales; family Cellvibrionaceae; genus Cellvibrio. The sequence continues at coordinate 4,235 of DATJLH010000198.1, forward strand.
AACAGAATCAGGATACGGGTCGGACGGTGATGACTGTGGCGCGCCTGGCCGGCCATCTGCAATGCCATGCTTGCCGCAAAGACAGACAGCAAGACGGAGAGCACGACAAGATATGGGTCGTAGGTGCCAAAAAGCAGCAAAGCGGAATCGCGCGGATAATCAAACCAAGTCAGGAAACGTGTCGCCACACCAGGACCTCTTGAGGGGTGTCGTTATGTCCTGTGCGAATTGCATCGGGGGTCAGCGCAGACAGGATCTTCTCTCACATGGTTCAAGCATAGACCGCCGCACCGCGCCTCGCTAACTTGCGCTGGCATCAAAAGCAGATTTTTTCACCGCGACCCCAGGGTATCCACCGACACCCCGGAAGCCAGGTCAACCGCGCCGCAAATCCGGTTGCGCCCTTCCGCCTTGGCGCGGTAAAGGGCCTTGTCTGCCTGGGCAATCAAGTCGTCGGCAAGGCTGGCGCGCGTGCTGGCGATACCACCACTCAGGGTCAATATCCCGTAGGGGCTGTGGTCGTGGGTCAGGGCGAGCTGTTGGACGGCCAGCCGCGCACGTTCGGCGGCATGGCTGGCGTCGCGAATATCCGAGCCCGGCAATAACATCAACAATTCTTCACCACCATAGCGGTAGAGGGTGTCGCCCTGACGCATGGTGTTTTTTATCGCGGACACCACCGCTTGCAAGGCATGATCGCCCTCGACATGGCCATAGTGATCGTTGAAGGGCTTGAAATAATCGAGATCCAGCAGGGCGATGGCATAGGCCTGGCGGGTTCGTTGCGCTGTGGCTGAGACTTTCGCCATATCCGTTTGCATCGCACGACGGTTGCCGATACGCAGCAGCGGATCTTCCCGGGACTGGGCACGCAACTCGGTATTGGCGTCCATTAATACCGATTGTTGCTCCAGAATGTCGACATAGAGGTTAATCATGTCAGTGTGGGTGACCATACCCACCAGATAACCCTGGTGATCGATGACCGGCAGATGGCGCACATGATGTGCGCGGGCAAGCCGGAGGGCGTCGAAGAGGCTGGCGTCCTGCCTGACGCAGACCGGATCGGGCGTCATGATCGCGGACACTGTCCAGCTGTCGATTACCCCGGTTTGCAAGGCGCGCGAATAAGCCGTCACCAGGTCGCGCTCTGTCAGGATTCCCTTAACCAACCCATCAGCCGTGATAACCGCGCAGGAATGGTTGTTGGCGCGCATGGTGGCGACAACATCCACCAGCAGGTCGTCTTCCCTGGCAGAGGAACCCACTGAGGTCATCAAGTCGCTAACGGTCGTCATAAATTTTCCTGAGAACCACCCGGTAAACCCTCTCCTGCATCCTTCTTATGTTATGAGTTGCAGTGACAGGGAAAATGTGCGGCGGATGATAGCATGAATGGCGTTAAAATCTTCACCTATTGAGCAACATTTAGACGAAGCGTTTGAGAAGTAATCGACACCATCGCCACATCCGTGAGCCTTTCCGTTTAAAAAACCGGGGATTTGTAAAAAATTGTGCGACAAAGCAGGGGAAAACGCTGCGATCCTGCACCGGCGCCGCGGTGCACCGCTATATCACCGACATCGCCAGACCCCGTATCCGACGGCCCCCGTCCGAATTCCTGAACCAATTGCATGCTGAGGGAGTCCTAATTCGCGCGCCAGACCGCACCACACTACCAACCTAACCTCTCCGGCAGATATCTGTGCGTTTGGATTGACACCGCGCCCCATGACACACAGAATCGCCGGCTAGGTTTTTTTATCAGGAACAGGCTGCATGAATACAGATAGAATCCAGCGCTTGCTTAACCGTAGCGCCCTTGTTTTTTCCATGTTGACCAGCGTATTGGTCATGACCGCCTGCGGTGGCAGCGATAAAAAAGACGATGTATTTCCCGACCCCAGCAGCAGCTCTTCCAGCCTGTCCAGTTCCAGCAGTTCGTCCAGTTCCAGCGCCAATGCCGTCTGGCCCGACATCAATGTCTCGGCTGATTCACCCAAGACCCTTTCGTTCAGCTGGACACCGGTAGACGGCGCCCTCTCCTATCGCCTATACAAAAATGCGGACGGGGCGAGCGGGTTCGTCCAGGTCGGTGCTGACCTGACCACCACCAGTGCTACCGACACCATTAGCGTCCACCTGCACAACTGGGCTAACGCGACCTATTATGTTGAAGCCTGCTTGTCCGAAGATTGCACGAACAAAACCGACTCCACCACCGTCACCACACCCGGCGCCATGCTGGGGGCTATCGGTTACTTTAAAGCGTCTAATACCGATACCAGTGATTGGTTTGGCTGGAGCCTGGATATGTCTGCTGATGGACAGACGTTAGTGGTTACCGCGCCGACCGAAGACAGCAACGCCACAGGTATTAATGGCTCTCAGACCAGTAACACCAGCCAGTCCTCCGGAGCGGTCTATGTATTTGCCCTGACTGACGGTGTCTGGACACAGCAGGCCTATATCAAGGCTTCCAATACCGAACAACCGAATGATGATGAAGACCTGACCCTGCCGAACGACCGTTTTGGTTATCGCGTGGCCCTGTCTGATGATGGTAATACGCTGGCGGTAACTGCCTTATTCGAAGACAGTAGCGGCGCCGGGATTAATTGCGACCAAGGGAACTACAAGTACATCGACACCGATGATGGAAATAAAGTTAAGCATGGCCAGATCAACGTCGGTGCGGTCTACATCTTTACCCGCAGCGGTACTACCTGGACCCAGGAATCTTATCTGAAGCCTTTCAACACCAACGCCAACCATCAGTTTGGTTACAGCTTGGCACTGTCGGCGGATGGCAATACCCTGGCGGTCGGCTCGGTCAACGAGTCGTCTTTTGTTGCCGGCATTCCCACCTTCAGCAGCTCCAGCAGCAATCCGGCCCGGTGTGAAAACGCCAACGCGTCGCCAAACAGTACTTCATCCAGTTCCAGCTCTTCGTCGAGCAGCTCCTCATCCAGCAGTTCCTCGTCCAGCACCAGCAATTCCTCCAGCTCCAGTTCAACGCCTGGAGGCGCCAACTCCGGTGCGGTCTATGTATTTGCACGCGCTGAGGGTACCTGGGTGCAACAAAGCTATATCAAAGCCTCCAACGCGGGCGCCAGTGACAACTTTGGTGCGAGCCTGGCACTGTCCGCTGATGGTAACAAGCTGGCCGTTGGTGCACCGGGTGAAGACAGCAGCGCAACCGGCGTGAACGGTGATCAGAATATTAATTATGCAGTGGGCACGGTATCCGGCACCCAATACCTGAATGCCGGCGCCGTGTATCTGTTTACTCGTGCGGACAGCGTCTGGACACAGGACACCTACCTGAAACCGGACTATGTATCCTGGGCTCTCCAATTCGGCCACAGTGTGGATTTGTCCGCGGATGGGAATACCCTGGCCGTGGGCGGGATCGGCGACCTGAGCCGTGCAACGGGTATCAATGGCGACCCCGCTGACTATGAGCTGGCGCAACTCGACCTGCTGTACCCCTCCTACCCTTCAGGTGGCGCTTTCGCATCCGGTGCGGTGTATGTATTCACCCACAACGGCACCACCTGGACCCAGAATGCCTATATCAAAGCATCCAACGCCGAGACCGGCGACCAGTTCGGTCATCGGGTGAAATTATCCGGCGATGGAAGCCGCCTGGCAGTGAGCACTATCATTGAAGCCGGCACATCCAAGGGGATCAACGGCGACGGCGCTGACAACACCACCGTCAATACGGGTGCCGTCTATGTGTTTGGTGTAGATGCCGGCACCTGGACGCAAACCAGCTATGTGAAACCATCCAATACGCGTGGCGGTGATCGCTTTGGCGCCAGCCTGGGGCTCAGCACAGACGGTGGCACCATGGCCGTCGGCGGCTATCGCGACCCGAGTAACGCGACCGGGGTGAATGGGGATCAGAACGATGATTCAGCACCCTCGGCTGGCGCGGTGTATGTCTATTAGAATTTGATAACGATTTATAAACCCTTGCTTGCAGGGGTTTATTTTTACAGTTTTCAATTGACTGATTAGGCTGGCGATTTTAATCCGTTTGTCATCCGGGCTTTGGTTTCGAAAGCGCATGAATACATCCCTGTAGCTCCTTCAAGTCGTCCCTGACTTGAAGGTTTCGAAACCAAAGCCCGGATGACAAACTCGCCTTGTGCAAGCTTCAGATGACAACTTTATTGTCACACCGTCAGGTTAATCTCCTGCACCGCTCCAACCTCCCCCGCCTCCGTCAGATAAATACCGCTGTTGACTACCTCGCCCAATGACCGGTTTTGTTGATCCCTTAATTGAAACGGGCTGGTGACATGGCCGAGGTAAATGGCCCCTACGCCTTTCTCGCCCAACCCGACCAACTGGCTGGAACCGTCCTCGTTCATCAGCCAGATGCGCAGGCGGGAATAGATGCTGTCGGCTTCATCAATGAACTGGTTATTGTTTTCATCGTATTCAGCCAACTCATCAAAGCCGCGCCCGGAGGTGGGGCCGAAGAGTTCGCTGCCGTCGTTGATGATGCCATCGCCGTTGCGATCCAGTGCCAGAAAACCGCTGCCGGGGCCGAGGATGGCAATCTGGTCTTGAATACCGTCGCTGTCCAGGTCAAAGGCGTACCGGGTTTGCGATAAGGCAGCACCCTTGCCATCAAAATTAAGTACCAACGGGTCGATGCTGGCCACCTGCCCTTGACGAATAACCAGACTGGATGCTTCGTAATACTCGCGTGACATACCCAGGCTGGTGCCAAAATGGATACGGCGGCCATCGGCGGTTTCTATAACCCCGGCTGCCTGGAATGTCAGCCGTTCGGACTCCCGGTAGACTTCATGGCGCTCATAAACCAGGCTGGTACTTGTGCTGCGCGCGGGTGGTGGGGTTGTCGTACCCAGAGACAAGGAAACTCCCCGCGCCTCCTGCTTCAGCTCATTGGGGGCCATCAGGTTCAAGGGACGCCCCGTCACTTTTTCAAACATCATCTTCAGGATCAGGAGGTTGACGCGCGATTGGGCATCCATGGCGGTATTCAGGTCGAGCCTTTGCCGGTTCACCTGGGAGGCCAGGAGGTTAAGAGAAAAGCCATGGGGCGAAATACTTACGGCTGGCGGCGGATTCGGCGGGGCTGTAGCGGTATCGGTTGCGGCGGGTTGGATAACCAGACGCTCTTCAACCTCATGGGTTTCCTGGTACTGATGGCGGCTGGCCATAGCAATGGCGGCATGGGTGACAATCATTCGCGCAGTTCCTCTACGGGTTATTACCCGGATAGCGGCAAAGATTGTGCAAAGTTTAGGCAGGCTGGCGTTTAAATTTAAAAAAGAGTGGTGTTTGGGCGTTAAAGATTACTTGCCTGGTGAGAGGCTTTGGCGACATCGACCTCCGCCAGGGCGTCCTGGTAACGCTTGTGCAGGATGCGCACGCGTTTAACGTAAGCTTCGGTTTCGGCGTAAGGTGGTATCCCGTCATGACGCTTCACCGCGCCAGGGCCGGCGTTGTAGGCCGCCGAGGCGAGGGTTACATTGCCGCCGTAGAGTTTCAGCAGGTAAGCCAGGTATTTCACCCCGCCATGGATATTCTGGGTGGGCGATAACGAGTCCTTCACCCCCATATCCCGCGCTGTTGCCGGCATTAACTGCATCAAACCCACAGCGCCTTTACGCGAGATAACGCTTTCACGAAATGCCGACTCTGCGTGGATGACTGCCCTGACGAGAGCCGGGTCCACCGAATGTTTGCGGGCCGCCGAGTCGATGGGATAGGTATAGGCGTGGGTATTGAGTTTGATGGAGTACCAGTCCACCTTGGAGGCGGGGTTACAGGCGAAGCAGCTATAGGTGACGACCTCGTAGCGGGTACTCATCGGCGCCCGGTCAGAGAAGGAGACCACGCCATCCTTGTTGTATTTGTAGACTCTCAGGTTCGGCTTCGCTTTCTCTGCCTTACCGTCGCTGAAGCTATTGGGTTTGGGCGGAGCAGCCGCGTTATCAACCTGACCCACTTCGTGATGTGTTTGCGCATAGACCGTCTGGGCATCACTGACGGATGCCAAAAACAGGGCGACTGATCCAGCGAGCCACCCGGCGAGGCGGGCGGACAAAAGTGAGATATTCACGGTGTAAATGTGTTCCAGAGAAAACGTCGTCTGATAGCTGCAGGTGCGCTGTCAACGCGGGTAACTGTTAGTGTAGCGCATGGCACCCAAGTCTCCAGTCCGGCAACCGCAGCCGAATCCAGGAGTGAGATCTGGTTCTCATCCGCCCATACTTGCCAGAAGCTGGCGTGAGTTTTTGTTAAGTAATGTCTAGGCTCAACGCGAGTGGCAGCCATTCACTTATACTTCTTCCGGCTTTAATCCATATAAATAAGATAACCACACAATAACTAACCCTCTTGTGAAGATGTCCATGAAAAACACCTATTCCCTGATTCGTTCATCATCCACCTTGCTGTTACCCCTGTTATTGATCTCTGCCTGTTCACCCGAAGCGCCGGACGCACCGCCAGCGGAGGAAACAGCCAGCAGCGCCAGCTCGAAAGCCGCGCTGGAAATCCGCCAGGTAACCGACGCTGAAGCACAAAAAACCGCTGCCAGCATCAATCAACAGGTCAATCTGGTACCGGCAGAGGGCCTCGAAGCGCAACTCTGGGCCTCTGAAAAGTTGTTGGGTGATCCGGTCGCGATCAGCGTGGATAACCGGAATCGCATCTGGGTAGCTGTTACTAACCGCAGCAACAATTCCGAATTTGATATTCGCGGCTACCCCCAGTGGGAATTTCCTTCGGTAGCCTTCCGCACGGTTGAGGATCGCCGCCAGTTTCTGCGCACTGAGCTGGCGCCGGAAAAGAGCCAGCAAAACACCTGGCTGCCGGACCGCAATAAAGACGACTCCCACGACTGGCGCGACCTGGCAGTGGAGAAGGAAGAAGTCCTGATGGTAGAAGACACCACCGGCGATGGCCGTGCAGACCGCTCCCAGGTATTCTTGCGTGACTTCAGCGAAGAGGTCACCGACGTGCTGGGGGGTATCGAGTATCACAACCAACGCGATGAAGTGTTTCTTGCGGTGGGCCCTGGCGCCTGGCAAGCGAAAGATACAGATAGCGACGGTGCAGCAGACACAACGACATCCCTGGCTGATGGTTTTTCCATCCATATCGGTTTCAGCGGCCACGGCATGTCGGGCATGACAGTCGGCCCGGATGGACGCATCTACTACGGCATCGGCGATATCGGTATGAGTTCCACCGATGCATCCGGTAAGCGCTGGCACTACCCCGACCAGGGCGTCATTGTCCGTAGCGAGCCAGATGGCTCCAACTTTGAAGTCTTTGCCCACGGTTTGCGCAATACCCACGAGTTCACCTTTGATAAATACGGCAACCTGATCACCGTCGACAACGATGGCGACCACGAAGGCGAGCACGAACGCCTGGCTTATTTGATTGATGGCTCGGACAGCGGCTGGCGGATCAACTGGCAATTAGGCAAGTACAAAGATCCCAAAAACAACACCTACAAAGTGTGGATGGACGAGAGTTACTACAAACCCCATTTCAAAGGCCAGGCCGCACATCTCCTGCCGCCCGTGGCACCCTATCATGCCGGGCCTGCCGGGATGGTCTACAACCCCGGCACAGCCTTGGGTGAAGAATGGCAGGATCATTTCTTTGTGGTGGAGTTTGTGGGCTCGGCGCCGCGCTCCGGCATCAATGCGTTCACCCTTGAACCGGACGGTGCGTCATTCAAGCTTGCCAGCGATAAACAGGTATTTCGCGGCGTACAAGGCACCGGCCTCGATTTCGGTCCGGACGGCGCACTCTACATGAGCGACTGGATTGAGGGCTGGGGCCGCAATGGCAAGGGCCGCATCTGGAAGCTGGATAAACCCACCGAGACCGGTAGTGAACAACGCCGGGATACCCAGGCCACATTGGCCGAGGATTTCAGCCCGCTCTCGCCCGAGCAGTTGGTGGCACTGCTGCAGCACCCTGATATGCGCGTCCGTCAGAAAGCCCAATTTGAGTTGGCAGAACGCCAGGCGGTACCTGCCCTGCTGGCTGCGATTGAACAACGGGAACATCAACTGGCACGCATCCACGGCATGTGGGGATTGGGTCAACTGGCGCGCCAGAATCAGGCTCACGCCGAACCGCTGGTCGCACTGCTGAGCGATAATGACCCGGAAATCCGCGCCCAGGCAGCGCGCCTGCTCGGCGATGTGGCCTATGCCAAAGCCACTGATCTGCTGATCAAGGCACTGTCTGATGATAATCCCCGCACCGTATTTTTTGCCGCCCAGGCCCTGGGCCGTATCGGCGCTGATGATGCCGTAGCACCGCTGGTGGCCATGCTGGCCGACAACGATGATCGCGATATTTACCTGCGTCAGGCCGGTGCTATCGCCCTGGGTCGTATCGGCGATGAGGCCGCCCTGGCGGCACTGGCCCGCCATTCCTCTGAAGCCGTGCGGATTGCAGCGGTGGTGGCCCTGCGCCGCTTACAAAGCCCGGCACTGGAACAATTCCTGAGTGACAAGAGTGAGTTTGTCGTCACCAACGCGGCGCGTGCCATCAATGATGACGAGTTTGTAAAGCCCGCCTTGCCAGCCCTGGCGCGCATGCTGGAGCAAACCCGCGTTACCAACGAGCCCTTGGTGCGCCGCGCCATCAACGCCAATCTCTATGTCGGTACGCCCGACGCCGCGACACGCCTGGTTAATTTCGCCCAATCCAAAGGGGCAGGTGACTTACGCGCCGAGGCGATAAAAGCGCTGGGGGTGTGGGGTGAAACCTCAGCCTTTGATCGCGTAACCGGCCACTATCGCGGCGCCATCAAAAACAACGCTGACGACGCACGCACCGCCCTGCGTGCCGCCTACCCCGCCCTGTTGGCGGATAAAACCCCGGCCGTCCGGGAAGCCACTGTCTTTGCCCTGGGCGACCTCGGTTTCACCGAAGCCCTGGCACAACTGAATCAGGTAATGCGTAAGGACACGAGCCCGCATGTGCGTATCGCTGCCTTGAACAACCTGCAAAAACTCCAGTATGAAGCCATGGGCGATGCCGTCTTTGCCGCCATGAACGACAAAGACCAGGACGTGCGCATGGCCGCCCTGAGCCTGTTGCCCACCCTGGATCTGCCGGTTAAAGACGTCGTCGAAATGCACCGCATCCTGCTGGATACGGGTAGCGTCGGAGAACAACAGGCAGCCTTCATCTCCCTCGCCAATGTCGACGCGCCGGAAGCACACCAGGTGCTGGTAGAAAAAGTACAAGCGCTGATCGCCGGCAAGATCGAACCTGCCGTACAGCTGGAAGTCATTACTGCCGCCGAAAAAGCCGGTACCGCCGAACTGAAAACATTGCTGGCAGACTACGAAAGCCGCAAAGACCCCAATAATCCTTTGGAAAAATACCGTGAGGCTCTACTTGGCGGCGACGCGCAAGCCGGGCAGGATCTGTTCCGCTACAACAGCGCAGCCCAGTGTGTACGCTGCCATATGGTCGGCCATCGCGGCACTATGGTCGGGCCAGTGTTAACCAAGATCGGCAACACCTTGACCCGTGAACAATTATTAGAAGCTATGGTAGCGCCAGGCGCCCGCATCGCCCCCGGTTTTGGCCGTATCACCGCAGTTATGCCTGACGGCGAACGCATCGAAGGCTTCTTTGAAGCAGAAACAGCAACGGAGATCACCCTGGTCGCGGCAGACAAAACCCATCAACTGGCAAAAGCCGATATCAGCAAGATCGAACCGGGCGTATCAGGCATGCCACCCATGGGCTACTTACTGGACCGCGCGCAACTGCGTGACCTGGTAGCGTATCTGGTGACCTTGACGGGAGAAGAGGAAGAAGCGGAGAAGCATTAAGGTTTCTTAAATGGGAATGCTCGCATTAGCGGGCATTCTTTGAAGATCATCGTTTGTTGCTTACATATTACTTCGCACACCGTTTGTCATTAGGGCCATTGTTTCGAAAACGCATGAATACATCCCTGTAGCTCCCTCAAGTCGTCCCTGACTTGAGGGTTTCGAAACAATGGCCCTAACGCCAAACTCAGTTAGTGCCACACCCTAATAACGACAAGCCTTTGGATCGTGCTTCACCAGATAAGACTTGTAGTTACTCGCCTTCTCATCCATACACCCCTCCAGATTCAACATACGCACCGACCGGATATCCGTCGGGTGGGTTTCCGCCTGAAAGGCGATATAACCGCTGTCGCGCGGCGTGCCGTCGTCCAGTTGCATACCGCTGTACTCCATGACCACTTCACCATCAATGATGTGCTGGGCCAGCTTATTGCCCTCTACATGCAGCTCCACCGTCACCCATTGGTCACCGTGGTAAGTCTTACTGGTAGAGACGATGCAATGATCGGTGCGCAGCTCACCGTCGATAACCACATGGGTTCCAGGCGTACAAAGGTTGGCCGTGGTGCGCGGCTTCTCGCCGTCGCCGCCGAGCAGTTGGTACTCAATACACGACGGAAAATCCTGGTTAACACCCATCTCCAGCGGCGATTGAGCGTGGTACATGATGCCATTATTGCGCCAGGCCCAGGCCGGACCGCCTTTAACCTGTTCGCCGACAAAGCGGTATTCCACTTGCAGGATGTAATGGGAGTAAGGGCCGCCGTTGTAGAAGATATGGCCAAAATGATTACCGAATTCACTGTACTCGTCGTAACGGGCCTGCATGATGCCGTCTTGCACGCGGAAGGTGTTAAAGGCATTTTCGCCCGCCGGATAACCGTTGATCTTGACGGTCCAGTCGTTGAGGTCGCGGCCATTAAACAGGTCGACCCAGACTTTTTCGTCCGGATTTTCACGCGGGGTTTGGGCGATGGGATCGGTGGCACTGCACGCGGTGGTAAAGGTGACGGCGGCCAGGACAGCCAGATGGTGTAAACGCATGTTTTACTCTCTTATGGGTTGTTATCTTATGGTCAAACTTACCCGAAAAGAGCAACTTCTGGCAGGGGATTAACAAAAATATACGATAAATATGAGCATTGCAGCCGGCGATCTGCGGCCTGGAGAACGGTGCTCAGCTCTCCAGCCAGACATCGTGAATCCAATGCCACACGGATGGCCAGGTTTCATCCGTCAGGTCGCCGTCACGCCACAACACCACCTCACCTTCCGGCTCGACGCAATAGTAGCTGCCGTTGTCCTCGCACAAGGGCACCAGATAACGGGGCACACCCAGTGACCAGGCCACCGCAGCCACTTCCGGCAGATAGGTGTGGGAATACGGATCGGCCGCCGTGACCGGCTCGAGGGAGCCGTAAATCACGTCACTGGCTTCGAGCAGATAGGTCCGCATATCGCGGGGAATGGGCAACAGGATTTGCTCTTCTACTTCCACCAGCACATCCTCGTCCGGTAACTCCAGGGGCACGGGCACAGGCTGATTGCTGTCGCGCAGCATGTCGATAATCTCTTCCGCTTCCATATCCGTTCTCACAGTCAGTTAATAATGTGGGGTAAATAATGTCGGGATGCTAAACGCCTCGCCAGTGATACACAAGCGGCCGCACGATCACTTGAACAACGTCAGTTGGCTGTCCACCAGCTCCGCCAGGGATTGCTCGACAAAATGCAAAATCGTATCCGCCACCGGCGTTAATTGCTTGTCGACGTAATGCTGGTAATCCAGAGGGCTTTGTTGCGCTGTCACCGGCTCGGCACCATTGGTGGTGATGACATATTCGATCCAGTCGCCGCGCCGCAACCGCTCGCCGGTCCACTGCTGCAATTTGCGCGCGGCTTGCACATGGGGCGGTACATTCTTTTGGTATTCGTGCAGTTGGCGACGCAGGCGCTTGCGATAAATTAATTCTGCATCCCGCTCACCCGCCAGCACGGCTTGCGTCGTTGCACGAACAAAATCCCGATAATCTTCTCCAGCAAAAATCCTGGCGTAAAGCGCCATCTGAAATTCGCGTGCTAATTGGGTCCAGTCAGTACGAACATTTTCCAGCCCTTTGAACACCAGTTCCCGTTTACCGTTTTTGTCCACCACACCGGCGTAGCGTTTTTTTGTTCCGAGGTCAGAACCGCGCATGGTGGGCATAAGAAAGCGCAGGTAATGGGTTTCAAATTGGATCTCCAGGGCGCAGGGCAAATTAAATTCATCCGCAATGGTTTTTTGCCACCAGGCATTTAACTCCCGCGCCAGGCGTGTACCGATTTGTTGGCATTGATCGGATGATTTCGGTATTGCATCCGCACTGTGATTTTCGAGCCACACAAACAAAGAATCGGTATCGCCATAGATCACCGTGTAGCCCTGCTGTTCAATCCAGTCGCGGCTGCGCTGAATAATGTCGTGTCCGCGTAATGTGATGGAGCTGCTGATACGCGGATCGAAAAAACGGCAACCGGTTGAACCAAGCACACCGTAAAAAGAATTCATAATAATCTTGATGGCGTGGGATAGCGGCGCGTTTTTTTCGGCCTTGGCTTTATCGCGCGCCGTCGACAAATGCTCAATGACCTGGGGCAGAATATGCCCTTCCCGCGCAAAGCAGGCGCCGTTAAAACCCGGTACGACCTGGTCGGCGGACAGCGATTGATGTTGCGCCAACCAAAAGGCACAAGGATCAATTAAAAACGTGCGCATGATGCTGGGATACAGGCTTTTAAAATCCAGCACCAACACATTGTCGTAGATACCCGGCTGTGAATTCATCACATAACCGCCAGGGCTGACGATGTCCGATTCAAGCTCACCGAGATTGGGCGCGATGTAGCCGCGCCGATGCAAACGCGGCAAATAAGAGTACTCAAATGCGGCTACGGAACCACCGCTGCGGTCCAGTAATAGCCCTGTCAGTTGGCTGCGCTCCACCGCAAAGTGCAACAGCTTCTGATCGGCAAAGATCTGCCAGACTAATTCACAATCGCGCAGGTTATAGGC
>DATJLH010000199.1:0-64262 GCA_035490615.1 Cellvibrio sp.
CTGGAATTGGTGGCGATTGCAGGGGTAAGACCCAGTGCTCGCACCCGAACATAAAAAAGCCGGCTTGCGCCGGCTTTTTTACACGCTTATCGTCAATCAGTGATGCGGTATTCTGCCGAACGTGCATGAGCCTCAAGATCCTCGCTCCGCGCTAATACTGAAGCCGTGCGCGACAATGTTGAAGCACCCCCGGCGGAGCACATGATGATCGAACTGCGCTTCTGGAAATCATAGACTCCCAAAGGCGAAGAAAAACGTGCAGTCCCCGAGGTTGGCAGGACGTGATTCGGACCAGCACAATAATCCCCCAGGGCTTCCGGTGTGTAACGCCCCATAAAAATCGCACCGGCGTGGCGAATCTGCGGCAACAGCGCTTCGGGATCTTCTACTGACAACTCCAGATGCTCTGGCGCAATCCGATTACTCACCTCAATTGCCTGAGCGATATCGCGCACTTTTATCAAGGCACCCCGCGTGTGAACAGAGACACCGGCAATCGCACTACGCGACAAGGTCGGCAGCAACTTTTGCATGGCTGCCTCAACCTTTTCAAGATAGGCGGCATCAGGGCACAAGAGAATCGACTGAGCTTGTTCGTCATGCTCCGCCTGACTAAACAGATCCATTGCAATCCAATCCGGGTCTGTCTTGCCATCACAGATCACCAAAATTTCAGAAGGGCCAGCAATCATATCGATAGCGACCTGGCCAAACACCGCGCGCTTGGCCGTCGCCACATAGATGTTGCCCGGTCCGACTATTTTATCGACCTTGGCAATCGTCTCTGTGCCATACGCGAGCGCCGCTACTGCCTGGGCGCCGCCAATGGTAACAACCTGGTCAACACCGGCGATGGCTGCTGCCGCCAGCACCATCGGATTAAGCACCCCCTCCGGAGCCGGCACCACCATAATCAATTGTTCGACACCTGCCACCTTGGCAGGGATGGCGTTCATCAACACAGAGGATGGATAAGAGGCTTTACCACCGGGTACATACAACCCCACTCGCTCCATTGCCGTAATCTGCTGCCCGAGCACAGTGCCATCGGCTTCGGTATAACGCCAGGACTCCTGGCGTTGATGTTCGTGGTACTGGCGAATACGTGTCGCAGCCAATTCCAACGCCTGACGCTGCTCCGGGCTAATCATTTCCAGCGCATCGTGCAATTGCGTGCTGGAAACCGTTAACTCGGACATCGCCGTCGCGCTACGGCGATCAAACCGATTGGTATATTCAAGCACTGCAGCATCGCCGCGCGCACGAACCTGTTGCAGGATGTCATCCACCACGGCAGCGACTCGCGCATCGGATACCGATTCCCACGCAAGCAACTTGCCCAGTGCTTCGGCAAAATCCGCTTGTTCAGCATCCAGACGATTAATAAAGGGTTCAGACATGATGGTGCTCTAGCAGATAAACATTAATAAAAAATCACTTGGCCACAGCTTTGGCGATATCATCAATAACCCGCTGAATCTTGATGTGCTTCATCTTCATGGAGGCTTTATTGACGATCAGGCGCGAGCTGATGTCGGCGATAAAATCGCGCGGCTCAAGGCCGTTAGCGCGCAAGGTGTTGCCCGTATCCACAATATCCACAATCTCATCAGCCAATTGCATGATGGGGGCAAGCTCCATGGCGCCGTACAACTTGATGATGTCCACCTGACGCCCTTGCGAGGCGTAGTATTGCTTGGCGATATTGACATATTTGGTCGCGACGCGAATACGACCGGGCCGGGTAGGCACATCTTTAATGGCTGCCGTCATTAATTTGCAGCGGGCGATATTGAGATCCAGCGGCTCATAGAGCCCATCCGCACCATTTTCCATCAGGGTATCCTTGCCGGATACACCCATATCTGCTGCGCCGAACTGCACGTAGGTGGGCACATCCGCACCCCGCAGCACCAGCAGACGCACGTTGTCCTGGTTCGTATCAAAAACCAGTTTGCGACTCCTGGCAATATCTTCCAGAGGTTCTATACCCGCCGCCGCCAGCAGCGGTAAAGTCTCATCCATAATGCGCCCTTTGGTCAGGGCGATGGTTAATGTCTGGTTCATAGCAGTCCAACAATAAATTTAACGGCCCGGCACCCGGCGAATATTGGCACCCAGCGCCTGGAGCTTTTCCTCGATACATTCGTAACCACGGTCAATATGGTAAATCCGATCCACGAGCGTCGTCCCTTCCGCCACTAAACCGGCAATCACCAGGCTCGCGGAAGCGCGCAGATCGCTGGCCATTACCGGCGCCCCCTTCAGGCGCTCCACACCTTTGACGATTGCCGTGTTGCCCTCGAGGGTAATGTTGGCCCCCATGCGATTCAATTCGTGCACTTGAATCAAGCGATTTTCAAAGATCGTCTCGGTAACTGTGCCTGTTCCTTCCGCCACGGCGTTCATGGCGGTGAATTGGGACTGCATATCGGTCGGGAATGCCGGATAAGGTGCGGTACGCAGGTTCACCGACTTGGGGCGATTGCCTTTCATATCCAGCTCAATCCAGTCTTTGCCGGTGCTGATATGGGCCCCAGCCTCCTCAAGCTTCAATAACACCCCTTCGAGAATCGCTTCACTGGTGTCCTTGACTTTGATGCGCCCGCGGGTAGTAGCGGCCGCAACCAGGTAGGTTCCGGTCTCAATACGATCCGGCATCACCGAATAATGGCAACCCTGCAAACGGTTTACGCCGTGCACCACCAGCGTCGCCGTGCCTATGCCTTCAATCTGTGCCCCCATGGCTACCAACAAATTGGCAAGATCCACAATCTCCGGTTCGCGGGCTGCGTTTTCCAGAACAGTGGTCCCTTCGGCCAGCGCTGCGGCCATCAACAGGTTCTCCGTCCCGCCTACAGTGACCACGTCCATCAGGATATGCGCGCCTTTGAGGCGCCCGTTGGTTTTAGCGCGGATGTAACCTTCATCAATATCAATAATCGCACCCATGGCTTCGAGGCCGCGCAGGTGGATGTCGACGGGGCGGCTACCAATGGCACAGCCGCCGGGAAAAGACACATTGGCCACGCCGAACCGGGCTAACATGGGACCCAGCACCAGAATAGAGGCGCGCATCGTTTTGACAAGCTCATAGGGCGCTGTGAAATCATTGATGCTGGTGGGGTCGATCTCCACTCCCATACGTTCATCAATCGTCACCCCCACCCCCATACAACGCAGCAGGGCGAGCATGGTGGTGATATCGTTCAGGTGAGGCATGTTGCGCAGCAATATCGGGCTGTCTGCCAACAAGGTGGCAGCGAGAATCGGCAGGGCGGCATTCTTCGAGCCGGAGATGCGAATCTCACCGCTGAGCGGGCCACTGCTCTTGATCATTAATTTATCCATTGGATACCTGGGCTAGGAGATAGGGCGTCAAATCGCTCGGCGATTATTGTTGCTGTTGCTGCTGCCATTCTTCCGGCGTAAATGTCTTCATATAATCCACCGCATGGACGCGGCCATCAGCAAAGAGTCCTGCCAAAGCGGCATAGACCAGTTGTTGCTTTTTAACGGTAGAAAGGCCGGCGAAGGCCGAACTGATAACGACCAGGTTGATGTGATCTCCCTGTACACCAACCTGGACCTGACTGTCAGGGATACTGGCTTCGATCAGCGCTTTGATGTCTTCAGACTGCATAAATAAACTTCTCAGGGCTCCTGGCCCGGTGACGTGAATCGAGGATAAGCAAGGGAGGGAATCTTACCGGAATGCGCCGGGCGGCGCATCCCGCATGTGAGACGCCGGTCGCAACGACCGGCGAGATGCGATTCAAAAAGGGATCAGGCTTCAGATAACCAATTGCTGATCACTTTATCGATGTCGCCATCCTGCTTGGCGATAGCCTGGCTGAACTGGCTACGGAAAGATTGACCCAGGTTAACACCATTGAGCGTTACATTGATCAACTTCCACTCATTCGTCTTCTTGTTCAGGCGCATGCTGTAAGCCAAATGATGGACATTACCTTTGTCCGTTACCTCTTGCTTGACAGTGACTGCTGTGGGCCTGTTTGGATTGACGCTGACCGGCAGGATCTTGATATCACTGTCCGCATAGGCCGCAATACCTTTGGCATAAGATCTAACCAAACCACTCTTAAACACTTCCGCAAATTGTTGCTTTTGTTCATCAGTGGCTTTCTTGCCGCTCTCACCCATCACGACGTAAGCGATAAAAGGAAAATCCACTACGCGCTCAAGAATGGCTTCCACCTCATTGAAATACGCTTCCGAGCTGGCTTTTTCGCCCGGGTTGGCCTTGGCTACGGCAAATAATTCCTGCGCGACTTCCTCAACCAATTCACGAGGATCTTTGACATCCTTCTCTGCAGCGACCGCCTGGAAACTCAATGCGAAACAGGCAGCAATTAACAACAAAGCGCCGGTTACCTTGTGCGATAAATAAGTCATCTGAATTCCTAACCTCATGTTGTCATACGGGAAATTGCCGGTAGGTAAGACTGCCATCAGCGCGATAAGTGCCCTGCACCTGTCGTCAGGATGAACAGCGTTAATCCCGCGGCTGAAAATCTGGCCACGCACTATACCACCGGCCTCAGGAGGCGAAAACTCCGCCGCGCGGGAGCGCAAACGCCAACGGAGGGTGGCGGCAATCATTTACGCCGTTATAATGCCCGCTTGATTTACCCAGACCATCCAGCAGCGAGATCTCGCCCCGCATGACTCAATTCGACTTTATCAGCTCCGGGCTGCGCACCATTGATATCGAAACAGGCGCCGTATCGGCCCTGCGGGAGCGACTGGACCAGGAGTTTATCAAGGCGTGCGAGATGATTCTGAATTGCCGCGGACGCACTGTCGTGACAGGCATCGGTAAATCCGGTCACATTGCCCGTAAGATCGCCGCCACCTTGGCGAGCACCGGCTCACCGGCTTTTTTTGTTCATCCCGGCGAGGCCAGCCACGGCGACTTGGGCATGATCACCAAAGACGATGTGGTGATCGCCATTTCTTATTCTGGCAATTCCAGTGAGATAGTCACTTTACTACCGCTGTTAAAACGCCTGGGGATTCCGATCATCAGCATGACCGGCAACCGCTTTTCCGTGCTGGGCGAGATAGCTGAGGCACACCTGGACATCAGCGTCGCCAGCGAAGCCTGTCCCCTGGCGCTGGCCCCCACGTCCAGCACAACAGCCACCCTGGTGATGGGTGATGCCCTGGCCATTGCGCTGCTGGAAGCACGCGGATTCACTGCTGAGGATTTTGCTTTTTCTCATCCCGGTGGAGCCCTGGGTCGCAAGCTATTATTGCGCGTCGCGGATATCATGCACGCCGGCGACAAGATTCCCCGCGTTGATGCTGACGCACCGTTATCCCAGGCGCTGCTGGTGATGACAGAAAAAGGTTTTGGCATGACCACGGTAGTCGATAGTCAAAACACCTTACTAGGCATCTTTACTGACGGCGACTTGCGTCGCAGCATCGACCAGGGCGTCGATATCGGCAAAGCCATGATGCGCAACCTGATGAACCGCCACCCCAAAACCGTGCGCGATACGACACTCGCCGCAGAAGCACTGAAGATTATGGAAGACCGCAAAATTACCGCTCTGATTGTCGGCGACGAACAAAACCGCCCCATCGGAGTCGTACACATGCATGATATTTTACGTGCCGGCGTGATTTAACCCACCCCCGCTGCGCAAGCTCATCAACCCGATTTATTTACCCGAGAGCCCTGAATGACCCCGGATTTATTGGAACGCGCCCGCCGCATTAAATTATTGATACTCGATGTCGACGGTGTCCTCACCGATGGCAAACTCTACTTCAGCAACACTGGCGATGAACTGAAAACCTTCTGTACCCTGGATGGCCATGGCATCAAACTCTTACAGGGCAGCGGTGTGAAAGTAGCCATTATTACCGGGCGCACCAGTGCCCTGGTCGCCAAACGCGCCAAGGATCTGGGGATCGAATTATTAATCCAGGGGCGGGAAGATAAATGGGTCGCCTTGCAGGAGAATCTGGACAACAGTATTTCCCTGGAAGAAATTGCGTTCATGGGCGATGACTGGCCAGACCTTAGCGTGATGAGTCGCGTCGGCCTCGCACTGACAGTACCCAATGCCCATATCAGTGTGCTTGATCGCGCCCACTGGCAAAGCAAGTTTCATGGCGGTCAGGGCGCTGTACGCGAAGCGTGTGACCTGATCATGCAAGCGCAGGGCACCTTTGATGCAGCACTTGCGCATTACCTGCCAACACATCATTAACGGAGTGTTTCATGTCGCGCATTCCGCTGCCCTGGGTTGTTGTTTCGCTGCTGGTGATCGGGCTGGTGGCGTTTTGGGATAAGTCGCCCACGGAACTTTTGGGCGAAGATATTGTGAGAAGCGCCAATTTCCCCCAAGCCTATATGACCGATATCGAGCTGCGTGAATATGACGCAGACGGTAACCTGCGCAATATCCTGACCACAGATACCGCCGAGCACTTCCAGATCAATCCAAACCGCCCAGGCCCAAATGATTACACCATGCTGACCCAACCGCGTATGTTGTTTAGTGAGAATGCTGATATTGCACCCTGGCATCTCACGGCCAACGAGGGAAAAATTGATCAGAACGGCCAGTTGGTAACCCTGTTTAACGATGTGCGTGTTTATCAGCAATCACCGGAAGAAGGGCTCCTGGAATTACTGACCAGTGAATTGCGTATCAAGGCCAGCCAGCAATACGCCGAAACCGATAAAGCTGTTAAGATGCGCGCCCAACAAGGTCACCTCGACACGCTGGGCATGAAAGCTTACTTGGGTGAAGACCGCATCGAGTTACTTTCCAGGGTCCGAGGGACATATGAACCTCAATAACAATGTCAGATTTTCTATGATGGCGTGCAAACCGCTTGTGTCAATATTCACTCTGTTACTCTGCGCCCTGTGGCTGTCGACACCGGCTCATGCACTGCCTAGCGACAAAGAACAACCCATCCATATCTCTGCCAACAGCGCTCAATTGGATCGCAAGCAACGGACCGCTACATACAGCGGCGACGTGAAACTGAAACAAGGCACTCTGGAAATCAGTGCGGACCGGATCACCATCCATACCAACAGCAAAGATGAAGTTGAAAAGATGGAAGCCCGCGGTACGCCGGCACGCTACCAACAAAAACCCGCCGAAGACCAGGCGACGATCACCGCGCAGGCCAACAGCATCCGCTACACCCTGACCGATGAACATTTGTTACTGCTGGAGGATGCATTTCTGGAGCAGGAAAACGGCGCATCTATCAGCGGCAACCGCATTGATTACGATATCCGCAAAGAAATTATGAAAGCGGCGGGGAAAAACGATGCACAGCAACCGCAGCGTATCGAGATCGTCATCCCGCCCCAAACCATCAATCAAGATTGAGTCGACCATGCCGACGCTGCAAGCCCAACACCTCGCCAAGAGCTACAAAAGTCGTAAAGTGGTTATCGATGTGTCACTCGCCGTGACCAGCGGTACGATTGTCGGGTTACTGGGGCCCAACGGTGCCGGTAAAACCACCTGTTTCTATATGATTGCCGGCCTGGTTAGTGCCGATGAAGGTCGCATCGTACTGGACGGGAAAGACCTGACCCATCTGCCGATCCACGGCCGCGCGCGCGCCGGTATCGGTTACCTGCCGCAGGAAGCCTCGGTATTTCGCAAACTGACGGTGGCCGACAACATCATGGCCATCCTTGAAACCCGCAAAGACCTCAATCGCAAGCAGCGGCACGCGAAACTCGATTCCCTGCTCCAGGAATTCCATATCACCCATATCCGCGACAGCCTGGGTATGTCCCTCTCCGGCGGCGAGCGGCGGCGGGTAGAGATTGCCCGCGCCCTGGCGACGGAACCGCAGTTCATCCTGCTCGACGAACCCTTTGCGGGGGTTGACCCCATCTCCGTCAACGACATCAAACAGATTGTGCGCCACCTCAAAGATCGCGGCATTGGTGTACTGATTACTGATCACAACGTGCGCGAGACGTTGGATATCTGTGAAACTGCCTATATTGTCAGTGAAGGTCACATCATCGCCGAAGGCGATGCAGAAACGGTCCTGAGTAATCACAAGGTCCGCGAAGTTTATTTAGGCGAAAATTTCCGCTTGTAACTTCAGGTGTATTCTGACAAATCACTTGACAAGCCACTAAATTTGTATAACAGGCACAAAGATTGCTAGGTGTTATTGCCTGCAAGACAAAGGCTGTCTAAACTCCACCTGAACAACATCATTTTTTTGGGGTTTAGTTCTACTTACGATGAAGCAGTCTCTACAGCTAAAACTCGGCCAACAACTGACCATGACGCCCCAATTGCAGCAGGCAATCCGCCTGTTGCAATTGTCGACCCTTGATCTGCAGCAGGAAATTCAGGAGGCCCTGGATTCCAACCCCATGCTGGAAATTGAAGAGGCTTATGACAGCCACACTCCCGCCGAGGCCGGTGACGGAGAAGACAGTGATTACCCTCGCCAACAGGAAGTGGCCGCCGAAGCCAACGCAGACATTGATTCAGGTTTTAACGATAAAGATACCTTTGCCGACAAGGACAGCTACGCAGAAACGAGCTACAACGACACGGAAAGCTTTTCAGACAACGAAAGTTTTTCGGATAACGACAGCTACGTCGATAATGAGCCCCACACTGACTGGAATGAATCCATCCCCAATGAATTGCCGGTAGATACCAGTTGGGACGATGTATATCAGTCCTCCCATACCAGCAATGCATCCACCTACGATGGCGAAGACAACGACTTTGAAAGCCGGCGCGCCGTTACCGACTCTCTTTACGATCACCTGATGTGGCAGCTCAATCTGACTCCCATGTCAGACCAGGACCGCGTTATTGCGATGGCAATCATTGATGCTGTCGATCCCAGCGGTATGCTCTCTGTCAGCCTTACCGATATCTATGAAGGTTTGATCACTGAACTGGATGAGCTGGAACTGGACGAGGTGGTTGCGGTACAGCATCGCCTACAACAATTTGACCCCTGTGGTGTGTGCAGTCAGAACCTGTCTGAATGCCTGTTGGTACAACTACAACAATTCGCCCCGACCACGCCTTTTCTCGAACCGGCCAAGCTGATCGTCAAGCAATACCTGCCGCTGCTGGGCAGCCGCGATTACCGCCAATTGATGCGGCGCACCAAACTCAAGGAAAGCGAACTGGGCCAGGCGGTGGCGCTGATCCAGGGGTTGAATCCGCGCCCGGGGGATATGATTGCCTCAGGCGACACCGAGTATGTGGTACCGGACGTCTTCGTGGAAAAACGGGATGGCCGCTGGGTCGTCGAGTTAAACCCGGATATTGCGCCCCGTCTACGGATCAATACCGATTACGCCTCCATGGTAAAACGGGCAGACTCCAGTAGCGACAACACCTTTCTGAAAGACAACCTGCAAGAAGCACGCTGGTTTCTCAAAAGCTTGCAAAGCCGTAATGAAACCCTGTTGAAAGTGGCAAGTTGCATCGTGGAAAAACAACGCGGCTTCCTTGAATACGGTGCCGAAGCGATGAAGCCGCTGGTACTCCACGATATCGCTGAAATTGTCGATATGCATGAATCCACTATCTCGCGGGTTACGACCCAGAAGTACATGCATACGCCCCAGGGAATTTTTGAACTTAAATATTTCTTTTCCAGTCATGTGAGTACAGACAGCGGCGGCGAATGCTCTTCTACGGCGATTCGTGCCATCATCAAAAAACTGGTGAGCGCGGAAAATCCAAAAAAGCCTCTGAGCGACAGCAAGATCACCGAACTCTTATCCGAGCAGGGAATCCAGGTGGCGCGACGCACCATCGCCAAGTATCGGGAATCACTGAATATCCCGCCGTCCAATGAGCGTAAAAGTTTACTATGACATCCCTTTTCTCCACTGCTAGGCTGATCAACATCGGGTATGCAGAAAGTGTGTTAGCACTATGCAGGAATCAATAATCGTGCCGCAAGGCAAGATTAAGCAACTGTCATAACGAAGAGGAAGTACTATGCAAATTACTATCAGCGGTCACCACCTGGAAGTTACCGAATCCCTCAAGGACTACGTCAACAATAAGCTCGAGCGTCTCAATAACCATCACGACCGCATCACCAATACTCATGTGATTCTTTCGGTAGATAAATTGGAACAAAAAGCGGAAGCCACCGTGCATGTAAGCGGCAAGGATTTATTCGCCGATGCGACATCAGAAGATCTCTATGCCGCTATTGACCTGCTGACCGATAAGCTCGATCGGCAATTGATTAAACACAAAGAAAAAATGCGCAGCCATCGTTAATACATTATGCAAATACAATCTCTTCTCACCCCGGGCCGCACCTTGTGCGACATTGAGGGTGTCAGTAAAAAGCGTGTGCTGGAAATCCTTGCCAACACCATCGCCCAGGACATTCCCGCTATTGACGCCGACGATTTATTTCGTCGGCTGATTGCGCGGGAGCGGCTCGGCTCCACGGGTATTGGTCACGGCATCGCCATTCCACACTGTCGGGTGGAAAACTATGACGGCGTCATCGGGGCGTTGATTACCCTGAACCAACCCATCGACTTCGATTCCATTGACTCTGAGCCAGTGGATATTTTATTTGCCATGTTGGTGCCCGAAAATGCCCATGGCGAACATCTGCAAAACCTGGCGGCCCTCGCGGGCGCGCTCAATGACAGCGAATTTCGCGAGCGTTTGCGCGACGCTGACAGTGATGCGGCCTTATACGAGACAGCCATCAGCAAGGATTAATCAGCGGCATTGTAAACAAGCAAGCCCGGCAGCCTCGGCGGATTGATGAATAAGTCACAGGAACCTACGCCCATGCATTTAGTGATAGTGAGTGGATTATCCGGTTCGGGTAAGAGTACCGCACTGCATGTTCTGGAGGATGTCGGCTTTAATTGCATCGACAATCTGCCGGTGAGTCTGTTGCCGGCGCTGGTTGCACAAATCCAGATTCACAAGGATGACACGCAGAAATTTGCCATTGGTATCGATGTGCGCAACGCCTGGCAGGATCTCAACATTTTTCCGATGATGATTGAGACACTGAAGGAAGCCCATGTACCGTTTCGCGTGCTATTCCTTGACGCACAACCTTCGGTGTTGATCCAGCGTTTCAGTGAAACGCGGCGCAAGCATCCCTTGAGCGATACCAACACCAACCTGGAAGAAGCCATTACCGAAGAACAAAACCTGCTGGAACCGATTCGTGATGCCGCCGATCTGGTGCTGGATACCAGCCATTTGAATCTGCATGAATTACGTGACCTGGTGAAAGAACGCGTGGTTGGCCGTAATGAATCCAATATGGCCATTCTGTTCGAATCCTTCGGTTTCAAACACGGCATTCCGGTGAATGCGGATCTGGTTTTTGATGCGCGTTGTTTGCCCAACCCCCATTGGAAACACAACCTGCGCCCTCTGACCGGCAAGGATCAGGACGTCATCGATTTTCTTGAGGAGCAGGATTCCGTTGAGGAAATGTACGAGGATATCGAGCGCTACCTCACCCGCTGGTTACCGCGCTACCAGGCCAATAATCGCAGCTACATTACGATTGCCATCGGCTGTACCGGTGGACAACATCGCTCGGTCTACCTGAGTGAGCGGTTACAAAAGCATTTCAACCGATTTTATAACGATGTACAGGTCCGGCACCGAGACATCAATAAACACAAGAAAGCGTGATGTCCTTTTATGCTCATCGAACGAGTGACTATCATCAACAAACGCGGCCTGCACGCCCGAGCGGCCGCCAAGCTGGTAACTACAGCAATGCCGTTTGAGGCACGCATCCAGGTGCGTGTTGCTTCAAGCACATGTGAAAATCACTGGGTTGATGCCAAGAGTGTTATGTCATTGATGCTACTGGCGGCCACCCAGGGTACAGATATCGAGGTCCAGGCTGACGGTCACGATGAAGCGTGTGCGATGGAAGCGATCCTGAAGCTCATCACCGAGCGCTTTGAAGAAGACGAATAACCACCGATTCCTGTTGTTATTTGCCCGGCTTTTACCTAACCTAGCTGCCCTTTTTAATACCCACCGCAGATTGGCAAGACCATGGTTTATTCATACGACGACATCAATCCCGACGACTACATCCGCAGCAAGTCGCAAGCCAAGCGTGAGATGACCGCGCTGCAGGAACTGGGTGAAAAGCTGGTGGAGTTAAACGATAACCAGTTGGCCCAAATCCCCATCGAGCCCAAATTGATGGAAGCCATCCTCGAAACCCGCAAGATGGTTCACCGCGAAGCCCGGCGGCGACATTTACAGTACATCGGTAAATTGATGCGCACGACAGATCATGGGGCGATTCAACAGGCTTATGATCAACTACAAACCAAAAGTGACCGTTACATTCACCGCCAGCATCAGGTGGAACGCTATCGGGATCTGTTGATTGGTGGTGATAATCAGGCGTTACAGGAATTTATTCAATTACATCCCGGCGTGGACGTCCAACACCTGCGCCAATTAATTCGCGTTGCGCAAAAAGAAGCAGCGGAAAATAAACCGCCCGCCAGCGCACGCAAATTATTCCGTTATATCCGCGAACAAATGGAAGCCCACGATCACTGATTAGCGCACTGGCCTTTGCAAGATTCTGTTTTACTCCTGCACAAAAAAAGCCGGGTGGTAAGTGACGTACCCTTGCGGGGTTGGCTGGCAAAACGCCAGGGCGAGGAAATATTCCGGCGGCACATCCTGATAGACCAATTCCGGCAAATGCCGGAAGCCAAAATACTGGTAGTAATCCGGATCGCCCATAACCACGCATCCTTTAGCTTCCATGGATTGCAGTGTATGCAGTCCCTGTTGGATGAGCGCCCTACCGATGCCGCGCCGCTGATAGGCTGGCGCTACCGAAACCGGCCCCAGTCCGTACCAGTCTTGACCACCGTCGGATATCTCAACCGGCGAAAAGGCCACATGGCCTACCACCTGTTCATCATCCCATTGTGCAACCAGCGATAAGGTCATGGCGTTAGCGGCGCGCAGGGCATTAACGATGAGTTGTTCCTTGTGGTCACTGAAAGGATGATCCTCAAACGCTGCCTGGGTTAAACGAAAGATGGTGTCGATATCTGTGTGTCGTTCCTGACGAATCAACATGGCTTATCCTCCAACGTTGCGAGCCATTTTATTATGCCAGCAAGGCGATTTATCACGCATTAACGGGATTCAGGGGTGTTATCCGGTGCGGAAACATCCTCTTGCCCTACCTCATCCTGCGGAGAATCCGTCAAGGTATCGCCATTTTCACTTACGCTATTGCGCAGGCTGGTTTCACTTTCAAACAGACGGTCAAATTTCATCTCTGGCTCATCCCAACTGCCGCGAATGCGGTAACTGATACTGGTCGCCTGGTCCACCTGCTTTTTAAAGATCTTACTGACCACGTATACACCAGCCGCAGCCGGCAGCCCGGTTGCCAGGGCGGCGAGAAAAGTCAGGTTACCAGCCACAGGCAAGGTGGCAACCAGACGGGAATCGATGGTCTCGTTCACCAGGTCAATACTCCCGGCCATTTGCAGCCGGCTGGAGGGGCTGCTCATTTGCAAGGGTTCAGTGAAGATGAGCTTTCCGGCATCGAAGGTAACGCTGCCGCGCAGCTCGTCATAGGCAAGACCGCTTTTATAAAGGTCTGAAAAGTCCATGCGCAGGCGGCGCGCCAGGGTATCAAAGTTAACCAGTGCCACCAGTCGCAAAAACCCATCGCTGCCAACACTGGGATTGCGTTTGAAACGCCCATCTTCCATCAACAGATTTACCCGCCCATTCAGGCTCTTTAACGCCACCTGGTGCGGCGAACCGGGCCAGGATAAATCCACTTCATACCGGGCCGTGGTACTTTCGATGATGTCCGGTTTTTCCCATTGCCGCATTACGTCGGCGATATCACCCGCGCTCAAGAGCCCGATAAAACGCGTGCGCGCCCCATCTGTACCCTTGTGCCAAAACAATTGAGCGCCTGCCGGGTTATTGTCTTCCGCCGTGGGTAATCCGCTGACGGTAATCCCTCGGATATTGCCGCGAATATTATTGAATACCGCCCCCTGCGCATTGGGACGCAATTGCACCGACCAATTTCCGTAGTTGCTGTTTTCGTAATGCAGCTCCGCAATGCTGATGTCGGCGCTGGGCAGGTCGCGCGGGTCGAACTCTGCCTCAATGCTGTCCAGGTCATCCGCCGACTCACCGAGCATGGCGCGTCCCAGATGCAGGTATTGCAATTCAATGGTGATGGGCAGACGCTGGTTCTCCGGCAAGCGCACCTGACCTGCCAGCACAGGGTTGCCGAACGCCAGGTGCCAGGCGTCGGCCTGCGGTTGAATCTGCAAGGCCAGGTTTTCCAGGGACAAGGGGCCGAGTTCATGTTTACCCAGGGTGATATCAGCCAGGAAGGGTAAGCCGGCCACCTGGGTCGGGTCAGGCTTTTGCGGCGGTGGTGAGGGTACTGATGGGGGTGGCGTTGTGCCTTCATCCCCGGACATCTCTGCCATCGGCATCACCTTGGTCGCAGCCATCACCTTGGGCACGATCTGATCGGTATAGCGTAGATAGCGTTCCTGTACGCTTTGCCATTGCGCCAGGTTGAATTCAGGCAAATACCCATTGAGTAAAAAACGTGTTTCGCGAGGCAACACAGCCGGGCGCGCGAGGGCGACATTGGCATTTAGCAACCGACTGCCCTCGCGCTCCAGTTTAAATAAGGCTTGTACGGCGTGATCAGGAAGCGCCTGATTTTTTTTAGCAAGGCCGTCAGATACCGTCGCCGCTGCACCGTCCGGCATAGCGTAATTCACATCAATCAGCGATGTGCGCTGGTGAATATGAAGGTTCACCCCCAACGCGCGCTGTTGCTCGGGCGGCTTGCCATAGGGCGCTGGCAAATCGACAGCCACACCCTCGAGGTTGCTCCGGACCTGAATACTGGCCAGTCTCCGGTCGGGCGCAGCCTTTATGGGGAGCTGCTCGTTGGCTGTTTCTCCAGACGCGGCTACATCTGCAGATGTATCTGGCTCACCGGGCTGGGCAGCGGGACGATGGATAATTTCGATGCGCGCATCGTAAGGAATCTTGCCGTCAAGGAAGAGTAACTCGGGGCGTTTGCTCCATTCCGCCAGACGCTGGTGCTTGACGTTGCCTCTGACGTCGATAAGCGTCTTTCTGTCGGTGTCGCTGTTCATGCTGTCGAGCTCGACGCCCACGGCTTCATCAAACAACCGCCCGGTCAGGTTGCGGCTGCTTAACCCCCTCCGGCTCGAATAGGTGATACGCCCCTGCACGGCCTCTATCGCCAGGTCGTAATCCTGCAAGGTAAAAGTCGGCACATCCAGATCAACATCGACGCGCTGATAGGCACCCTCGCCCGATCCGCCCAGGGGAACGGCAATATCCAGGTGCGCCAGCATATCGCCGGTGACGTCCCAGCGATCCATATTGTCACCGATATACTGGCGCAACCGGCCTTCGCGCAACGCCCGCAAACCATCGCTGGCCATGCCACTGATGGCGCCTTTTACACGCAATAAGGAGCCTTGTCCGCCGGGAAGGGGACGGGATTGCACATGGGTCTGCTGCAGGTGACTGCTGTAGATCTTGCCTTCACTCACGCTGGCATCGACATAGTTATCGTTGACCAGCAAACGTCCGCGCACATCGCGCAGGGGTGGCCAGCCTTCCTGGTAATTCAATTCCGCGTTGTGGATGTCGAGATACAACTGATGGCTGCGGGCCATGGTGTTTTTGGTGTTCAGCGTACCGCGATAGACAAAGCCAACCTCATTGACCATGCCGTTGTTATGCTCGCCAATACTCTGCTTTAACCAGGACAACAGGGGCTGCGGCAAGACGGCCGGGGTATATTTCGGGTAATGCCCGGCGGCAATCTGGCGCGCGCCGATTTGCAGGTATAGATCGATATCACCGCTGTTGCGCTGCCAGGGAATAGCGAGCCACATATGCCCGTTGACCTGCTCTTCGCCGCTGCGAAAGCTGAGTTCACCGCTGTTGACATAGATCTGGTTATTCTCCGGCTGCAATGACCAGGCAACCTGCCCCTGCGCCGTCTCAAATGCCATGGGCGCCGCGTAGGTGGGGATGTAATGCATGCTGAATCCCCGCTGGCTATCGATATTGATAAAACCACCCCGTTGATCCGCCTGCACAAAACCATCCACCTGCCGCAAAGCCGGCACGCCCCGCCATGCATCCACCCCCACCTGATGAGCATTTGCCTGCAACTGCCAGGCCTTTGGCTCATCCAGCGGTACCCTTACCTGAAGGTTGCGCAGTTCGCCCTGGGGGTTGAGGGTGAGCAGTATATCCTGCAAATTGCCGTCGCCGAATGCGCCAGCGTCATCCAGAATTCGCGTCCAGCGCTGCAAATCCAGGGCATCACTCTGCAATAACACCGGTCCTTCCATACTGGAGGCGGAGGCCGAGATGTTTAACGCGTCTATGCGGGTTTTGTTAACGTCAGCGCGAATATTTTGCAGGGCCAATTGCCACCCGCCCTGGCGCAACCAGTGACCGTTCACCTGGGTGGCAAAGCTGGCTAATTCCAAACGACGATCCAGCACCGGCAAAGACAAGGTTTGTAAACCGAGGCTACCGCTCAGGTTAAAGCCTTCGCTGTTCTCTCGGGTGCTGAACCACAAGCGGGCATCCAGGGAGCCATCACTGCGCCATTGCCAGTCATCAATGCCGGGTAACAGCAAGGCGCCGGCAGCGGCCAAAGGCTCACTGGTGGGAAACTCATCCAATTGTAAATAACCACGGGCACTGAACCGTTGCTGATCGCGCGGATCACCCTGGGCTTCCATAACCAGCGTGACGGCATTCATGCGCTCCTCCACATCGACCTGGAGCGAAAGGCGATGGAAGTTGCCTTTGTTTTCCAGCCTTACCGAAGGCGAATCCAGGGCGATTTTATGGCCGTCGAGAAACGTGAAATCGAGGTGGGTTTGATGGAATTCGATATGGGTGGAGAGCAACAGCATATCGAACAGGGCATCCAGTTGGGCCGCCTCCTGGTCCTCCCGGGTCTGAAAACGCAGCCCTGGCAGTTGCCAAAAACCTTCAGGCGTCTGCTCAAATGCCAGTGCCGCCTGGTGGACGTTGATACCGCCCCACACCAGGCGGAAGTTCAACAGCGAACTGATCAGGTCCAGCCGCATGCGCGCTTTTTGCAAGGTCAGGATGGGCTCCTGCGCCTGGCTGGCAATGCGGATGTCACTCGCATCCACCACCGGTTTGAGTCCTTCCCAGTTAGCGCTGATCGCCCCAATGTGAACGTCGGCATTCAGGCGTTGGGAAAGGTAGTCACTCAGTTCCTGCGGATATTCGCTCAACAGATGCGAAAAGCTCCGCCCACACTGCACCAACACCGCCAGACTGATCAGGGCGATGGCGCACAGCGTGTAAAACTTTTTCACCAGATAGCGAAGCACGCGGGTCATTCGACAGTATTCAATTCCAGGTATTAACAGGTTTGCACACAAGCCGCCAGGCGTTATGCGTGCACGTAAAAACTACCCTTGGCCCAGCGCTGAGTGCGCCTAGACCAACACAATGTCGTATTGCTCCTGGGTAAACAGAGTCTCTACCTGAAACTCGATGGTGCGCCCGATAAAGGCTTCAAGGTCCGCCACATAAGCGGCCTCCTCATCCAGCAGGCGATCCACCACCACAGCAGATGCCAGCACCAAAAACTTTTCGTTGTTATAGGTCCGCGCCTCACGCAGGATTTCGCGGAAGATCTCATAGCAGACCGTCTCCGCCGATTTGACCTGCCCGCGCCCATGGCATACCGGGCAGGGTTCGCACATCATCTGCCCGAGGGATTCACGGGTTCGCTTGCGCGCCATCTCGATCAGCCCCAACTCTGACACACCGGTAATGCGGGTCTTGGCGTGATCTTTCTCCAGGGCTTTCTCCAGCGTGCGCAACACCTGCCGCTGATGCTCCGGGTCCTGCATATCGATAAAGTCCAACACGATAATGCCACCCAGATTGCGCAGACGCAGTTGACGGGCGATAGCGCTGGCGGCTTCCAGGTTGGTCTTGAAGATGGTTTCTTCCAGATTGCGATGGCCGACAAACGCCCCTGTATTTACATCCACCGTGGTCATGGCCTCGGTCTGCTCGATAATCAGGTAACCGTTGGATTTGAGCGGTACGCGGGTGTCCAGTGCGCGGCGGATTTCCTCTTCCACACCGTAGAGATCCAGCAGTGGCCGACCATCGGTATAGCACTCAATCAGTTCCACCAGCTGCGGATAATAATTGGCGGCAAAGTCGCGCATCTGCTTCCAGCTCAGGCGCGAATCGACCCGAATTTTTTCCAGCGGCGCCCGCGCCAGATCACGTAAGGCGCGCAGGTACAGTGGCATGTCTTCATGGATCACCGCCGGGGCATCGACCGTTGGCTGTTTGGCACTCAAGTCTGCCCAAAGTTTCTGCAAGAAAGGGATGTCCGCCACGATGGATTCAATATCCACCCCTTCCGCCACCGTGCGCACAATAAACCCGCCACTGACGCCGGAGGCTTGGGCGGCAGCTTCCACGCCTTGCCGCAGCCGCTCCCGCTCCTGCTCGTCATCAATACGCGTCGACACGCCGATGTGCAGGCTATTAGGCATATACACCAGGTAGCGTGACGACAACGTCAGGTGTGTTGTCAGCCGTGCACCTTTAGTCCCGATGGGGTCTTTGGCAACCTGGACCAACAAAGTTTGCCCGTCGCGCACCAGGGTGCGGATATCCGGCAGGTCGTGGCGACGCGATTCACCTTCCGGCGGTTCCGGGATCATGTCAGCTACATGGATAAAACCCGTGCGGCCCAGGCCGATATCCACAAATGCCGCCTGCATGCCCGGCAGCACACGCACTACCTTGCCTTTATAGATGTTGCCAACGTAGCCCTTGCCATGGCTGCGCTCGATGTACAGTTCCTGCACCACACCGTTTTCCACCAGCGCTACCCGTGTTTCCACCGGAGAGACGTTGATCAGTATCTCTTCACTCATCAAGTTGATCCTTAACCGGCTGCCACCAGGGCACGCCAAAGATTTGCATTAATTCCACGGTCGCCTCAATGGGTAAGCCCACCACGCCGCTGTAGCTGCCCCGCAAACTACTGACAAAGACGGCACCCAAGCCCTGGATTGCATATGCACCTGCCTTATCGCAAGGCTCGCCGGAAGCCCAATAATCATTGATTTCATCATCGCTCAATGGGCGAAATTCAACCTCTGTCACCGATAGCCTGCTGTGCGACGCCTCACGGTTCGTGAGCGCCACCGCTGTCATCACCTGGTGTGTGCGACCCGATAGCTGCTTTAACATCTCACGGGCATGGGCTTTATCCTGCGGCTTTTCCAGTATCGCCCCGTCACAGACCACGATGGTGTCTGCGCCCAGCACTGGCAACTCGGGCAAGCCTAATGCCTGCATAACCGTCACACCCGCAAGGGATTTTTCCTGCGCCAAACGCTGGACGTACTCCTCAGGCCGTTCTCCTGCGAGCGGCATCTCCGGCACATCAACTTGCAGCACACTGTGGTTAACACCGATCTGGTTAAGCAGCTCCCGCCGCCGGGGCGAGCGTGACGCCAGGTAGAGATGAGATGTAGCAACCATCAACTGAACAACCCCTGAATGGTGAGAAAATGAAGCAAAAGCCTGTGGTTCATTATCATCCTAATCCCAAGCCGCCAGCGGTTATTGGACCGCCTCAGGCGATGCGATAGCGTCGGCGCACCGCCTCCAACCAAAGGTAGCAGATAGGCCAGAAGCACGCGCTGGCAAACGCCGGATATAAAAACATAATGCCGCTCAATGGCCTGCCGCTCATGGCCTGCACCCAGTTGTCCGTCAATTGGGCAATACCCACTAATACAAACACCCAGCAAGATTGTTTCCACAGGGAGTAATTGCGTACCCGTTGATAAGACAGAAGGCAGATATAGGCCACAATAACCAGTGCCAGACCATGCTGGCCAAAGGGCACACCTTCCAGTAAATCCTGGAATAAACCGAGCAATATCAGGAGTATCAGGCTGGTGCGCAGCGGCAAGGTAAAAATCCAGTAAATGGCGACCATGACCACAAACTCGGGGCGCCACCAGCGCCATGACAGCGGCAGAGGATAGACAGCAAGTAACAGCGCCAACACAAAAGTTGCAGCAATAACGACCTGGGTATGGTATCTGGCCGGCAACATCAGGGAGTATTGTCCCGAGAATCAAAGACCAGCAGAACATGACGACTGCGATCCAGACGGGCCATCGGGCGGGCAATTACCGTGGCAAATGCCTGGCCGGGATCGCGCACAACGCTTTCGACTTCCGCGACCGGGTAGCCCACGGGAAATCGCTTGCCCAACCCGGAGCTGACCAGCAAGTCGCCTTCCCGAATATCAGTGGTATTGGAGACGTGCCGCAGACGCAGACGGTTAAGATCACCCGTGCCTTCCGCAATGGCGCGCACACCGTTGCGGTTCACTTGCACGGGCAAGGCATGGGTGGCATCCGAGATCAACAGCACCCGGCTGCTGTGTTCACTGACCTCAATAACCTGCCCCATCAGGCCGAAAGCATCCAACAATGGTTGACCCTCAAAGACACCTTCGTTGGCGCCACGATTGATCACCACCGTGTGGCTCAAGGGGTTGGGAGACACACCGATCAACTCGGCCACCAGCACACTGTCCTGCAAGATATCGGTGGCGTTCATCAGTTGGCGCAGGCGCACGTTTTCAGCGGCCAGGGCGGCCATCTGCTGGAGTTTGCGCTGATGGATAAGCAGTTCGGTTTTGAGGGTCTCGTTCTCAAGCGCCAGTTCGCGCCGGGAAACAAAGGTGTTCTGGCGCCACACATCAAGGCGATGCGGTATGTCGGTAAGTTGGTAGAAAGGCACGGCCAGGACACTGAGTTGCTGGCGCACCGGCGTCAACCAATTGGTGTAGATGCTGATAAAGATCAGGGCGATCATCAGCACAATAAATATTAATGCCCGCGACGTCCCCGCAGAACCTTTTGTGAACAGAGGTTTAATGGCAAGTTCTCCCGTTTAGCGAGGGAGCGGTAATCCGGCACCGCCCCAAGACAACAGGTTATAGGAATTGGAGGCCGACAATCCTGCATACGCCTGAGACATGATCATCGGTAAGCGCTATTGATCAGGATGACAAGAGGTCAATGCGCTTGTCATTCATCTCCATCGCCATACCGCCACCACGGGCGACGCAGGTCAGTGGATCATCGGCAATGATAAAAGGCAGCCCGGTTTCGTTGGATAACAAGCGGTCAATATCGCGCAGCAGCGCACCACCACCAGTCAATACCACACCGCTTTCCGCGATATCAGAGGCCAATTCCGGCGGTGATTGCTCCAGCGCACTCTTCACCGCCTGGACAATACCGGCCAGTGGATCTTGCAAGGCTTCCAATACTTCGTCACTGTTCAGGGTAAAGCTGCGCGGTACACCTTCCGCCAGGTTGCGGCCGCGCACATCAATCTCGCGCATCTCGCTACCGGCAAAGGCACAACCGATTTCCTGTTTGATACGTTCCGCCGTGGCATCACCGATAACACTGCCGTAGTTGCGACGGACATAATTGACGATGGCTTCGTCAAAACGGTCACCACCGATACGCACAGAATCGGAATAAACCACACCATTCAGGGAGATAACCGCGATTTCCGTGGTGCCGCCGCCGATATCCACCACCATGGAACCACTGGCTTCTGCCACTTTCAAACCCGCACCGATAGCGGCTGCCATGGGTTCTTCAATCAGGCGCACTTCACGGGCACCGGCACCCATGGCCGATTCGCGAATCGCACGTTTTTCAACTTCGGTAGAGAGACAGGGAACACTGATCAGGACGCGGGGACTGGGGCTGAACCAACTGTTTTCGTGAACTTTGCGGATAAAGTGTTGCAACATTTTCTCGGTGACCTGAAAGTCGGCAATCACACCGTCTTTCAGCGGGCGAATAGCGGTGATGTTGCCGGGGGTACGACCGAGCATGCGTTTGGCTTCTGCACCGACGGCTTCCACAATCTTGTGACCGTTATGATGGCGGATGGCAACCACCGAGGGCTCGTTGAGTACGATGCCGCGTCCGCGAACGTAAATCAGGGTATTGGCAGTGCCGAGGTCAATGGAGAGATCGTTGGAAAAAGCTCCGCGCAGGTGTTTTAACATGAGTTGACGAGACCTTAATATTCTGTATCTGCAACCTCTGCCGGGCGCACCTCAATTATGTAAACTGATCTTGCGCCTGCCGATAGTCAATGCAGTTATCTAATAAAAATCGTTGGGTAAAAAATCCGGGGCCAGTCGGTTAACTGACGTTCATCCAGAACTTGAATTTGACCGAACCAGCCTGAATAAATTCGCCGAGGGAGCAGCAATTATTTTTGTCCGCCGCCCATTATTTTTCCGGTTGACAAACAAAATCTGCGAAGCGCTCACAGGTGCTGGCACTCTATCAACGAGAGGGATTTAGGGCAAGGCGCAAATGTGATAAGTTTAGCGCCCATTTTGACAAGATGCGTTTTTTTCTCACGTTATTCGACCTTTTTAACGAATAGTTAGCGGTCGACGTTCTCTGGAGTGAACCTGACAATGGCTGTAGACCGTTCCGATATCGCAAAACTGGCCGAGCTGGCGCGCATCGCTATCTCTGAAAACACCGCTGACCAGGTGGCCAACAGCATCTCTGATGTCCTCGCTCTGGTTGACCAACTGCAAGCCGTCAATACTGATGGTGTTGTCCCCATGGCTCATCCGCTGGACGCAATCCAACGCCTGCGCGCCGATGAAGTGACCGAGCCCAACCAACGCGAACGCTTTCAGGCCATTGCCCCGGCAACCCAGGATGGCCTTTACCTGGTCCCCCAGGTGATCGAATAAACCCTCACAGACCCAGCCTGCTGGCAAGCTTTGCCAGTCCATGAACGACCAGGAATTTTTTGCAATGCACCAATTCACCATTGCCGAGTTGACCCAGGGCCTGCGCCGCAAGGACTTCTCCAGTACCGAACTTACCCAACATTATCTCGACCGCATCGCGCGGCTGGATACCACCTACAACAGCTACATTACCGTCACCCCGGAATTGGCGCTGGCACAAGCTGCCGCCGCAGATAAACGTCTGGCGGCCGGTGATGCGCCGGCATTATGCGGTATCCCTATCGCCCACAAAGACATCTTCTGTACCACCGGCGTGCGCACCAGTTGCGCATCCAGAATGCTCGACAATTTTATCGCGCCCTACAACGCCACCATCGTGGAAAATTATCTGGCGGCCGGCGTGGTGATGTTGGGTAAAACCAACATGGATGAATTCGCCATGGGTTCATCCAATGAAACCAGTTACTACGGCCCGGTGAAAAATCCCTGGGCGACAGATTGTGTTCCCGGCGGTTCATCGGGCGGTTCCGCCGCTGCCGTGGCCGCACATCTTGCGCCGGGCGCAACCGCCTCCGATACCGGTGGCTCCATTCGCCAACCGGCAGCCCTGTGTGGCCTCACCGGTATCAAGCCGACCTATGGCCGGGTGTCGCGCTGGGGCATGATTGCGTTTGCCTCGAGCCTTGATCAGGCCGGCACCCTGACCCGCACTGCCGAAGATGCGGCCTTGATGATGAATGACCTGGCCAGCTTCGATCCGAAAGATTCCACCTGCGTTGAGCGCGATGTACCGGATTACACCGCCGACCTGAACAATCCCCTGACCGGTCTCAAGATTGGTGTACCCAAAGAATATTTTGGTGAAGGGTTGAATCCGCAAACTGCCGCGCATGTAGAAGCCGCCATCAAGGTGTACGAAAAGTTGGGCGCGACGATTCACAGTATCAGCCTGCCCCACACGCATCTCGCGGTACCGGCTTATTACGTAATTGCGCCGGCGGAGTGTTCAGCCAACCTGTCGCGCTTTGACGGTGTGCGTTACGGCTATCGCTGTGAAAACCCGAAAGACCTCGCCGATCTGTACAAGCGTTCGCGGGCGGAAGGTTTCGGCGATGAAGTGAAGCGCCGCATTTTAGTAGGCAGCTATGCCTTGTCTGCCGGTTATTACGATGCCTACTACAGCAAGGCACAAAAAGTCCGCCGCCTGATCAAGCAGGATTTCGTGGACGCTTTCACCCAGGTGGACGTGATCCTCGGCCCGACCTCGCCTTCGCCCGCCTTTGCTTTTGGTTCCAAGACCAAAGATCCGGTGGCCATGTATCTGGAAGATATCTATACCATCGCCACCAACCTGGCGGGTCTGCCCGGATTGTCGATTCCCTGCGGCATGGTGGACAACAAGCCGGTGGGCCTGCAGTTGATTGGCGATTATTTTGCTGAAGCCCGCTTGCTGAATGTGGCACACCAGTTCCAGCAATCCACTGACTTCCATCAACAGACCGCACCGGGTATTGAGTAACACGGCGAAAGCCTTACGCGGAATCGAACGA
This sequence comes from Cellvibrio sp., assembly GCA_035490615.1. Taxonomy (GTDB): domain Bacteria; phylum Pseudomonadota; class Gammaproteobacteria; order Pseudomonadales; family Cellvibrionaceae; genus Cellvibrio. Next base: position 24,498 of record DATJLH010000199.1, read on the forward strand.
GCAGAACCGAACAAGAGAGCATCAAGATGCAATGGGAAACTGTTATCGGCCTGGAAGTGCATGTGCAACTGGCCACCAAAACCAAAATTTTTTCCGGCGCCAGTACGGCGTTCGGCGCTGAGCCAAACACCCAGGCCTGCGCGATCGACCTGGCAATGCCTGGCACCTTGCCGGTAGCGAATGCCGAAGCCTTTCGTTTTGCCACCATGTTTGGCCTGGCCGTGAATGCGGAGATCGGCAAGCGGTCGGTATTCGAGCGCAAAAATTATTTCTATCCCGACCTGCCCAAGGGTTATCAAACCACACAGCTGGCTGAGCCTATCGTTGGCCCCGGTTATGTGGATCTGGAGTTGGAAGGTGGGCGAACCAAACGCGTGCGTATTCACCACGCGCACCTGGAAGAGGATGCGGGCAAATCCTTGCACGAAGATTTTGCCGGCATGAGCGGTATCGATTTAAACCGTGCAGGTACGCCCTTGATTGAGGTGGTTACCGAGCCGGACATGCGCAGTGCGGAAGAAGCGGTGGCTTTCGCGAAGAAACTCCATTCCATTGTGACCTCATTGGAAATTTGTGATGGGGATATGTCGCAGGGTTCCATGCGTTTTGATGTGAATATTTCCATTCGCCCCAAAGGGTCCGACAAACTCGGCACGCGCACGGAAACCAAAAACCTCAATTCATTTAAATTTATGGAAGAGGCTATTGAGCTGGAAGTCGAGCGGCAGATTGATGTGCTGGAAGACGGCGGCAAGATCACTCAGGAAACGCGCCTGTATAACGGCGATACCAAAAAAGCGCGCTCCATGCGCAGCAAGGAAGACAGTAATGATTACCGCTACTTCCCCTGCCCGGATTTGTTGCCGGTGATTCTCGATGATGAATATATCGAGAATGTACGCAAACAAATGCCGGAATTACCGGAAGCCAAGCGTGCACGCTTTGTAGAACAGTATGGTTTGGGTGATTACGATGCGGGCCAGTTGACGGCGGATAAATTTACCGCGGCATTCTTTGAGGCTTCAGTGGAAGTTTCCGGTGAACCGAAACTGACGGCGAACTGGATCATGGCGGATCTGGGTGCTTACCTGAATCGTACCGAGCAGCGTATTGATAAGTCGCCGGTCACGCCGGCGCTGTTGGCGGGATTAGTCGTGCGCGTTAAGGATGGCACCTTGTCGAGCAAGATTGCGAAGCAGGTGTTTGAGGCGATGGCTAACGGTGAGGGTGATGCGGATACGATTATCGAAACCAGGGGTTTGAAGCAGGTTTCGGATACGGGTGCGCTGGAGAAGATGATTGATGAGGTGTTGGCGGGTAATGCGGCGCAGGTGGAGGGTTATCGTGCTGCGGATGAGGCCAAGCGTGGCAAGATGCTGGGTTTTTTTGTTGGCCAGGTGATGAAGGCGAGCAAGGGGCAGGCGAATCCGCAGGCGTTGAATGAATTGTTGGTTAAAAAATTGAATAGTTAATGATTAGATCATCCAGAGGATTGGGCAAAGCTGTTTGAGACACGCCGTGAACCCATCCGTGGGGGCTCATCACCAACATCCATGTTGGTGATGGTCTCAAACAGCTTCACCCAATCCTCATCCACCAATAGATTAACAAGCAGCATAAATGCACGTGGAAAAATTATGAGCTTACGCAAAGACAAAGAAAAAGTACTGGGCGAAATCTTCGACGAAGCCCGTATCAGAACCTTTCTGGATTACACCGCTCCGGCGGGCGTTAATACGGATTATCATTTATTGGAAAAAGCTTATCGCGGTATGCGCGGTGAAAACTTTGAGACGTTTGTAAAACTGTTTGTTGAAGCCGGTAAAGATCTGAATGCTGTCGGCCCGGAGGGTAAAACGTTTTTGCAAGTGATCAAGCCCCATCGCAACAGCGAGGAATATGTCATCGCGCTTGAAAAAGCCGGTGCTCATTAATCGTAGGTCGGATTAGCGCAGCGTAATCCGACACACCACCTTCCCAAAATAAAAACACAATGAACCCTCCCCGCCCAACACCTGCATTTTGGCTGACGCTTTCACTGGCGTGTGTGCTCCTGGTGTTGGGTATATTTTCTTCACCTGATAACAATCCTTTGGAGTTGGATCGCTTGCGTGTTGTGCAGGGAGAGTGGTGGCGGTTGTTGTCGGGAAATCTGGTGCATTATGGGTTGTATCATCTGCTGATGAATCTCGCTGCGCTCTTGGTGTGCGGGTATGTGTTTTTCCTGCGTTGCAGCCTGTGGCTTTACAGCGGTTTGTTGTTGTTCAGCGGGTTGTGTGTGGGGCTGGGGGTTTATTGGGGGAATCCGGAGTTTGCGGTTTACCGCGGATTGTCGGGGGTGTTGCATGGATTGATTGTGTTTGGTTTCTTGTTGAGTTTTCGCCAAACGCCGTGGATTAACGGAGCCGGATTGCTGTTGGTGATTGGTAAGTTGATCCATGAACAAAGCGCTGCGTATCAGGCGACAGATCTCCAGCAACTCTTGCCGGTTCCGGTGGTCGTAGATGCGCATTTGTATGGTGCTGTCAGCGGTGTGGTGTTTGCGTTGGGCTATGCTGCTGTGCATATTTTTCGCCACCGCTCCACTCACTGATCAGGGACACGCCCTATGCTTAACGGAAATCCTGCTAACGCTTTGCATTATCTGACGCGCGGTGCCGGTTTGTTGGTGCGTCCCGGTTTAAAGCGTTTTGTGCTGGTGCCCTTGCTGGTGAACCTGGTGTTATTTGTTGTAGCGACCATCGCGCTGGTTCATGTGTATCGCGATCTGTTGACTCAGCTGGTGGAATGGATGCCGGAGTGGCTGGCGTTTGTGGCATGGATTTTATGGTTGCTGTTCGCTTTTTTATTATTGGTGGTGTACGGCTATACCTTCAACATTATTACCAATCTGGTGGCAGCGCCTTTTTACGGTATCCTCGCCGAAAAAATCGAGCAGGAACTGACAGGCAAGGAGCCTAAACCGGAAAGTTTGTCCGCATTAATTCCACGCACCCTGGCCAGGGAATTAACCAAGCTCTGGTATTTTGTGAGCCGCGGTTTTCTCGTACTACTGGTGTTGGTTGTGTTGTGGTTTATTCCGGTGGTGAATCTTGCTTCGGCGTTGATCAGTGTGTTGTGGGCCGCCTGGTGTATGTCGGTGCAATACATCGATTACCCGGCCGATAACCATCAATTGGAATTCCGCGAGATGCGTCGCCGATTAAATACCGAGTCACTCACCAGCTATACCTTCGGTGGCCTGGTGATGGCCGGCAGCATGATTCCGTTGGTCAATATTTTTATGATGCCAATTGCTGTTGCCGGCGCGACAATTTATTGGGTGGAAGAGTTATCCATCAAAGAACCATCAATCAAGAAACTTAGTCAGTAACTTCTTCATCATCACCGACCACCATGCCACCGCTGGATTCTTTGGCCAGCTGCAAAAATTTGACAGCCTGATTCAGTTGCTCATCCATACTGGCACATACCAGGTTGGTTACGCCCGCACTGAAGTTACAGCAAAGAGATTCCCCCTGCACCACCACCGGGGCAGCGGCAATCAGCTGGCGAACCCTGCTGATCAGCGATACCGCTTTCTCATTATCCAGCCCCGGCAAGAGAACAAAAAATTCATCGCCACTGGCGCGACACAATAAGAACCGATCCAGCATTTGCTGCAATAATGTGGCGACGTGCTGCAACACCAGATCTCCCCCCTGATTGCCGAAGCGTTGGTTAATCAAGGCAAAATCGTCGAAGTTCAATACAGCGAAGGCTAAGGGCGTCGATTTTTCCCGCGCCTGGCTTTCCAGGTCCTGGGCATGACGAAAGAAATAACTGCGGTGGAATAATCCCGTCAGGGGATCGCGGTCGGTGTAATAATCCAGCAGTTCAACCTGTTCCAGCAACTCCAGGTTATGGATAACACGACAGTAAAATTCTTCCGGATGGAAAGGCTTGCGTAAAAAATCATTGGCACCGTGTTTGATAAATTTTGCTGACAGCGCCTCACTGCTTTCCCCGGAGACGCCGATCATGATCAGGCCCGTCTTGTCGTATTTGTAGCGCAGGTTTTTGACCAGTTCAAAACCATCCATGCGCGGCATGTTGTAGTCGGTGATCAGCAACTTGATATCGGGATGTTCAAGCAGGACTTTTATCGCCTCCATTCCGTCCACTGCTTCCAACACCTGAAACAAGTGGCGCTTGAACAGGTTGACCACATACTTGCGTGACATATCCGAATCATCGACAACCAGTACCTTGATCTGCTGGTTTTTTTCCAGCCGTTCAAACATACCCACAGCTTTGCTGTAGGCATAACGACCTTCTTTGGTGACATAGTCCACAATGCCTTTATTGAACAGTTGCTCGCGACGCTGCTCGTCGTAACTGCCGGTCAATACAATAGTGGGAATTTTTTTGCTGAGGGTAAAATCCACCACTTCGCCGTCCGGTGCATCTGGCAGATTCAAATCGACCAGGGCCGCAAAAAACGCATCTCCCTGTGCTTCGCACAAGGCTTTGGCTTCGGCCAGGCTGGCTGCATAAAACGCCTCGTAAGGCAGGGTGTTTTGTATCAGGTGACGCAGCACCCGCATTACCATCTCGCTGTCTTCAACAATCAAAATTCGTTTCATTCTCATCTACTCTCTCACGCTATCTGTAGAGTGTAGACGAGCTTTGATGAATGCTCGAATTATGCAGCAGCGGTGGCTTTGTGGTGTTCGCGCACGGACTCGTAGATGGCTGCCGCTACAATGATGGCACCACCAAACAACGTGGTCAGGTCGGGGTAGGATTGCAGGATCAGAATTTCGTAAATCACCGCGTAAACCGGTTGCAGGCAAGCGACCAGGCCCACGGTTTTGGCTTTGAGGTAGCGCAGGGCCGAGCCGAGCAAGGTGTGCGTATACGCCGTGAAGACAATGCCCAGACCGATCAACAACCACCAATCGCGCGGTGTCGGTTCGTGATCGGAAAACACCATCACCGGCGTCATCAACAAAGCGACGATCAACACTTGATAGCTCATGGAACGGGTCGCGGATTGGCCGCGAAACCAGTGACCGAGCAGCAAATTGCGCAACGCAAAAACCAATGCAGACAACACCCCCCACAGCACGCCCTGGGTGGTGGTATTGGTCAGGTCAAATTCCGGTACCAGCAAATAAATACCCACTAACACCAGCACACCGCTGATGACATCGCGCCAATCAAGGCGTATGCGTTTGATCCAGGGTTCAAGAAAAACCGTCATCACGGGGTAGGCGTAGAGCGAAATCATGCCCACCGCCACCGAAGATACTTGCATGGAATGGAAAAACGTAATCCAGTGTACGCACAACAACGCGCCGAGGAAAAACATGCGCAGGTAATCGCGCGCAGAACCGAGCCTGATGCTGCGCTCACGCCAGATAAGCCAGGCAAACAACACCACCGAGGCGATCGCGGTGCGGTAACCGGTGATATCCCAGGCGGGCAACTTGATCAATTGTGAGAATAAACCCGTGGCTCCCATCAATAACACCGAAAAATGCAGCGTCATCATGGCGGATTTGGTTTGCGACATCGAGCGGGCCTTGAGTTAAGCGTTGGAGATGTGTACTAGAAGACAACATGTCAGTTACATAGAGCAACTATAGCCTTTTGTAAGACAAATTGGCAAAGTTTGATTTACAGCCGACACCCCGGAATTGAGGGTCAGCTGTAACAGCAGGCTATCAGGCCCGGGGGGAACGACCGCGATTACCGGAACTGCGCGAGCGAGAACGCTGGCCCTCCGGCCGTGGACGGCGGGGTGCCGGTGGTAGCTCCGGCGTTGGCAACAGCAGCTGTGCCGGCGGTTGCTCGTATTTAATCTCCTTGCCTAACAGCGCTTGCAGCGGTTCAAGGCGGAAGGCGTCATCCTCGCAGGCAAAGCTGATGGAGGTACCGGTTTTACCGGCGCGGCCAGTGCGGCCTATGCGGTGAACATAGTCTTCCGGCTCTTCCGGCAAGGTGAAATTCACCACGTGACTGATGCCGCTGATATGGATACCCCGGCCGGCTACGTCGGTAGCGACCAATACCTTGATGGTGCCTTTTTTAAACGCATCCAGGGTTGATACCCGCTTGTTCTGCGCGATCTCACCGGACAACAAACCTGCCTTGATACCATGACGTTGCAATTTGTCTTGCAAATCGCGGCACTCGTCGCGGCGGTTGGCAAACACGATCATGCTCTCCACGTCATCCTGCTGGATCAGGTTGTAGAGCAAGGTGTATTTTTCTTCGGTCGAGGAGAGATAGACATGCTGGGTAACGGTATCAGTCGCCACACTTTCCGGCTGAATCTCCACGGTAACCGGTTTGAAGGTCCACTGCTCAACCAGGTGGCGAACCTCATCGGTAAAGGTTGCCGAGAAAAACAGGGTCTGGCGATCCTCACGACGCGGCGCCTGACGCACGATCTGACGCACCTGCGGGATAAAACCCATGTCCAGCATGCGGTCCGCTTCATCAATCACCAGCACTTCCAACTGATCGAGATACACGTCTTTGTTGCCACAGAAATCCAGCAGACGCCCTGGCGTCGCCACCAGGATATCCACCAGTTCATCATGTAAGTGGCGCTGCTGACGGGTGTAGTCCATACCGCCCACCAGGGTGTGAATTTTCAGGTCGGTGTGCTTGCATAAGGCCTTGGCATCGTCGGCAATCTGGATAACCAGTTCCCGTGTCGGTGCGATCACCAGCGCCCGCGCTTCGCCCGCGTAACGTTTTTCGGTGATGGGATTCTTCAGTAGGTCATCAATGATGACGGTCAGGAAGGCGGCGGTTTTACCGGTACCCGTTTGCGCCTTGCCGACCACATCCGCCCCTTTGAGCGCATGCGGTAACGATTGCGCCTGAATCGGGGAACAGTATTGAAAGCCGAGATCTGCAATACCGTGCATCAACTCCGGCGCCAGATCAAAATCATGGAAACGGGCCTTACCCTCCACGGGCGGCACGTTAAACTGGCTGATATCCCAGGGCTCCGCCGGTGCGGCGGGTGCGGCGCGCTTACGGGAGTGCTGGCGCTGCCCCTGGTTTTCCACCGCCGTATTGGCGACACCCTGCTCTTGCTCGGGCCTACGGCCTTGCCCACCCTTGCGGCGACGTGAGCGAGAACGGTTATTTGAATCCGGGGCACCGGGCTGTCTATCGGCTTTATCCCCACGCGGGTTACGCGAATGATGGCCAGCACCACCGGCTGACGCTTTGACGGGTTTAGCAGAGCTCGGAGGTTGCTCGCCAGTCCCTATCAATTTCTTAAACAATTTACCAATCAAAACTATCACCTGTTGTACAAAATGTGGCCGGGAGTATACACGATAAGGCCGACGATTCCTCTACCCGTTCCACCCGTGGCATACTCGCGCGAGCTGATATAGCGGGTTAAAGGAGCTTTTTCATGCGTATTCATGCCTTGCAACATGTGCCTTTTGAAGATATCGGGAGTATGGCACAAGACTTCCATCAAGCAGGTTACAGCGTGGATAGCACGCATTGGTATCGCGGTGATCGCACTCCCTCCCTTGAAAGTTTCGATGCACTGATCGTGATGGGCGGCCCGATGGGGGTTTATGACGAGGATGCATTTCCCTGGCTGCGCGATGAAAAAGCCTTGATTAAGGCCGCTATTGAAGCGGGAAAAACGGTTATGGGTATATGCCTGGGGGCGCAACTGATCGCTTGTGTCTGTGGGGCGGAAGTCAAACCCAACACACATAAGGAAATTGGCTGGTTTCCCCTCACTGCGCAAGCACCGGATGAGCCCCTTGCCCGACTGCTCGACGGGCAGAATGTCTTCCATTGGCACGGTGATACCTTCGATTTACCGAAAGATGCGGTGTGGTTGGCCAGCAGCGAGGCCTGTCCGCATCAGGCATTTCGCCTGGGCCGTAACGTTTTTGGCTTCCAATTTCATCTGGAAACCACACCGGCTTCTGCCGCCGCCCTGATCAAACACTGCGCGAGTGACCTGGACGGTTCACGCTATGTGCAGGATGCCACCCGGATGGAAAAAAACAGCGCCGATTTCACGCGCATCAATGCCGTGATGTCAGCAGTATTGCGCGAGATCCTGCCGAAAGCCTGACTACAGCATTACGCCAAATAAGCGCCCTATCACCGCCGTCACCCCCATCGCCAGCGCGCCCCAAAAGGTAACGCGGAAGGCCGCGCGCATCACCTTGCCACCGCCGACGCGTGCGGCAAGCCCACCCAAGGTTGCCAGGCACAACAGCGATACTACGGCAACTACCGGAATCAGATAGCGCCCCTCGGTATACACCGCTACCACTAACGGCGTCAAAGCGCCCATCGAAAAAGCCAGCGCTGATGACATAGCCGCGAGCAACGGCCGCGCCCGGGTCATGTCAGAAATTCCCAGCTCATCGCGAGCATGAGCGCCGAGCGCATCGTGCTGCATTAACTGTTCGGCAACCTGCCGCGCCAGTGACGCCTCCAGACCGCGCTCAATATAAATCTCGGTAAGCTCTTTATGTTCAGCAAGCTGGTTCGTTTCCAACTCCCGTTTTTCCCGGGCGAGGTCTGCGGCTTCCGCATCTGCCTGTGAACTGACCGAGACATATTCACCCGCCGCCATGGACATGGCCCCGGCAACCAGTGCTGCCACACCGGCAATGACAATATCATTCTGGCTCGCCTGTGCAGAGGCAACGCCCACCAATAAACTGGCGGTAGACACAATACCGTCGTTAGCGCCGAGCACAGCTGCGCGCAACCAACCATTGCGATGGATTCGATGATGTTCTCGGTGCATAAGGCGTCCTGATTAAATAGCCGCAAGGGATCAGGCCGCCAGTTTCCAACAGGCAAAAAAAACCCGCAACCGAAACATCGTGGTGCGGGTGGGTTTAATACAACACACTGCATTTAAGGCGCCACATAAGCAGCGTCATAAATTCCGGGCCAGGGAGGGGGCATTCTCTGACCGGGCTTCACTTCTTCACGGAACCACCGGCATGCAAGCGGCACAGTGTTGAATTGAAGTGAGAAAAACATTCATCAATAAATCATCAGCCTCGTGCGATGGAAAGAATATCCGCCACACTGGGCTGGCGCTCTACATAAATGGGCGCATGCAAACGGCGGGAAATTTCTGTTGAGGACACCACACCGCGAATATGGTGCTGATCGCGATCTACCACGATGTAGTACTGCTGGCCGTGACGTTGCAAGGTGTAAATAATGTCCGCCACGCTGGATCGTCTGAACTCTTCGTAATTAATTGCACGAACCGCATCGCGATGATGCATCAAGTCAGCAACCAACACTTCGTCGCGATGCATTCCGTTGGCCACCTGGGTCAACAAAATGCTTTGATCAGATAAGTCTTCAATGCTGATCAAACCGATAAACTCATTATGTTTATCCACCACCAGTTTGAAATTAATGTTTTCCTGATGCATCAACTCCGCAGCCTCAACCGCCGGAATGTGCGCTTCCACCACATGTGGACGATGATTTTTAAAATCCGTGAGGATGGTCAACGCAGAAGACTCTGGAGTGACATCATCAAACTCATCAGGCTGTACCAGGTGGTCAATGGCATCAACTGCATAAACCGTTAAATTTTTCATAAACACCTCTCCATGCATCAATGAGATACAGACATTCGATGCAAAAATTGAATAGCCAAAACCCGAGAGTAAAAATTCAGTTCAGGTAATGGGAACCAGCACCGGGGGCAACAGGAAAGATTATCGAGTCACCATTAAACCGGTAGTAAAACGGTTCAAGCGAGAGTGTTTACCGGGGGAGCTCTGGCGAATTGACTATTATCAATGCGGTTACCCAGCACCAATAATTGCCAATGCGTAACAGGAGAAGATTGAATAACGACAAGGGGTACTTCGAGATCCGTGACAACCGCTTTATCGTCTTCGGTTGTGTTTTGCTGACCAAAACTGATGTTGGCATCGAACGCGGATAAGGCAAGCAGGTTGTGGCCACCGAATTTGGACGCATGGCTGCTACTGGTGCCGACAAACGTCGCCAGTAACAAAACAACCTTGATAAAGAGAAGAGCCTTACGCATTACATTGAATCTCGCAGGAGGATCGCATCGCAGGACATCTACAACGGATGCTTGGCCTAATACTAGTCAAAGCTGCTTGTGGCGTCTACCACTATTACACTTTTAAACGAAAACTTTTACGCCGTTTTTACAGCGCCTGGTGACTTAAACCATGCCTTTACCAAAAAAAAGCGGTTCTCAAAAAGAACCGCAAAGAAAACGCACAGTACGTGGTCGTTTTTCAGTAAAGCAGAAAGCTTGATCGGTGTTCGTCTTACCGGTTCTTATCAATAGCCAACATCAATGTCATCACAGCAAAGGTCAAAAGCGTTACCGATGAAACCACCGCGAGTACAACCCCCAAGGCAATTAATATGCTCATTTTTTTAGCCTTAGTATCAATTAACATAAAGATGTTATGCCATCAGGAATTTCAAAGCCGGCACATGAAAACATGCCGGCTCGCACGTAAGAATTATTCAGTCAGCACAAAATCCTGCACGGTTTGCTGGTCGGCAACCACTGTCACATCCACGGCGCCGACGAACATCAATTCATCAACCTGTTCGGGGTCATCATCGACCGAGCCACAGGTGTAGGCCAGGGTGTAATCACCTTCCACCAGGAAACCAATCTCGTAACGGTATTCCGCCGTTTCGCCGTAACTCACCAGCGCCGAGGTTACCGGGTCATTCTCATTACCACTCATGTCTGTTGGCACCACCCCGGAGCCGGTATACACATACACGGCGCCCGCACTGACGCCTGCATCGGCACATTGTTGGGCAATCAGGTTGGCATCGACACTACCGGCGATGCTGCCAACCTCAAGGTTGTCAATCAGTCGCAAGGCAGGTTTGAGCAACGCGCCGGGTAAGCCCGGCGGATTGGTAACGGATTTACGCAAGTCGAAATCAATGGTGAAATCTGCGTGGCCATCTGCCGCCAGGGTAAAGCCACGCACCAGTTTCAAACCGGTCTGGCTACCGCTCGGCACCCGCAATTCCAGTTGTGAGCCATCGCCCAGCTCTATAAAGGAATCGAGGATATTGTCGTGCTCGGCATTCACGTGCAGACGAATCCACTCGTATTCACCGGCGGGCACTGTCTCATCGGTAATGATCGCCGCCGAGGCGTTGCCTTGCAGCTGCAGCAGGTCGATCTGACGCGGCTCTTCAAACATAAATTCGATGGCCTCGCCATTGGCTGGCTTGATTGAAACCCCCGAAAACTCCACTACCACCTGGTTGGCGCTATCGACCGGGCCGTCGGTCAGGGCGAGCGAGAAACTCCCGGTTTGTTCCGTGGTATCAGCACCATCACTGCTGCCTCCACAGGCATAAAGGCCCGCCAGCGCGGTAACGATAAGGCATTGAGCCCACACTCTTTTAGTTTTCATATGCACCTCCCAATTAGTTTTTGGCACTCTTCAAGCATTTTTGACACTATAGTCCCAAAAACAGAAAACAAATAGCGAACCATTTCACACTTTAAAAAATGAATTTGACGCTATAATCCCAAACCATGAGCGATAAAACCCAACAAGCCTTGTTTAAAGCCCTTTACCGGCTGCTGAGACCGATGGTGCGTCTATTGATGCGTCACGGAGTCTCGTATCGTTTGTTCGCTGACGTGGCCCGCCACGTCTATGTGGATGTCGCTGAACAGGATTTTGCCCTGCCTGGCCGCAAGCCCAGCAATGCCCGGGTGGCCGTGTTGACTGGTATCAATCGCAAAGACATTGCCAAACTTAAAGATCGTCCCCACCCGCTGATTGACGGCACCCTCGATAATCCCACCCCCTGTTCGCGTATCATTACCGCCTGGCTCAACCAGAGCCGCTTTCACGATTCGCTGGGGCAACCGCTGGAACTGCCGATTGATGACACGCCGGCCGAACCGAATTTCACCGAACTGGTGCGCGACTACAGCAGCGATGTGCCGGTGCGCGCGCTACTGGATGAATTGGAGCGAATGGGTGCGGTGGTCAAACAGGGAGAACGGGTACAGTTGGTGGTTCATGCCTATGTGCCCCAGGCAGACATGGCGGAGAATATTCGTATCTTCGGCACAGCGGCGGCGGATTTAATGGGCACGATGGACCACAATATTGCCAGGCTGGGTACCACATTTATCCAGCGCACCGTGTCCTACGACGATATCCCGGTGGAATTGCTTGAACGCATCCGCCAGCGCAGCCGTACCGAAGGCGAAGCATTTTTGCTACAGGTTAATGATTGGCTGGCCGCCTGTGATCGCGAACAAACACCGAGCCTGGTCGGTTCCGGCCGCGCCCGCGCCGGTATCGGTATTTACTATTTTGAGCAACTGGCCGATCCGGAGCGCCAGGAGGAAAAAAAATGAAGCAGTATTTCACCTTGCCTTTGATCGTTGTGCTGGCGTGGTTGCTGGGTAGCTGTGGTGGCAGCGACTCAACGGCAGGTATTGAAGGTACCGGCAGCCCGGTTATTGCGACCGGTGCCGTCACCAGCTTCGGCAGTATTTATGTCAACGGCGAACGTTTTGTGACGCGCAATGCCAGCGTCACCCTGAACGGTGTTGCTGCGTCTGAAGACGATATTCAGGCAGGTATGGTCGTTGAAATTCATGGGACCACTGATCCGGACTCCGGCGACATACTGGCTGAAAAAGTGATCTACGAACGCAGCCTGCTCGGCAGGATCACCGCTATTGAAAGGTTTGAGACAGACGCGTTACTGATTACCTTGCTGGGGCAAAACGTGTATGTGGCCGGTGACAGTGTTCTCGATACTGAATCGGATGCGCTGGCCGTGGGCGACGTTGTGGAAATCAGCGGATTCCTGAACAACGAAGGCTTGTTTGAATCAACCCGCCTGGCACCGGCAGATTCATTAAGCCCGAACGAAGTGGTCGGCAAAGTGACGCAACTCGACGAGGCCAACCAATCATTCCGCCTGCGCAATTTAACAGTGGATTATCGTACCGCCACCTTCAGCAATGGGGTCGTTGCCGATCTGCAAAATACTTCGCAAGTCAAAGTCCAGGGCTCATTGAGCGGTGAAAATATTCTCTCCGCCACACGCATCAGCTTCCAGACACCTCCAGTTCCCGAAGGAACGATGCGCATCCTGCTGGAAGGTATTATTGATAGCTACACCGATCTCAGCCGTTTTACCGTGGATAATTACATCGTGGATGCGTCCGGTGCGACCTTGCGCGGCGGAACAGCCAACCAATTGCAAGCCGGTGTTCGCGTGACTATCGACGGGACAGTTGATGCGAACAGCAACCTGCGCGCCGAACGTCTGCGTGTACATGTAAGCAGCCGCGATAAAGTGCGCGGCACCATTGAAGATATTGATGTTGAAAACCAAACGCTGACGGTACTGGGTACTACCTTCACTCTGGATGAACTCACCGCGTTTGAAGACCGGAGTATCCAGGGCAACCGCTTTATCAACCTCGCCGAATTGGCCGTGGGCGACTACGTGGAAGTGTTTAGCCGCAACCTCGACGATGAATTGCTGGCAGTGCGTGTCAGGCGCCTCAACAGCAGTGACCTGGTCACCATCAACGGATCGGTAAGCCGGGTGGAAAGCAACAGCTTATTTTTTGTGATGGATGTGCAAGTCAATGGCAGCGACGCGGAAGGGGCTGAACTGATCAGCAGCTTTACGCCCGGCACCCGCGTGCAAGTGGAAGGGACACAAACGGGTAGTAATGCCATTCAGGCTACACGCATCCAACGCTTGAGCGAGTGCAAGAAATTACCGGGCCACCATGATTGCGATGCAGGGGATGAGCAGGAAGAGGATTAATGATGAGAAAAAATGCCGGGAAAACCCGGCATTTTTTTAATGGCTGATCATCCACGGCCGCATGGACGGAAACATCTTTTTACCATCAGCGGTGTAAAGCAAATTGGATTTGCGAATCGGTTTGTCTCCGCAACCGCAGCCTTTCCCGTGCTTATGTTCCCGCCGTGCCTGCTGCTCCTGGCGATACTCCACCGTCGAAAACACCGGCGCATGGGCGCTCTGTTCATTGCGTTTATGTGCTTCACGATTTTCCTGTTTCATGCTGAGAATATCCGGCGACAGCATAATCACCCGCGCCGACAAGGCACCGCATTGCGGGCACGCGCAAGGTTTGGCGGAATCCGCGACGGTGGCTAACTCGTAGAACAAACCGTGTTGGCTGCATTTGTAATCGTAGAGAGGCATTGAGTGTCTCCTGGAAAACGAGCTATAGATATCAAAATAATGGCGGTGTATAAATCGGGAGGGGTGTCGGATTACGCTGCGCTAACCCGACCTACGGAATTTGATCGTTGTTGTAGGTCGAATTAGCCGCGCAACGCGCGGCGTAATCCGACACCACTCTATCTATACCCGGCAATTCCCTTCATTTATTTATCCGGTGACAAGGGCACATCCATACCACCACTCACCTTCTTCGTCGGCCCCTCTGCACTCGGGTTCACATCAAAATCAAAAATATCCGTCGGCAACCATAAGGTCGCGCAGGCATTCGGAATATCCACCACACCGCTGATATGCCCCTGCACTGGCGCGCAACCAAGAATGGCGTAAGCCTGCGCTTTGCTGTAACCAAATTTCGTCAAATATTCGATGGCATTGAGGCACGCCTGACGATACGCCACATGCACATCGAGGTAATGTTGCTCTCCATATTCATCGACCGAAATACCTTCAAAGATCAGGTAATCGTCATATTTCGGCGCAATCGGGCTGGGTTTGAAGATTGGATTTTTTATGCCGTATTTTGCCATGCCGTCTTTAATCAAACTGACGCGTAGATGAATCCAGCCAGCCATCTCAATCGCACCGCAGAAGGTGATCTCGCCGTCACCTTGGCTGAAGTGCAAATCCCCGACGGACAAACCGCCGCCTTCTACATACACCGGAAAATAAATCTTGGAGCCGCGCGATAAATCTTTAATGTCACAGTTACCACCGTGCTCACGGGGCGGCACCGTACGCGCACCTTCCGCCGCCGCAACTTTGGCCGCATCGGGAGCCATCTTGCCCATGTGCGCGGTATCCGCATAAGGCAAGGTAGCCAACGCCGGCACCCGATCCGGCTCAGTGTCATAAAGCGCTTTCTCGCGCTTATTCCACTCCGCCAACATCTCTTTGGACGGCAAGCAGCCGATCAACCCCGGATGCACCAGGCCCGCGAATTCCACGTTAGGCACATGGCGGGATTTGGTGAACATGCCATTGATATCCCAAATGGATTTTTGCGCTTCCGGAAAATGTTCCGTTAAAAAGCCGCCGCCATTCTGTTTGGAAAAAAAACCGTTAAAACCCCACAGGCTTTCCTGGAATGCGCCAATATCGAGAATATCCACCACCAACAAATCGCCCGGCTCTGCGCCTTCAACACCCACGGGACCGGACAGAAAATGCACCTGCGATAAATCCACATCGCGCACGTCGTCCGCGCTGTCGTTGTTAGCGATTTGTCCGCCGGTCCAGTCGTAACATTCAATAATAAAATCATCCCCCGGCTTCACCGTCGCTACCATCGGGATATCAGGATGCCAGCGGTTATGAATCATCTCGTTTTCATAGGGTGATTTTTTCAAGTCGATCTTGATGATGGTTTCGGTCATTGTGGTGGCTCCTGAAGGAAACAAATAAACGGATTATTGTTGGACGACGACACACCCGCCCTTGCCACCAGTATCAGTTTCCACCCACCGCCAAACAATACGACAAATGACCACACACCTACGTCATTTAACGTATAGCCCCTCAGCCGAAATTAACTTCAACGTAGGTCGGATTAGCCGAAGGCGTAATCCGACGCTTACCGGAAACTTCCTCTCACACCAAATATCTAACACGCTAATCCCCCAACCAATTTTCAGGAGGCCCATCATGGCCGGAGGCTGGACTCGCGACGGTGCCATTCAAGACCAAATCGACGCAAGTATCGACGATGCTATCCAGGAAGCACGCAGCCGCCTGCCCCACGGCAAAAGCCTCACCCACTGCGAAGCATGCGGCGCACCTATCCCCGAAGCCCGCCAAAAAGCCATGCCTGGTGTGCGGTTGTGTGTGGCATGTCAGACTGAGCTGGATAAAGAACAGATGCCATAGCCCCAGCCTTTCTACCCAAACCTGTAGGTCGGATTAGCCAACGGCGTAGTCCGACACCAATCCACATTTCCCTCTGAACACATAAAAAAATCACTCAATCTATTGACCCTCCAAAACTTTCAGCTTAGCTTTACCACAACTGCCTTACTATTTATTTAACGAAGGACTTTATAAAAAAATGATAATAAAAAAAGTCAGCCTATTGATAGCTATTTCACTAAGCGCATATACCCAATCAGCAACGCCTCAGAACTTAATAATTAAAAATAATGCTAAAGACTGCTTTACCTTAACAGTTACAAATCAGTTGGAATCAAGTAAAGATCCTGTCTTATTGAACGCCTCAATAGATCCCGCGCAAAACGGTCAGGAGTGCCCATGCAAATCAGCGTTAATGAAATACTCGGCGTATCAAGAAATTGAAGAAGATATTCTTACGTTAATCTCTGGAAATTTTTCAATTCTTAGCAGAGAAAAACTGATGTTACCTGTTGCAGCTCAAGGCAACCTTATTTTTGCAGACCACCCAGTGATACTATCCATCACCTGCTCCAATCCCTAACCTGCTAAAGTGGCCAGACCTCTGGGTGGGAATCCATGGTCAAATATATAAAAAGGCCTAAGCTATACGTGAATCGGAAATGGCCACGGAATCCGGATTTTCGCCATCGGCCTTTTCACTGGGTGACGGTTATATCGATTTAGCTGACCTTTAGGAATAGTTAGTCAACCTGGAGCGATAAATGAGCGAAGAAAACATCTACAAATTTCTAGACGATCAACGAATGTTTGAGGCGAGTGAAACCGCAAGGAAGAATTTTAAGTATTTCTGGCGAGAGCTGTCTTGGGAGTACAGAAGAATCATTCCAGGTTTGGATTTAGCTGTCGTGAAAGTTCCATTTCAAACACATAGTGATGATCCAGACGTTCCTTTTTATGAACACATGTGGATTAGCGATATTTCCTTTGACGGTGAAATAATCACGGGTTATTTAGTTAACGAACCAAACTGGGTAAAGCATCTGCATGCGGGAGATATAATCAGTGTTCCTTTAGCAAAAATCTCCGATTGGCTGTATGTCTCTCAAGGCAAGGCCTTTGGCGGATTCAGTATCCAGGCAATGAGGAAAGCCATGGATAGCTTCGAGCGTAAACAGCATGACGCAACATGGGGTTTCGCATTTGGTGATCCACATAAAGTAGAAGTGACGCCTTATGCCGGAAAAGAACCCGGTTTCACATCAAATGTATCTCCCTTTAAGCAGCCCGGGGCAGAAGCATCTACGGTGTACCCCGAACATCCCATGAGTGAAAACATGGCGGAGAATATAGAGCAACAACTCAAGGCGCAGCCGAGCATCGTGTCGATGAAGGACGATGAGGGTTGGAGTATGTTGCATAGGGAGGCACTTGCAGGCAACCTCACGCCTATTAAGCTACTTTTGAAATATGGCGCCGATCCTCTGGAAACAAATGGCGCGGGTGATAATGCAATTGATCTGGCGATGAAATTGGGCTGGAGCAGAATAATTGAAGAATTGTCGGGAAAATCATAGAACAATTGAATGCGGATTATTACGTTACACCACTTGCACAATAAGCTGTACAGGTTAGAATTGTGCTATTTCCTGTACAAGTAGAGGTTAACATGAGAGTCATAAGTTTCTCTGATGCTAGAAACAAGCTGAAAAGCCTTTTAGATCAAGTAGTTAATGATGCTGACTACACCATCATTACTCGTAGGGATTCGGAGGACGCTGTGGTGATGTCCTTAGAGCAATTCAATGGGTTAATGGAAACTGTTCATTTACTCAAAAGTCCCGCCAACGTAGCCCATTTGTCGAAATCTATTAAGCAGTATCGAGCAGGCAATACCAGCCAACATGAGCTAACCGATGATTGAGATTCTTTCGTGGACTAAAGAGTCGTGGACGGATTATCTGTACTGGCAAACGCAAGATAAAAAAACACTTAAACGCATCAACAAGCTTATTCAGGATTGCCAACGATCTCCCTTCGAGGGCATAGGTAAGCCTGAGCCGTTAAAAGAAAATTTGGCCGGCTTTTGGTCCAGGCGTATTGATGATACCAATCGGCTGGTTTATGCCGTTGATGATAACCAGCTAACTATAATTTCTTGCCGCTACCACTACGAAAAATAGATTTAGAGAGCGACAAATATAAAAAAGCCCCGCTGGCTTCCACCAACGGGGCTTTTCTAAAACCAACTCGGCAATTATTTAGCCAAGGCAGCTTTCTTCTCTTTCTCTTTCGCGATAACCGTTTCAGCTACGTTAGCCGGGCATGGCGCGTAGTGAGAAAACTCCATCGAGAATTGGCCACGACCAGAGGTCATGGTACGCAGGGTGCTGATGTAGCCGAACATTTCGGACAGCGGTACGTCAGCTTTGATGCGCACACCAGTCACGTTTGGCTCCTGGCCAGAGATCATGCCGCGACGACGGTTCAGGTCACCGATCACATCACCTACGTGATCTTCCGGGCTGTAAACATCGACCTTCATGATAGGTTCGAGCAACTGCGGACCCGCTTTAGGCATGGATTGACGGAAAGCGCCTTTTGCAGCGATTTCAAACGCAATCGCCGAGGAGTCCACAGCGTGGAAAGCACCATCAAACAGTTCAATCTCGACATCCAGCACCGGGAAGCCCGCCAAAGGACCCGTGTCCATCATCGACTTGAAGCCTTTCTCAATTGCCGGCCAAAATTCCTTGGGAACAGTACCGCCAACAACGGTGGAAACGAACTTGAAGCCGGTGTTTGGCTCACCCGGCTTGATGCGGTAGTCGATCTTACCGTACTGACCAGAACCACCCGATTGCTTCTTGTGGGTGTAGCTGTCTTCGATCTCGCGGGTAATGGTTTCGCGGTAGGCAACCTGTGGTTGACCAACGATCAACTCAACACCGTAGGTACGCTTCAGAATGTCTACTTTAATATCGAGGTGCAATTCACCCATACCTTTCAGGATGGTTTCACCTGAGTCGACATCAGTTTCAACGCGGAAAGTCGGGTCCTCTGCAACCATCTTACCGATCGCAATACCCATCTTCTCAACGCCGCCTTTATCTTTCGGCGTAACAGAGATAGAAATTACCGGCTCCGGGAAGATCATCGGTTCAAGGGTACAGGGGTGTTTCGGATCACACAGGGTGTGACCAGTTTGCACGTTCTTCATACCGACGATGGCGATAATGTCGCCCGCTTGTGCGGTGGTCAGGTCGGTACGCTCGTTCGCCTGCATCTCCACCATACGGCCAACACGTTCGGTCTTGCCGGTGAAGGAGTTGAGGATGGTGTCACCCTTATTCAGTACACCGGAGTAAATACGCACGAAGGTCAGGGCGCCGAAACGGTCGTCCATGATCTTGAACGCCAGGGCGCGGAAGGGTTCAGCGGCAGACACGATAGCGTATTGGCCGGTTTCGTTACCTTCTTCGTCGGTCAGCGGCTGCGGGTTAACTTCTGTCGGTGCGGGCAGGTAGTCCACTACCGCATCCAACAACAGTTGCATACCTTTGTTTTTGAAGGCAGAACCACAGTAGGTGGGGAAGAACACCAGGTCGCGCGTGCCTTTACGGACACAACGCTTGATGTCTTCAATGGAGGGTTCTTCGCCTTCCATATAAGCCATCATCAGGTCGTCGTCTACTTCAACCGCGTTCTCAACCAATTGGTCGCGATACATTTCAACGTCATCAACCATGTCGGCTGGTACGTCGGTGATGGTGTAGTTTTCCGGCTGGCCGGTTTCGTCCCATACGTAGGCTTGGCGGGTCAACAGGTCAACCACGCCTACGAAGGTGTCTTCGCGGCCGATGGGCAGGGTCATGATCAGCGGCTTGGCGCCCAGAACCTTTTTTACCTGATCGGTCACGCGCAGGAAGTCGGCGCCGATACGGTCAAGTTTGTTTACGAAGATCAGGCGCGAGACTTCCGCGTCGTTCGCGTAGCGCCAGTTGGTTTCTGACTGGGGCTCAACACCGCCAGAACCACAGAATACGCCGATACCGCCATCCAGTACTTTCAGCGAGCGGTACACTTCAACGGTGAAGTCAACGTGTCCGGGGGTGTCAATAACGTTGAAGCGGTTCCCTTTCCAGAAACAGCTCACCGCTGCTGACTGAATGGTAATACCGCGCTCAGCTTCCTGCTCCATAAAGTCGGTAGTGGATTCACCTTCGTGAACCTCGCCGAGCTTGTGGATTCTACCGGTGAGCTTGAGGATACGCTCGGTAGTGGTGGTTTTACCGGCATCAACGTGGGCGAAGATACCAATGTTTCTGTAAAGGGATAAGTCAGTCATAGGACTCTCGTGTAAGCTGGGTTGGAAAATAGCGGCGTAATATACAGGAAGTTGTTTGAATTTGCCCCCGTAGAAAGGAATAAAATTTGCTCTGATGGGAAGATTGAAGTCGGATTACGCCGATGGCTAATCCGACCTACGGGGCAGAGGGGCAGTTGGAGCGTTATACCGATAAATAAGAAGCGACTTTGGCTTCGTCGACGGTGGCTCGGAGTTCTTCGTGGACAATCTCGCCTTTTTCGATGACCAGAATCCGGTCGGCAATATCCAAAGCGAAGCTAAGTACTTGTTCTGAAACAACAATTGATAGGCCGCGCTGGTCGCGGATCTGTTTCAGGGTGCGGCCCATTTCACGGATGATCGAGGGCTGGATGCCTTCGGTGGGTTCATCCAAGAGTAACAATTTGGGGTCGCTGGCAAGCGCGCGGGCGATGGCGAGCTGTTGCTGTTGGCCGCCGGAGAGGTTTCCGCCGCGGCGGTTGCGCATCTCCAGCAGCACCGGGAACATGTCGTACAGGTCCCGGGGAACGGATTTTTTCTTCGCAGTAGTCAGCCCCGTTTCAATATTTTCCTTAACCGTCATGCTGGAAAAGATCATCCGCCCCTGGGGGACAAAACCGAAGCCGCTGGCAACCCGCTGATAGCTCTTGAGCGACGACATCTCCTTATCCTGCAATTTCACGCTGCCGCCAGCGCTGGGAATGACCCCCATCAGCGACTTCATCAGGGTGGTTTTGCCCATGCCGTTGCGACCGAGGATGGCCACAATCTCGTTGGGCGCGACAGAAAAATTCAAGCCGTGTAGCACTTCACTCTGGCCATAACACACACGATAATCCGATACTGCAAGCATGATATTGCCCTCTTAATGGCCGAGATAGACTTCAATCACTTTCGGGTCCAGCTTCACTTTTTCGGCGGAGCCTTCGGCGAGGATTTTCCCCTGGTGTAGCACGGTGACCTTGTCGGCGATCTGCGCGACGAATTGCATATCGTGTTCACTCACAATCACCGAACGGTTTTTGGTAATTTTGCGCAGCAGTTCAGCAGTTTGTTGCCGCTCGCCAACCGACATGCCCGCCACCGGTTCATCCAGCATCAATAGTTCCGGGTCCTGAATTAATAACATGCCGATTTCCAGCCATTGCTTTTGGCCGTGGCTGAGCAATTCTGCTTGCCTGTGCAATTGATCGCTGAGAAAGATCATCTCCGCCACTTCGTTGACTTTGTTGATCACCTCGGCATCCCGTTTAAATGCCAGCGCACCAAACACGGAACGACCGCGCGGAAAAGAAATCTCCAGGTTTTCAAACACGGTTAAGTCGCCATAGATCGACGGCGTTTGAAATTTACGCCCGACCCCGGCTTTAACGATATCGTGCTCTTTCATCCTGGTCAGTTCACGGTTGCGAAACCGGATCGAGCCTTCGGTTGCCTTGGTGCGACCGCAAATTAAATCCAGCACTGTCGTCTTGCCGGCACCGTTGGGGCCGATGATGACGCGGATCTCATTCTCGTCCACATAAAAACTCAAATCGTTTACGGCCTTAAAGCCATCGAAGGAAACGGTGAGCCCTTCAACCGCAAGCACATAATCTGTATTACTGGGGATCATGGAGAGCTCCTTCATTCAGGTTGGATGCGGGCGTTTGCGGTGCAGAGGATTTTTTGGTTAAGCGTTTTGCCATTAGCGGTTTTACGCGCGGCGCCACATAGGTGTTGTAAAGTCCGGCAAGCCCATTGGGAAACGCCATCACCACCGCGATAAATAAGCCGCCCATGGCGAACAACCAGAGTTCAGGAAAACTTTCGGAGAAAGAGGTCTTGGCCCAGTTCACCAGCAGCGCACCGTAAACTGCGCCGATGATCGACAAGCGCCCGCCCACCGCACAGAAGATCACCATCTCAATAGAAGGTACGATGCCCACCAGCGTCGGTGACATAAATCCCACCTGCAAGGTAAACATGGCGCCACCGATAGCGGCGAAGATAGCGCCGATGCAGAACACAAAAATTTTAAAGTTGGCCACGTCATAACCGGAGAAGCGCACGCGATCTTCCTTATCGCGCATCGCCACCAACAGACGCCCCAGTTTACTTTTGCGGATGAACTGCGCGATGAACAGACACACAAACAACATGAACACGCACAGAAAATAAAATACATATTTGGCGCTATCGGTGCGGATGTCCCATCCATGCAGCGTGCGCAGATCGGTGATCCCATTGACGCCACCGGTGTAACCCTGCTGGCCAATAATCAGGATGGTGAGGATCGCGGCTATCGCCTGGGTGATAATCGCGAAGTAAACACCGCCCACCCGCCGCTTGAACATCGCAGCGCCGATGATGTAAGCGAAGATCGACGGAATCACGATGATCGCCAGCAGCGTAAAGGTGAAACTGTAGAAGGGTTCCCAGAAAAACGGCAGCTCGGTAATCTGATTCCAATCCATAAAATCCGGAATGCCGGGTGTGGATTGAATCTTGGTACTTTCCGGATCAGACGCTTCCAGTTTGAGAAACATCGCCATGATGTAACCGCCCAGACCAAAGAACACGCCCTGCCCTAGACTCAGGATGCCGCCGTAACCCCAACACAATACCAGGCCCACGGCGACGAAAGCGTAGGTCAAATATTTACCTACCAGATTCAAACGAAAAATATCCATGCTCAGCGGCAGCACCACAACCAGCAAGAGTGCCAGAATCACAAAGCCCCATAATTCATTTTTCGGTAACAGGGAACGCAAACCTTGATACGACATGACAGAGGTCTCCCTAACGACGAACTTTGAGGGTAAACAAACCTTGCGGGCGCACCATCAGGATCAGCACCACAAATAGCAAGGTCAACACTTTGGCCATAGAGCCACTCATAAAAAATTCCATGGTGGATTGCGCTTGCGAGATGCCAAACGCCGATGCAATTGTGCCCAGCAAACTGGTTGCACCACCAAATACCACCACTAAAAAGGTGTCCACAATATAGAGCTGTCCCGATGTCGGCCCGGTAGAACCGATCATGGTAAATGCGCTACCGGCAACACCGGCAATGCCGCAACCCAATGCAAAGGTAATACGGTCAACCTTGGCCGTGTTGATACCAACAGCGCCGGCCATCGCGCGATTTTGTACAACGGCGCGTACCTGTGTGCCCCAACGCGAGCGATACATCAGGATCGCTACTGCAAGCGAAATGCCCAGCGCCAGACACATCACAAAAATACCGTTGATCGGCACTTCAATGGTGTCGGAAATTTGATAGGAACCCATCAGCCAATCCGGCAGGGTTACGCCCACTTCACGAGCGCCGAATACGGTGCGATAAAGTTGTTGCAGGATCAGGCTCAAACCCCAGGTAGCGAGCAGCGTGTCCAGCGGGCGGTTGTATAAAAAGCGAATCATGCTCCATTCCACCAGGGCGCCCAGAGCGGCGGTGACCATGAAGGCGAGCACCATCGCGAGTAAGAAATAAAAACTGAAAAAATCCGGTAAGTGATTCGAGAAAACCTGCGAGGTTAAATAAGTAATGTAGGCACCGAGAATCATAAACTCGCCGTGCGCCATGTTAATTACGCCCATTTGTCCAAAGATGATGGCTAACCCCAATGCCATCAGGACAAAGACGGAAAACAGAATCAATCCGGCGAAGCCTTGCATCGCAAAGATCGACATTAATTCCGAGGTGCTGTAGTCAGCAAACATTCGCATGTCCTCTGTGGAGTGCGCGGCTTGGCGCGGGTTGATGTTTGATAAGGTGCGGGTGGATCATAATTTTGAATTTGTTTAGTTCTTCCCGTTTTTCTTGTCGGATTACGCCGCGCGGTGCGCGGCTAATCCGACCTACGTTTATTACTGGTAGCCTTTGGGGAACGGATCGGGTTCGATCAACTCTTTAGTCTCGTAGACGACTTTGTATTGGCCGTCGCCTTGGGCATGACCGATACGGGTTTTGGACCAGAGGTGATGGTTGGGGTGAATCTTCACGTAGCCTTCCGGCGCAGTGGTTAATTCAATACCGGGCGATGCAGCGCGCACTTTATCGATGTCGAAAGAGCCCGCTTTTTCTACCGCCGCTTTCCACAACCAGGGGCCGAGGTAAGCGGCTTGGGTGACGTCACCAATTACAATGTCATCGCCCCAGCGTTCTTTAAAGGCTTTAACAAATGCCTGGTTGTTTTCATTGGGCAGGCTTTGGAAGTATTTCATCGCCGCGTAAGCGCCCACCATGTTTTCACCACCGATACCGAGGATTTCGTCTTCAGTCACAGAGATGGTTAACACCAGCGGTTTTTCTTTGGTCATATCAATACCGGCAGCTTTCAATTGTTTGTAGAAGGCCACGTTGGAACCACCGACCACAATCGCGTAGATCACGTCGGGTTTACGCAATTTGATCTTGTTGATCACCGAGTTAAATTGCGTATGGCCCAGCGGGTAATATTCTTCGCCCACAACTTTCAGGCCCAATTTTTCGATGTGCTTGCGCGCGATCTTGTTGGAGGTGCGCGGCCAGATGTAATCCGAACCGAGCAGGTAAAAGGTTTTTGCGTCTTTGTTTTTTACCACCCAATCGATACCGGCAATGATTTGTTGCGTGGCTTCCTGACCGGTGTAGATCACGTTGGGTGATTGCTCGAGACCTTCGTAGAAAGTCGGGTAGTAGAGCATGCCGTTGTATTGTTCAAAGATCGGCAGTACGGCTTTGCGCGATGCGGAAGTCCAGCAGCCGAACACGGCGGCAACTTTGTCGTTCACTAACAGTTTGCGGGATTTTTCGGCGAAAGTTGGCCAGTCGCTCGCGCCGTCTTCTTGGATAAATTCGATCTTGCGTCCGAGCACGCCGCCCATAGCGTTGATTTGTTCGATGGCGAGTTTTTCGGCTTGTACGGAGCCGGTTTCACTGATGGCCATGGTGCCGGTGACGGAGTGGAGGATACCGACTTTGACGGTATCGTCGGTGACGGCGAGGCCGGTGGTGTTAACGTCGGCTGCGTGTGTGGTGGCTGCGATGAGTACGAATGATGCGGCCAGGGTTTTTAGTGTGTTGAGTATCGGCGAGCGTGAGCTGCCGGTTCTGGTTTGTTGCCTACGCATGGTCTTTCCTCTTTGTGTATTGAAAAGCCGGGGGATTTTTTTCGGTGTTGGTGTTGCGTTCCCAGGTACAGACACGGTGTGCCCACGGTTCTTATTCTGGGGTGAGTGGGGTGCGGAGCACATTCGACAAATGCCTTAGGGAGGTACGTCATTTGACGCATACCTTGGGGTGGGGAATGGGGGTATTTTCGGGCGCGTTATTAAGGATGATTCGGAGGAGACATGCCTTCGGTATAGGCTACTGCGACACGCCGTGAATACATCCTTGTAGGCTCGGCACCGGCATCCATGCCGGTGACGGTCGCTGTAGCCTATACCGAAGGCATGTCTGCAAGTACGGGGTAAATTCCATGTGGTATGGGTTTTGATAGAGGTATTTAGTGTGTGCTGATCGAAGAGATAAATACCGGGACAGATGGCGCAAAAACGGATGAAATCCAGCGCGGAGCACTAACAGAGAGCAATGGCAGTTTAAAGCGCACCAAAACACATCACTCGCTTGCGCAGGGAGAGTTTTTTCCTGGAAGAATGACTTTAAGGAACTGCTGAAAAATGTTTGCGAGGCAGCCAGCGCAAGGCAAAAACAGGCGAGAAAGCGGAGTTTACTGAAGTAAATGAGCATTTTGAGCCTGTTTTTAACGCCGCGATGGCAACGCAGCTAATTTTTCAGCAGTTCCTCAGGAAATTCCATGACGGCTAAGCAACACATCTTTCGCGTACGACGTAACTACAACCAGTGGGTCGCTAACCAGACTCTGGAAGACTATGCCTTGCGTTTTACCGCGAAGAGTGCGCGGCGGTGGTCGCGGGCGCGGGTGGCTACGACGGCGTTGGGGGCGATTTCGTTTTTGGCGTTGGAGGCGATTGGTGGGGCGATTACCTTGCATTATGGTTTTAATAATGCGGTGGCGGCGATTTGTACGGTTGGGTTGATTATTTTTTTGACGGCGATTCCGATCAGTTATTACGCAGCGAAGTATGGGGTGGATATTGATCTGCTGACGCGTGGGGCGGGGTTTGGTTATATCGGGTCGACGATTACGTCGTTAATCTATGCGTCGTTTACGTTTATTTTTTTCGCGCTGGAAGCGGCGATCATGGCGATGGCGTTGGAGCTGTTGTTTGATATTCCGCTGGTGTATGGCTATTTGATCAGTGCGCTGGTGGTGATTCCGCTGGTGACTCACGGTATTACGTTTATCAGTCGTTTTCAGTTGTGGAGCCAGCCGGTGTGGGTGGTGCTGCAGTTGTTGCCGTTTGTTTTTATTATTTATATCGACGCGAGTGCAGTGGAGAGTTGGACGGCGTTTACCGGCACCGAACAGAAAGCGGATACGGATACCCTTCCCGGTGTGAATATTTTATTTTTTGGCGCGGCGTCGGCGGTGATATTTTCGTTGATTGCGCAGATTGGTGAGCAGGTAGATTTCTTGCGCTTCCTGCCAGCGCCGACGCCGAAGACACGCGTGCGTTGGTGGTGCGCGTTGATGGCGGGTGGGCCGGGGTGGATTGTTATTGGTGTGTTGAAGATTCTTGCCGGTTCTTTTCTCGCGGTATTGGCGCTTAATCACGGCGTGCCATTATTGGAATCCGCCGATCCGACGCGGATGTATATGGTGGCGTTCAGTTACATTACCTATTCGCCGGAAGTGTCGCTGGCGGTGGCGGGGATTTTTGTGATCCTGTGTCAGCTGAAGATTAATGTCACCAATGCCTATGCCGGTTCCATTGCCTGGTCGAATTTTTTCTCGCGTTTAACCCACAGTCATCCCGGCCGCGTGGTGTGGCTGGTGTTTAATGTCACCATCGCGTTGCTGCTGATGGAGCTGGGCGTTTATCACGCACTGGAACAAACCCTCGGGGTTTACGGCATTGTGGCGGTGGCCTGGCTCGGTGCTTTGGTCGCAGATCTGGTGATCAATAAACCATTAGGGTTCAGCCCGAAACACATTGAATTTAAACGCGCGCATCTGTACGACATCAATCCTGTGGGTTTTGGTGCGATGTTGCTCGCGTCCGCTATCGGTATAACCTGTCACACCGGTGCGCTCGGTGACGTCGCACAAGCCTTGTCTCATTTCATTGCCCTGCTGGCCTCGCTGATTATTGCTCCCCTTATTGCCTGGGGCACCAAGGGGCGCTACTACATTGCGCGGCCGGTGGTGGAGATCAGCACGATTGATGGCACCGTCCATTGTTGTATCTGCGAACATAAATTCGAACGCGAAGATGTTACCTACTGCCCGGCTTATGCCGGTCATATCTGTTCGTTATGCTGTTCGCTTGATGCGCGTTGTAACGACCACTGTAAACCCGGCGCCGGTTACGCTGAACAGCTGCGCGGATTCTTTACCGCGTTTTTACCGGAGTGGCTGACACCCAATATCAATTCACGTATCGGCCATTTTCTGACGCTGGTGATCATCATCAACGGCTTATCCGCCGTGTTGCTGTCGATGATTTATTTTCAAACGCTGACCGAAGATATTGCGACGGCGCAGTTACTGGCTACGACCTTGTGGAAGGTGTTTTTCCTGTTGGTGATTATCACCGGCGTGGTGAGTTGGTTGTTTGTATTGGCTCACGAAAGCCGCGTGGTTGCCCAGGAAGAAACCCAACGCCAAACCCGTTTGCTGATGGAAGAAATTGTTGCCCACGAACGTACCGACAAAGCATTACAAGAAGCCAAGGAACACGCCGAAGCGGCCAACCTTGCCAAGAGCCGTTACCTGACCGGTATCAGCCACGAATTGCGTTCGCCTTTGAATGCGGTTTTGGGTTACACGCAATTGCTGGAAAAAGATCCGGCCATGCCAGCGAATCGCAAAGATGCCCTGGCAGTGATTCGCCGCAGTGGTGAGCATCTGGCGGATTTGATTGAAGGCTTGCTGGATATCTCCAAGATTGAAGCGGGCCGCCTGGATTTACACAAAGACC
Organism: Cellvibrio sp.; assembly: GCA_035490615.1. GTDB lineage: Bacteria > Pseudomonadota > Gammaproteobacteria > Pseudomonadales > Cellvibrionaceae > Cellvibrio. The sequence continues at coordinate 53,026 of DATJLH010000199.1, forward strand.
AGGTGCGCTTGTCGGTGCTGATGGACCAACTGGTGAACATGTTTCGTTTGCAGGCGGAAGCGAAAGGCTTGGTATTTGAATACCATTGCAATGATCGTTTACCGGAATTTGTGCATACCGATGAAAAACGCTTGCGCCAGATTTTAATTAATCTGTTATCCAACGCGATCAAATACACGGAACAAGGCAAGGTCAGCTTCACCTTACGTTACCGCAATCAGGTGGCGGAGTTCAGTGTGCTGGATACCGGCGAAGGGATTGCACCGGAAGATATCGAACGCATCTTCCGCCCCTTCGAGCGTGTGCGTAAACCAGGCTGTACGGCGCTGGGTACCGGATTGGGTTTAACCATTACGCGCTTGCTGGCAGAAATTATGGGCGGCGATATTTCGGTCAAAAGCACACCGGGCCAAGGCAGTTTATTTAAAGCAAGTTTGATGCTCTCAAGCGTGAGTAAACCACTGCCGGAATCGATTACCGCACCGGCGCAAACCATCTATGGGTATCGCGGCAAGGTGCGCCATGTGATGATCGTGGATGATGAAGCACCGCACCGACACTTGTTGCGTGCGATGCTGACGCCGCTCGGTTTTAATATCAGTGAGGTCGGCAATTCACTGTTAGCCATGGAACAACTGAAACAGGAAACCGAAAACGGCAACACGCCGGATCTTATCCTGCTGGATGTATCCATGCCTGGCTTGAACGGCTGGGAACTGGCTGCACAGTTGCGCGAATCCGGTTATCACGCACCGATTATCATGGTATCCGCCGATGCCAGCGAAGGCCGCAACCGACCCAAAGACAAAACCGACAGGCCGCCATTGCACGATGCTTATGTGATAAAACCGGTGCGACTTAACTTGCTGCTGGAACATATCGGCCGCTTACTCAATTTAACCTGGTGTTATGAAAAATCACCGGCGAGCAACACTGTTCAAGCACCCGCTCCGGTGATTCCTGTTCTACAACTACCGGACAATATTCATATCAAGCGGTTGCGCGAATTAGCCATTATCGGCCACAAAAAGGGATTACAGGATTACCTGCAACAACTGGAGCACAACCGTCAGGCGCAGCCGGGCTTTATTGAACACATCAAAACCTTCGTCAACAATTTTCAGTTTGAAAAGATCATCACACTGCTGGGCAAACACACAACAGAAACAACGGGTGTCAGTTATGAACAACCATAAAAATCAGCGTCCTGTGGTATTAGTTGTCGATGATGCAATTGACAGCATCCATATGCTTAACGATGTCCTGGAAGACGCCTCCTTTACCGTACTGGTTGCCCTAGAGGGCGCACAGGCATTAACCATTACCCAAAACATTACGCCGGATATTATCCTGCTCGATGCAATCATGCCCAATATGGATGGCTTTGAAACCTGCCGCCGATTGAAACAAAACCCCGACCTGGCCAACGTGCCGATTATCTTTATGACCGGCCTTAGCGATACCGAACATGTGGTGATGGGACTCGGCGCGGGTGGCGTGGACTACATCACCAAGCCGATCAACGCCGAAGAATTAGTTGCGCGTATGCGTGTGCATCTTACCAATGCGCGCATGACCCAAAGTGCGCGCAGTGCACTGGATACCGCGGGCCAATTTTTATTGGCCACCGATCAACAGGGGCATTTATTATGGGCCACGCCCCAAGTGCACCACCTGCTACAAGCCGCCGGCGCCGATGAACCGACCCAGCGCGCTGCTATCAGCCTCGCCCTGTGCGAGTGGCTGGCGCACAAACCGGAGGGCGGGCACAGCCTCAGTTTTAATTTCTTGCCGCGCACACTGAGTGTGGAATTTCTTGCAGTAGTTGATAACAAGGAATACTTGTTGCGCCTGAGCGATACGCCGAAACCCGCCGCCGCTACCGATGCATTTAAACAACAATTTGCGGTGACCGGACGCGAAGCGGATGTGCTGCTGTGGATTGCCAACGGCAAAACCAACCGCGAAATCGGCCAGATTCTGGAGATGAGCCCGCGCACCGTCAATAAGCACCTGGAGCAGATATTCCGCAAACTCGGGGTAGAAAATCGCACCTCGGCCGCGGCCGTGGCGATCCGTTGTCTCGCCAAGGCCTGATGCCAACAAGTGGAGCCAAGGAGGAATCAACAGTATGTTGATACGCTCCGTCTTCCCCCATCAACATCATTACGAAGCAGTTATCGTGGTTAGACGATACATAAAAAATCACGACAGGCTGACAACACCCGCGCTTTTTTAACGCAATAGCATTGTATTCCTTGTAGAATCTGGCAAATTCCCTGTCATACAAAAGCAATAGCGATGAAATCTTTAATCTTTTTCAATGCAGCCTAGCCAATATGATTATCTCTCTTTTCACATTCGCTGCGGACTATCCGCGTCGATTCAGCGCCACGATGAAGGTCATGTTGATCATCATGACCTGTTACTGTTGCAGCGCACAGACTGTGAGCGCAGCCACACAAGTCCGGCTTGATGGCAACCAAATCATCTATCGGGGCGGCCTGACGGCTGAAGCCAATGCCAAAGTATTTGCGCTGTATGAAAAGGCTTCCACCAAACCTACCCTGCTCTCCATTCGCAGCCCCGGGGGTCCTATAGATGTCGGCCTGGACCTGGGCGAATGGACGCATCAACACGGCCTGGACGTGCGCGTGGATGAATTCTGTTTTTCATCCTGTGCCAACTACATCTTTACCGCCGGGGTAAAAAAAATTCTTGGAAAGAATGCGATTATCGGCTTTCACGGCGGCGCCTCCAGTGAAAGTTTTAATATGGCGCAGATGAATGCCACACTGGCCAGGATACCGGCGGAGCAACGCGAAAAGGTGCGCGAAGAGGTGGAACAGCAACTAAAGGTCTATATAGCAGCCAATAAAAAGCGTGAAGCCAATTTTTACCAGGCCATTGCGGTAGCGCAAAAGATTACCACCCTGGGCCAGCAAGGTGTTTATCACATCTATCAAAAAACCGGATTCAAGGGTTGGTATTATTCGTTGGATGATATGGAGAAACTGGGCTTGAAAAATATCCATGTTGTCGGTGGCGATTGGAACCCCGAGCAACAGGAAAATCGCTATAAAATTTATCGTGTATCCCTGGAGAATATTTAGTTTTTATTCCGGCCTTTATCACTAAAGAAAACCGGTTAACCCCCTTGGGGAGCTAACCGGCCCTTGATCACTTAACGCATTACTGAACGACCCACGAATGCGGCGCAGACACATTATTGCCCTCGCCGCGCGTTGCGGTGTTCACGGTAAAATAATAGGTCAAGGTATTACCCACTTGTTGGTTCGGAATCACCACCTCAAAGCTGTTACCGCTGGTGCGTGTCATCCCATTCCAACCGGGCGTGAAACACCAGGCCCAATTCAGATTCTCTTCCGTGGTGAAGGTAATCGTCACGCTGCCATTCGCATAGCTGGCGGTTGTGGTATAAGCCACGGTCGCGCCATTGGGTAAGGTCGCATTTGCGCTATAACCCTCGGCAGCGGCACTCGATGAAGAGGCCGCAGAACTGCTGCTGGCAACAGAACTGGATGAGGCGCCGCCAGTCTCGCCGTAGGTGATGCTACTCCAACTGGCTTCAATCGGCCCCGGATAAAATATCTGACCGCTGGCGGGCGTGTAGGTATAAAAGCGGGCTTCTACCAAATCACCCTCTTCATACGCATTGGACCGCGTGACCTGATAGGTAAAGGTACCGTCACCGTTAGCTATTTCTGCACCCACTCTGGTTTGCACATCAATCACATCGTAATCCTGCTGACCGTTGCGGCGGGCAAATAAATGCACCTGGTTTTTTTCTTCCGGCAAGCGAATGCTGAATTGCACACTGCCGTTAGCCAGGGGCAGGATATTGACCACACCAATATCGTTCGGCGTATCTGTAGAAGATGAGGAAGAAGAGGAAGAAGAGCTGTCAGAACTTGCGATGCTGCTGACCGATGACGCACTGGATGAGCTATCCACCGAGGAACTGTTCACGGAAGAACTCCCCACCGAAGAACTGCTCACCGCCACGCTGGACGCACTACTGGCAATTGAACTTGCCACGGAGCTTGACGAAGACGACGGCGTGCTCACTCCGGATTGACTCATCACTTCCATCTCGCCCGGCCCCACATTCACCACCATGCCATCCGTGAACGCAACGTTTTTACTGTTATTCAGGTCCGCGTTATAGACGATGTAGGTGCGCGTATCGTCTTTGATAAACACCGCATAGGTTGCATGGTTTTCCGCTACGACACTTTTGTCGATAGCGCCGTATTGCTGGAAGGTTTTGATCCAGGTAAAGGTGTTGGCCAATGAGTTACCTTCTTCAGTAAAGGACGATGGTCCACTGACGGAACCGCGCATACGGCCTTCGTTGTTATTAAAATTGGTCAACGCGCCAGCTGGATCATAAATGCCTTGATACGCGTAAAAGATCGCGTCCCACATGGCGAACTGGGTGCGACCCTTGGCCAGGAATTCATAATTTTTTTGCACATTGTCCGGGAATAAACCCAAATACAAAGAGCCGGATTGAATGGGCAACAGAATAATACCGTGCATGGCTTCCGGCAGCCCGCTAAACCAGGTGGCGTAGTCCGTCTTGCCGCCCCACACCAGGGATGCCATAGGCTTGTCGTAATTGGGGTGGTAATTTTCTTCGTACACATTGTTCCAGTATTCCTGGATCGCCGTCATCTCGGTGGTGTACAAATAAATTCCCGCATCGCGCAGCGCGGTGTTGCCGGTTTCTTCACCCCACAGGATCATCGCCGTCCAGGCGTTCATGGCCTCGGAGGACGATTCATTGTTATTGCCAGCACCAAAACGCGCGTGGCCCGAAGCCCAGGAATGGCCCGCGTAGATATCGAAGTTGCGCAGGAATGGAAACATCTGGCCGCGCTCACTGGTAGCAGCATCGCGCGGACGCTCCCAGTTACCGTAATCGCGAATTAATAATTCCACCATGCCGCCGAAGGCTTGTTGATCGCTCCAGCTGTGATCGTTGCGCGCAATTTCAGCGGCTGCACGCACAAAATAACCGTAATGGAAATGGTGATCATTGAGTTGCGTCAGGCTACCAAAACTGCCATCGATGCCGAGCATTGTTCCCCAGTTGCTGTTGTAGTAAAACAAGTTCTTGGCGAAAGGCGACGGCTCCAGATCGTCAATCACATCGGCCTTTAACCAGCCTTCCAGGCGCCAGGTTAATTCATCGAGGAATTGTGCTTCTGCGGCAGTGTTACCCGATTGCTGTGCAAGGGAAACCAGTGTTGCGACCTTGCCGAGGCGTTTGCCGGTGTAATAGGTATCGCGATGCGTAAAACTTTCGGTGCGCACATTATTTACCAAACCGGACAAGCGGGTTTTATCAGCCGCACTTTCGAGTTCTGGCAAGGTGGGAATCACACCGTAAAAGGTTACCGCTGTGGTAAAGGATTCACCCTCTGCCAATTTCATGGTGCCGCGCGGCGTAAAGTACGTATCGCCAGTTAAGCTCGCACCGCCTGAAAGATTGCGCCATTGATGCGGGTACAAACCGAACAAGGTGCCGCTGGCAGTGCTCTCCGGATAATCCTGCGTGGTGATGTTGTAGGTGGTTAACACCTTGCTGTCACTACCGCGATAATTCCAACTCACGCGGGTGCCGGTAATGTGGTTGTAGGCATAGTCTTCCATGTACGCCAGCGCCGCGCGATCCGGCAAGGCGGCAACGGAAAAATATTTTTTCCCCGACGGTAAATTTGCGGTGATGGTAGAGGTACCCAGGCCACTCCAGCTTGTGCCTTCCGGTGCAAAGGCGGCGTAGTTGCGCCCCTCAACCGAAAAGCCAATCACGCGGGAATTTTCCGAACCAGACCAGATTTCTGCCACGCTCGCTGCATCCGGCGCTGTGCTGTCAGTAGAAAATTCCAGTGTGGGATTACCACTGTTGTACACCGCAAACACGTAAGGCGAACCGTGGCCGAAGGTAAGATCCATAGACGCACCCGCCGCTTCCATTCGCGCCGTGATAAACCAATCGCTGTACTCATGTACACGAGTCGCCAGGTTATCATTCGCCGCGCTGTTGCCCAGCACAAAATCCAGATCTTTAAAATATACCGTGTGATGCAGCGGCGTAGGTGTACCGTTGATCCACTCTTCCACCGGTGCCGGCATGGTCCCCACGAATGCGTAATCCGCACTCCAGTAATCTTCCAGGCGCGGGGTGTAAAGACGCATACCATTGCGCTCTGCTTTTAGCGCAAACGGATGCGCATAACTCACATTGTGGCTGCCACGGTTACCCCAATCCTGCCAGGGTAAATTGGTACCTTCCCACACCAGCGAACTCCACCAGGAATTCGTAGGCACCGGCTGACCGGCGAGATTATCTGTGAGGTATTGCGTGGTTTGCACATCGCGGTTATCGGGAATCGCCGCATCAATACGACTGTCCCACGCATTCAGGTAACTGCCGGCACCGACGCTGACAGCGCTGTTGGTCGGTGTGGTGCTGGGCGGTGGATTGGTTTGTGCCGATACCGTGACGGTAGCAAAAAAAAGACTGAGTACTAATGGAGGTAATTTCATTACATCTCCTTCCTACTTATGTTTATGTTGTTGGTTAATTCACCCCGAAAAAAACGCAGTAAGAGACTGCCGTACTGCAAAACGCAGTGCGGAAACGACATAACCTGTAAGTCCTGATCGGTGTTATGACTAACGCATCGTTATTTTTCTGGTTGGTGAATCGTTGTTGTTCAACCTCTGGTTTTTTACATTCTTATGATTATTAATATTTCGTTGATACCTTGGCTGTGACTGCTGTCCTTGCGCGATAATTGTTCAATTCCTTCATTCCCATATTCAACAAAAACTGGGAAAAGTTCGTCCCAGTTTTAGGGTTGGACCAACATGATATGTGTCACTTTTGTTTCACCAAAGAGGGACACGAAGGAAAGCGTTTGATTTCAATGAGTTAGTGGAAATTTTTAGCAGGCGAGTTAAAGAGGGGATTTTTTTGCAGGATTTTTTGTTGGCGTTGAAGGTTGTTTTTTGATAGCGGGAGATAGAAGTTTCAGTGAGAGCGGTGGCGGTGTTATGGGGTTATGTAGGTCGGATTAGCGCAGCGTAATCCGACAACAAAACCGCCAGGCACGATCACCACGTATGAATATCCACCGCGCTCCCCACCTTAATCACATCAAACTTCACATTCGCCCCATCCACCTCAATGGTGTAATTCACCGGCGAACCCAAAGCATCACCGCTGACCGTGATGTCATACACACCATTGGCTAACGGTACCGTGTAAGCCCCCGTCTCAAATACGGCATGAGAACTGCCATCTACCGTGATCGTAATGCCGGACAAACCTTCGTTCACGCTGTACAGATCATCACCATCCACATCTTCGTACACCACACCGGTAAGGAAATAACCGGAGCCGGAGCGGGCGAAATTTTCGGTCAGCATGGATGCGCGCCAATTGGTGCCGTCAGCGAAAAAATAACCGTCTTTATGGCCAATACCGATTTCGCGAAAGTCGGTGCTGAGGATATTCAGGCGATGCCCAACCGACTTAAAAAGCCCCTCATGGTGTTCGTAGGCTGCAAGGGTCAGATCAATGTTATCGCCACTGTTGCCTCGCCAGGCGATATTTTCCCCGGAGGACCAGGCACCGCTGAAGGTGTAGCCCGCTTCATCCATTCGCTGCGTTGGTGAGCTGCCGCCCTCACCTGTGTGACTGAACACATCGGCATCAAGCATCCACTCGCTGTGCACACGCGCGGCTTCAATCAATTCCAGGTTAAATGCCAGCGGCGGTTTGCGTGCGGGTGAAATGGGTGTGCCATTATTGTCTTCATTTAAATCTATAGCGTGACGCTCGGCTTCCGCTTCCGGATCAAATCGCGCGCGGTTAACCAACTCCAATACCAGCACTTCGTACACCGTCGGTTGCCGTGCAACATCCACCGCAGACGGCGTGGTACTGACTTCCGCACTGGGGTCACTTTCCATCTCACCATCTACCGCTGTCACCACAAAATAGTAAGTGGTGCCGTTGGTGAGTTCGGTAATTTGATACGGCGGGGTTACGTCCTCAATCCAGGTGCCATTGTCGTATGCGGCAATATTGTCCGGCTGAATATTGGCTTCGGTTGCGTAATAGATGTGGTAGCTATCCGCCGAGCTCACCGCGCCCCACTCCAGTGTGACCGACGCATTACCCGGTGCAGCGCTAAGATTCTGCGGCGCGCCAAAGACTGAAGATGAGCTGGTGGAACTTGATGTTGAACTGCTGGAACTTGATGATGACGAAGGCGTACCCGGCGAATCATCATCGCTACCGGACGAACCACCGCAGGCGACCAACCCACTGATACATAAACACAACAAGGCATTAAGGCATTTATTCATAAGGCACCCATCTCTGATTTGTAGTGACGCCTATGTGAATTCCCTGGCCAATGATCAACAGAATGCTATCAGCGCGCTGTGCCAGCGGTTGCGAAGGTTTTCGCAACCACCACCACAAAAACTGGCGCAAGTCACAAACCGAAAAAAATCACGGACAACTGCCGATGCTGGCTATCCAGTCGTCAATCAAGGCCGCTCCCGCTTCGTCAACCAGGTTGCTACCCAAAGGTGGCATACCCAAAGCATCGCGACGCTGCATACGTTGCAGTAACAACGAACGCTCCGGCGCGCCGGGCGCCAACAGTTGCGCATCCGCAATATCCAGATCGCCGTTTTGCGGCGCTACATTGCAGATATTCATATCCGCTAATGCCGTTGTGTGACGCAAATCCAGATTCACATTGGTTGGCCCATCGGGGCGATGACATTGCGCGCAGTTGGTATGCAAATACGCACGCGCACGCTCGTCCAGCGGCGCAGCAGTATCAGCCGGGTTGACCAAACGCGGTAAATTTTCCGGCGTATCGCTTAAGGGATCGCGCAAGGTGTTGATAGCATCGTGGGTAATTAATTGATTCGCCGTACGGCCGGTTTGCGGGTAGGTCATGTCGCCATTTAGTTGCGCGGTTTCCAGGCCGAGACTGAAACCCGCCGCCGCGGTATGACATTGCATGCATTGACTGCTACTGGGGTATATCCAGGGCTGTCCTTCAATGTCCACCACCTTGCCGCCCACCACCAATTCCGCATCGGTACCGCCAGCGTTCCATTCATAGGAATAACCGGCCCACTGGCCATCGCTATGCCGCATAAACAAACGCGTTTCGATCAGGCGCTCATTCAAATGGAAATTTTTCATCAACACACTGCCGTTGGGAAATTCCCAATCCTGCGCGGCGTTGATGGTAATAGTGGTATCGTCAGGCAACGCAAGCCAGCGCTGTTTATCGGCACCGTCGGACCAGAAAGGTGCATTGACCGTGTAAGGAATTAAACCGCTGGCCGGTTGGGTTGGGTCAGTGGTGTTAACACAACCGGTTTGCGACAGCAGGCGCGGAAAGTTATCGCTGCTGGAACCCGCCGGATCAAGCCGATGAATCTGCCCGTTGTGCGTAACCAGATACAATTCGTGGTCCATATCCTCCGCAAACGAGGCGATGTTCATACCGGTTTCTTCGAGCAGGTTCAAGATGTAATCCCCGCTCTCCTCCGTCAATCGCCACAGGCGACCGGTAATAAAATCGGCTACCACATACTGCCCGACCAGCCCCGGAATGGTATTACCGCGATACACATAACCACCGGTAATGGATTGCGCATCCGGCTGCGGAATAACCGCCACCGGATCAATCAAACCAGCAGTGCCGCAATTGGTCGACGGGTTGAAACATTGATTACCCTCGCGCAAACGCCAACCGTAATTGCCGCCCAGGGTAACGCGATTAATTTCTTCTATTTCATTCTGCCCCACATCCGCTAACCAGATGTCGCCAGTGGCCGAATCAAAACTCCACCGCCAGGGATTACGCAAACCCCAGGCAAAAATCTCCGGGCAATTTGTGCCTGCGTCGTTAGTGCCATCGAGATTGGTACACAACGCATTACCGGCAAAAGGATTGCTGGCAGGAATCGCGTAAGGCGTGCCGCCGTCCACATCAAAACGCATGAGCGAACCAAATACATTGCTGGTGGTTTGCGCGCGATTACCCGGATCACCACCGGAACCACCGTCGCCAAGGCTTAAATATAAATAGCCGTCCTCATCAAAACCCAGCTGACCGCCGTAGTGGTTATCAAAAGGATGCTCAAGGCTCAGCAGGATTTCTTCGGAATCCGGGTCCAGCGTTTGTCCGCCGTCGCGACTGGTAAAGCGCGACAAGGTATCGCGGCTGCGCGCGCCTTCTTCATCGCGAATGTAATACAGAAAAACTTCGCCGTTGTTCGCAAAGTCCGGGTGAAAGGCCATGGCCAACAACCCCGCCTCATAGGGGCCATCGTCCACACGGGCCTGGATATCAATAAACGTACGCAGATTGGTGCTAGCCGCATTATCAAACACCCTTACCCGCCCCGGCTGCTCAATCACATACCAGCGCGCGTCGTTGCCCGGCTCGTGCAACAAACCCACCGCGCGAGTAAATGACAGATCATTAAAGACGCGCGTTAATTGAATACTGGAATCCCTCGAAGGCGGTTCGGGGGCGAGGCACGTCGTGTTAGCCGGGCGCGCATCCAGCCCGGCATCTTCAGACGGCGGATTAGGATTCTGCGGCGGAGGCGGCTCGGGATCAGGCGTATTGTCAGAACCTGACGACCCACCGCACCCGGCGAGGATCAGCAGTATAAAAAGAAGAGGAAGGAAGCACTTGTTCTGCGTCAGGATCGTCATGTAACCCCCGGCATTTTTATATAAGTGATGAACCTATATAGATAACAGCCGACCGGCAAACATTCCGTTGACTAACGCACCCCCTGGGACAAGGGTTAGCTGAAGCACATAAAAAAGGCGGGTTACCCCGCCAAGCACCTTGTTGAAACCGTGGACGAGAAGCTGGCAAAGGACCGGGGAACTGCGTCCCCTTTATCCTCAACGGCGAGCCAACCCCTACTTGTAAACTGGATATCTGGCCATGTTTGCGCAAACATTTTGTCACATTAAAAAGCAGGATTTCACGAATCCTGCCTCTGTGAACTACTTCGATGCACAAAGTAATACCAGCATTGGTGCGCAATATAACGCCATGAACGGCGGGAGACAAGAGGCGAAGCGAAAAGAAATGTTAGCGCAAACAGGTGGGCGCGCGGCGGTGCCTATGGGGCGATAGAAGATG
>DATJLH010000200.1:0-9553 GCA_035490615.1 Cellvibrio sp.
GTTGATTACTGCACTGTTGATTATTCCCGCCGCCGCCAGCCGTCGTTTAACCCACACGCCGGAATCCATGGCAATCCTCGCCAGCATCCTTGGCTGCCTTGCAGTTTGTGCTGGATTAGCCGCTTCGTTTTTTTGGGACACACCTGCCGGCCCATCCATTGTGTTATCCGCCACCGCCTTTTTTATTCTGACGCTAGCTAAACAGCGAACGGCTTAGTGCATTTACCCTGTGAGCAATATCTCACACGATCTACCGCCGTTAGCCACTATTCTGCCACCTATGTTTGTAGCAAACTGGCCACATTTTAGCGCACAAGGATCATGCATCATGGCCGTACTTAACATTGGTGATGAAGCCATTAACAGCGAAGAGATTGCCATCAAGGTTCAATCGGATATTACCTTCCTCGCTGACCGGTTGAAATTGCTCGAACAACAACGCAATCCCAACCCGGTAGTAGTTCAAACCTACAAAAACATGCTCGAAAGCCGCCAGGCGGTTTTGGATTGGCTGTTACAGGATAATAAAAAAGTCAGTAACGGCTGAAGTCTGTCCCGCCTAGGGAAGGATGTATTATGGAAACCCTGATCTTTTCCCAAGCCGCTGTTTTCCATCTTCAACAACTTGCCAACCATCTGCATCATCACACCGGTAAACGTCACAAGCTTTCTACAACCCAAGGTATCATCGATTTATTGATTGCCGGTGCCAACTCCCATGCGCCTGATGTCAAACGCTGTTATACCGCTTTCGCTATGGAGTTAAACCGCCGCCAGTTGGATGCGCTGGCGAGCCAGGGCATTTATATTGATCCCTCGGATATCCTTCATCCAAAAGGTGCCCAACATACTGGCTAACTGGTGCCGTCGTTCTTTTCGTCATTAAATCTTCATCATCCTGTTGCAAAGCCGTCACATGGCTGGGTAAAACTTGCGCAAACAGCCCGACGGAACAGCACCATGACTGCATACCGCCAAGCCTTGCGCAACGATAACCTCAGCAATACCCCACTAGCCTCCGTTCCTCCCCAGCTCCAACCCCGACCGCCAGCAAAACACATCAGTGCCCGCACTATCTGGATATCCGACATCCACCTGGGTTACCGCGATTGCAAAGCGGATTACTTGTTGGAGTTCCTCAGCGATATCAAATGCGACACCTTGTACCTTGTTGGCGACGTTATTGACCTGTGGGCGCTTAAGCGGCGTTTTTGTTGGCCGGCGAAGCATTATCAGGTGATGTTGAAATTCTATGAACTCGCGAGCAAGGGCACTCGTGTTATTTATGTGCCGGGGAATCACGATGAGCCTATGCGGCACTTTTGCGGCCAATTATTCGGACCCATCGAAATTGCGTTAGAGCATGAATACACCACCGCTGACGGCAAACATTTATTGATCATGCACGGCGACGCCATGGATGCTTATATTAATCTCAGTTGGCTGACGCGCTTTTGCGGTGATATTGCCTACAATTTTTTATTATTTATCAATCGTTGGGCCAATCGGTTCCGCAAATGGATGGGTCGCCCTTACTTTTCCCTTGCAGGCTTGATCAAGAGCAACATCAAGGGCGCTAAGGCTGCGATTGAAACCTATCAAAACGAAGCCATGGAAGAAGCCCGGCGACGCGGTTTCGACGGCGTGATTTGCGGTCATATCCATTACCCTGCGCTGTTTGAAGCGAACGGTATTCGCTACGCGAACACTGGCGACTGGATTGAAAACTGCACCGCGTTGGTGGAGGACTATCAAGGCAAGATGCGGTTATTGCATTACAGCGATCAGGTGCAATGGCAGGAAGATCTGGCAGACTCGCTCGTGACAAGTCATGTTGCCTGAAGCATCGTGAGCCTGGCTAAGCCAGACTCACGATATACGATTACTTATTGGCGATAGCGTAGTTAGCAACATCCTGCGCTACATCGGAGAGCATAGCGTTGGACGCTACACCAAACGCGTCAGTATAAGCGCCTGCTTTGCGTAAGAAACCGGGATTACTTAATTGCTTACCCGTCTTTGCTTCTTCAAATGACGCATCCAGAATCACCACCGAACTGCCGGCCATTGCGCCAGCCCAGAAACGTGCAGCGCCGCCGATAAATTTAACCTGTTTGACTAGCGGCTTGATCAACAACACATCACGCTCTTCTATTGCTGAAAAATCCATCGCAGCCACTTCCTGAGCAGTCTTAACCTCCACCTCGTCAAAAATTGCCCCAAGGCGGGACGCTAAAACCTCATCAATTTTATTGACCGCCTTAATGTTTGCGGATTGATTAGCGTAGGGTTTGGCGATCTCGGATTTAACCAGGATCACTTTTTTATATTCGCCCAGATTGACCGTAGCGCGAGTGACTTTGGAAGGTTGTTCAGTAATTTGTGTTGCACAGCCATAGACAAAAAATAACGATAAAATAATAGCTGAAACGCGAGTAATTGAGGCAGTAAAAGACATACCGTTTCCCTTTTGTGTTGATTATTGATATTGCTCCCAAGTTGAATAGAGCGACATCAGACTATAACAAGCACAGAGGAAATACCAGTTGTATATGGTTAATCAGAAGCCTTTTTACGAACGTCTTTAATGATCAAAGCCCCGCACAACCGAGCTAAAGGTGAGTTGCAGTTTCTCTACTGAGAAGGGAGGTTTAAAGAAGCCGTGATAATCGCCCATGGGGTTGATAATCACAATATTTCCGCTGTGGTCGACCGTATAATCCTCACCCTGGGTTACCTTGGCGAAGGCAACGTTTAATTCGTTGGCAAAACGCCGCAGTGTCAGAAACTCACCGGTTACGCCGATAAAATCCTTGTTGAAAGCCGCTACATATTCTGCCAGAACCTCCGGCGTATCACGTGCAGGATCCAGGCTCACCAGAATAACCTGGGTATTATCGGCCATCTCTTGCGGCAAGGCCGGCATCAGGCGGCTGAGGTCCAATAGCGTCAATGGACAAATATCGGGGCACTGAGTAAAACCAAAAAATAATAACGACCATTTGCCTTGCAAATCTTCTCGCGTAAAAGGCTCGCCGTGATCATCAATTAATTCAAAATCACTGAAACGGCGTGGCCTATCAAACACAATGGCATCTTGGGCACGCAGTTCCATTTGATCCAAAATGCGCGGCTTCGTCACCTTGTGCACAATCAGACCAATAACCGTTGCGACTATCAGTAATAAAATAATAACGGTATTGCGTATACCGCGTTGACGACTGGCGCGATCAAAATGGTCTTCCGGGGTATCAGTCACAAACTCACCTGCTAGAGATTAAATTCAAGGTGTTGCGGCATGGGCAGTAAATAGTGATCGAGCAACATAATGAGGAACAACGCCATCAGATAAACAATGGAGTATTTAAAGGTATCCATACCTACCGAAGGCTTTTTGCTAAAGATCATGGCCAGTGCCCAATATAAAAATCCGGCACCTAATACCAAAGCACCCAACAAATATAACCAGTTAAACATGCCGGTGATGTAAGGCAATACCGTCACAATAATCATGATGATGGTGTACAACAAAATGTGCAGTTTGGTGTAAGCCTCACCATGGGTGACCGGCAACATCGGAATATCGGCTTTTGCATATTCATCTTTGCGGTGTACTGCAAGAGCCCAGAAATGCGGCGGTGTCCAGGCAAAAATAATCAGTACCAATAGCAGCGCATGACCGTGGATTTCACCGGTAACGGCCGTCCAGCCAAGCAAAGGTGGCGCAGCACCGGCAAGGCCGCCAATGACAATATTTTGTGGTGTCGCGCGTTTCAAGAATAAGGTGTAGATGACGGCATAACCCAGCAGAGACGCGAGCGTAAGTACAGCGGTCAGCACGTTGATAAACACCACCAACAGCGTCATACCCAGCGCACCGATCACCAACGCGAAGAGCGCCGCCTGCATTGGTTCAACACGTCCCTTGGCTACGGGACGATTAAAGGTTCGCGCCATTTTTTTATCGATATGGCGATCCACCAGATGATTGACGGCTGCTGCTGATCCCGCACATAAGGCAATGCCAAGATTGCCGATAATCAATACATCCAAAGGAACCATGCCCGGTACGGCGAGAAACATACCGATCAATGAAGTCAGGATCATCAACATCACCACGCGCGGCTTACACAACTCGTAGTAATCGCGCCAGCTGGCCGATGCCAGTGTGGCGGTTTGTCCTTCAGGAATTTTGTTCATTTCACTACCTCTGCTTGCGCAGAATCCGGTTAACAACTTTTAGCGGTAAACAAGCGATGCATCAATGTAATCATCACCAGCAATAACAACGCGCCCACGGCATTATGGGCGACGGCAACAGCCAAGGGTAATGAGCCCAGAATATTGGTCACCCCCAAGCTGATTTGTACAAATAACACTAACATTAATAGCCACGCAATTGGACGCGTAACAAAACTGCCCAGGCGCACTAATTTCCAGCATAACAACAGCACGAGAACCGTCACGACTATGGAACCCAGCCGATGGGTCACATGAATAGCTGTGCGCGCTTCGTTTTCCAGTAAACCACCGAGATAGTTAGGCCCGATACTTTGCGCAAAATTAAACGCATGTTCGAAATCCATTGCCGGCCACCACTCGCCGTGGCAGGTGGGCAAGTCTGTACATGCCAGAGCGGCGTAATTTGAGCTGGTCCAACCACCCAAAGCTATCTGGGCAATGACCACCAGTAACGTTACCAACGCCAGCCATTTTAAACCGGATAGTTGGCGATGTTTGTCGCCGGGAAGCTGCCATTGGGTACCAGCGCAGCGCAAAGTAAATAACCACAACAAACTGAGCGTTGCGAAACCACCCAGAAGATGCGCGGTGACCACTTGCGGCCATAACTTCAAGGTCACTGTCCACATGCCAAACAAGCCCTGGATGATCACCAGAAACAACAAGCCCAACGCATGTTTGCGTGGATAGGATTGATGCGGCGTCTTCACCGACCAACGCCAGGTCGAGATAGTAATTCCCAGAATGATCAGGCCGAGAAAGCCGGCAAAGTAACGATGGACCATCTCTGGCCAAGTTTTATCGTGCTCTACCGGAAACTCCGGAAAGCGTGCTTCGGCACGCGCTACCGCATCGTCGCTCTTTGGCCAGGTCAGGTGTCCATAACAACCCGGCCAATCCGGGCACCCGAGGCCTGCATCAGACAAACGTGTGAATGCACCGAGGACCACAACCACACAGGCGATAGCGGTAGCGATCAAACCCCAACGGTAAGCACTGGATAATGGATTGTTATGCCACACCGGATCTACTCCTCGTATGAATATTTGAGCATGCGCTTGATATCGTCGAGCAAGTCCTTGCCTTGATCCAGCGGTGTATAGGACATCATGACAAAGCCTTCCTGATCCATCAGAAAATAGTGACCGGCGGCAATCGCATCAGGTGGTAAATTGGTTTGGGCAAGTAATTCTTTTACCGCATCTGCCGGGGCTTTTACGATAGGCACATGGGGATGTTCGGTGTGAATAAATTCCAGCGTGGCTGCATCCATATGGTCGTCGAGCAACAAGTAGAGACGCTCCATGCGCCCGGATTTTTCCGCGAGGCGAATATGCACCTGCCGGGTCAGGTAAAGGTTTTTCTGGCATTGTTCATTGCAACTTGCATAGCCGGGAATAATCCAGCGCCATCGCTTGGCCTGTTCGCTGACTCGCCAGGCTTCGCCATCCGGTGTTTGCAGCGGCAGATCATCAATCTGCTGCGGGGGATCAATTAATTGGCCTTTATTAACCGTGCCCTTCGGTATTCCAACACCGGTGTAATACACACTGTAGGCAATTATCATCGGCAGGATAACAATCAACATAATGGCGGCTGCCTGAAGACGACCCCGGCGCTGCTGTTTTTGCTGGTCGGTTAAACGATCTACATCATTGCTCATAAAAAGCCTTAATTTTTATCAGGTTCTTTTTGTCGGCGCCTACGCCAGTAATCCAGCAAATTGGTATTGGCAAATACAAACCAGATAATCAATGCCAGCGCCATGGCAAACCACTGAAATGCATAACCGATATGTTTTTCGGGTGTCATGTTCACGGCTTGCCAATCGGTCACAAGCGCACCGGGACTACTTTCATCCAACCGCACATAACGCGGTAAAAGCGCTTCCTGTAGTTGCTGTTCCATAGCCGGTATGTCAATTGCCATAATGATCCTTGGCCAGTCGGTTTGTCCGGTCTGTGCATTTAATAGAGGATGCTCCACGACTGAAACCAGCTCGGCAAACAGCGTCACCTCCCCTTCAATAGCATCTATCGTCGGTAATTCTGCGCGCGTCTTACCTGCCGCCAACCAACCCCGATTCACCAACAGCCGCTGACCATCACCCAGGACAAAAGACGTAACGACTTCAAAACCGACTCTGCCATGGCGTTGTTTATTATCAAGCAACCATGTATGGTCATTATCAAAATGTCCCTGCACCATAACGCGCTGATAATCTGGCAAGTCTGCGAGATTAGCTGTGGTCAATGTTATCGGTGGCTGTGCCTGTTGCTGGGCGTAACGAGCTTCCAGTTCCTGTTTTTCCGTTGCTCGATGCCACTGCCATATACCAAGGCCGCATAATATCGGCAGGGTTATTAACGTAAACAGGGTGATATTGCGATTGAACGTCACAATGAAGCGCAGTTGATGTGCGGATTTATCGACAGAGTTCACGTGTACCTCAATCTCACCTTCGCTTACATCACCATCTTTTACTGATTACACGGAAACTGCTATGTGGTTAAAAATAATTATTCTGGTGTTGTTTGTGGGTATCCTGATCAGTCTCAGCAGCGCTTTAGGATTTCTATTAAAGGATGCCAATGTTCCTCAATCAAAACGAACATTATATGCCTTGGGTATTCGTATCACGCTGGCTGTATTGATGATGCTGTGTATTTTTTACGGTTTTTACAGCGGTATCTTGCATAGCCAGGCGCCCTGGGACCATCGCATTTAAATTTCCAGGCAACATTTATAATGTCCGGGCAACTATTCAGGTCAGGCAACTGCCGGAAGCAGTTGCCTGAAACGCATCATTAACCAAAGATATAAACCACGATAAACAAACCGACCCACACGACGTCAACAAAGTGCCAATACCAACTAGCCGCTTCGAAGCCGAAGTTATCGTGGGGTTTAAAGTGACCTTTGAGTACAGAGCGCAGCAACATCACCAGCAGCATAAATGTACCCAAGGTCACGTGAGCGCCGTGGAAACCGGTCAACATGAAGAAGGTCGTACCGTAGATACCGGATTCCAGCGTCAGTCCCAGTTCGGTGTAGGCATGATGATACTCCCACACTTGCAACACCAGGAAGATAATGCCCAGCAATACCGTAAGACCAAGCCAGGCGTTAAAAGCCTGACGCTTGTCGTTTTTAATAGCACTGTGTGCAAAATGGACGGTAACGCTGGAGCTGAGTAGGATCACCGTATTCCAGAAGGGCAACCAGCTGAACATGGCGGCCAAGCCAGGAAAGCTCATGTTTTGCTGCGGACCTAACACCGTAGCTTTATCGCCGTTCACTGCCATATCCGGCGTGGTCATCAGCGGCCATTCCGCTTCAAAACCTTTCCACAAAAATTCATTGGTTGCTGCTGCATGGCCTTCACCACCCAGCCAGGGTAACGCCATGGTGCGAACATAAAACAACGCACCAAAGAATGCGGCAAAGAACATGACCTCACTGAAGATAAACCAACCCATGCCCCATACATACGAGCGTTTCAGTTGAGGGCTGTTAAGGCCCGCCATGTTCTCGCCGATAACAGCAGAAAACCAGCTCCATAAAACAAAAGCAAATACCAGACCGCCCGCCATGAAAATCATCGGGCCATTGCTGTTGCCGTTAATCCAGTGCGCGGCACCAAATACTGTCAGGAACAGACCAAAGCTGGCCCAGATTGGCAGCTTGCTCTGTTCGGGTACGTAATAACTTCCTTCATGCGTTGCCATTTTTTCTCTCCGCGTTCGTTATGGTTTTGCGGTTAAACGTCCAATTTAATTCATTACTTTCGATGTTATTTCGTCGCTTTCTCTAGTTTGCTACTTTCGCAACCTTGTCGTCGGCAAAGCGATCTGTTACATCAAACAATGTATAAGACAAAGTAATGGTGTGAATGTGTTCGGGAAGATCCTGATCAACAATAAAGTACATCGGCAATTCCGCGCTTTCGCCCGCCTTTAGCGGCTGCTGCTCAAAACAGAAACATTCTGTCTTGTGAAAATAAGTGGCGGCTTTAAAAGGCACCAGGCTGGGAATTGCCTGACCAATCATGTCTCTATCCGTACGATTGTTGGCCCGGTAATTAATTCGCGTTTGGGCGCCCGGATGAACCTTCACCGTGCGTACCTCGGGCGAAAACTCCCACGGCATACCTTCATTATTGGTCGCAACGAATTGCACGGTGATAGTACGACTGGTGTCCACCTCCGCCGATACGGCCTGGTAAGGGCCGCCGGTTTTACCGTTGAGTCCGGTGATTTCACAGAACACATCGTAAATCGGCGGCATCACCCAGATGGCAAAGACAAACATACCAATACCCAAAGTGCCCAGCTTCAGACAGAGCGCATGGATGGGGTTATTTGGCAGCAGCCCTTTCATTGCGGCCCCCGTTACTTCACTTCCGGTGGTGTGCTGAAGGTGTGG
Organism: Cellvibrio sp.; assembly: GCA_035490615.1. GTDB lineage: Bacteria > Pseudomonadota > Gammaproteobacteria > Pseudomonadales > Cellvibrionaceae > Cellvibrio. The sequence goes on from DATJLH010000200.1 coordinate 8,668, forward strand.
TAAGGCGCCGGTGACGGCACAGTCCACTCCAGACCTTCCGGGTCGTCCCACACTTTGTCCGTGGCTTTTTTGCCGCCGACGATGGTGGAGATAACGATGTACAGGAACAGCACCTGCGCACCGCCGAACAGGAAGGCGCCAACCGAGGAAATCATGTTCCAGTCAGCAAACATCATGTGGTAGTCCGGGATACGGCGGGGCATGCCGGCCAAACCGGAGAAGTGCATGGGGAAGAACGTCAGGTTCAGGCCGATAAACGCAAGCCAGAAATGGGTTTTGCCCATGACTTCGCTGTACATCTTGCCGCTCCACTTGGGTAACCAGTAATACACTGCCGCCGTGATGGAGAAGATGGCGCCAGGTACCAGGACATAGTGGAAGTGCGCCACGACGAAGTAGGTATCATGGTATTGGAAGTCCGCCGGCGCGATGGCGAGCATCAAGCCGGAGAAACCGCCGATGGTGAACAGGATGACGAAGGCAATGGAGAACAACATAGGGGTTTCAAAGGTCATGGAACCCTTGAACATGGTCGCTACCCAGTTAAATACCTTCACCCCGGTCGGGACCGCAATCAGCATGGTGGCGTACATGAAGAAGAGTTCGCCTGCCAGTGGCATACCCGCAGTGAACATGTGGTGCGCCCACACGATAAAGCTGAGAAACGCGATGGATGCCGTGGCGTATACCATGGAGGCGTAACCAAACAGCGGTTTGCGCGCAAAGGTCGGGATGATCGCGCTGACAATACCAAACGCCGGCAGGATCATGATGTAAACCTCGGGGTGCCCGAAGAACCAGAAGATATGCTGGAAGAGGACGGGGTCACCACCACCGGCCGCATTAAAGAAGCTGGTGCCGAAATGGATATCCATCAACATCATGG
>DATJLH010000201.1:0-71806 GCA_035490615.1 Cellvibrio sp.
GCCGTCTTGCGCTGTGATCTTGCCATCCTCTTTGTCCGAGATCTCTATGCGGTAACCCAGTGAGCGGGTTCCCGGCCAATAGAAAGAGGTGTTGCCATCCAGCTCGATGTTGATGTCCGCCGGCGCATTTCCTACATCAACTTGTGTTTCTGTGGTCGCGCTACTGCCTTGGGAATCTGTCGCCGTCAGTTTTACCAGGTAACTGCCGGCATTGGCGAAGTTGAGTGCTACGCTTTCACCATCGCCCAAGGTTTGGCGTGTAGCGGAATTGCCGATCAACTCGGACGTCCAGCTGAAGCTGAGGGTATCGCCATCCAGATCCACGCTCTCGGCAGCTGATGCGGTTGTCGCCAGCGGCGCGGCGCCTTGTGCGGTATCAAGGGTAATAACCGGGCTGGGCGGACGATTGCCCGGGCCGACATATTCTATGCGCGCCAGGCCTGAATCGGGGTTACCGGTAAACCAGGCGGTGCCGTACTCCAGCACATACAAACTGCCATCAGGCGCGAAGCGCGCGGCAATCGGCAAGGTGTATTCGATTTGCGGTGCAAAGGGCTCAATTTTTTCAATGCGCCCGTAATCATCGAAGCTGACAACTTTTACCCAGTTGCGCATGAAATCCAGCATAAATAATTTGTTGTCGTAATATCCCGGATAGCGATGGGTACCCGCAGGATAATCTTTGGAGCGGTAAACATCGGCAACCAGCGCCGTACGACCGCCACTGCCAAGCTCAGGAAAGGTTTCAGAATTCGTGTAGGGATACCAGATCAGTGCGGGCTGGGCCGGCGGCAATTGTTTAGCACCGGTATTGCGCGGCGAATTGTTCATCGGCGCTAACGGATTGTATAAGCGGCCGGATGTTTCAGTCGCGAAGTCATATTCAAGGTATGGCTGATTGTTACCAATAATCAACGGCCAACCAAAATTCCCCGCTTCCGTTACACGATTGATCTCGTCATAAGCACGGGTGCCCTGCTTGTCTGAAGGCACACCGGCATCCGGCCCCACATCACCGAAGTAAAGCGTTTCAGTGTCTTTATCAAAGGTCACCGTGAACGGATTGCGCGCGCCCATCACATAAATTTCCGGGCGGCCTTCTTTGCCGTCGGCGAATAAATTGCCGGTGGGAATTTTATAGCTGCCGTCATCCTGGGGAAGAATACGCAAGATTTTGCCGCGCAAATCCTGGGTATTACCCGCACCGCGCAGTGCATCAAAGTGTTTACGGTCTTCGCGCATATCGATGGGCGCATAACCGTTTTGTTCGTGGGGGTTGGTGTTATCACCCGTCGAGAAGAAGACTTCGCCGTTGTTACCAAAGGCAATGTCGCCACCAGTATGACAACAGGTTTCATCAATGCGATATTCCAGCAACAGCTGTTCTGATGCGGCGTTGATCTGGTTGTCCTGCCATTTAAAACGCGCCAGCCGCTGCCAATAACTGCCGTCATCTTTACGCGCGTTATAGCCCACATAAATCCAGGAAGATTGTGCAAAATCCGGCGGAATGCCAACACCGATCAAGCCCCATTCCATATAGCCGTGGTAGGCAACGGTTATGCTGCCGGCATCGCGGGTTTCACCGGTTTTGTAGTCAACCAGCTTGAAGGTACCGGGCCGCTCGATAATCAGCGTATCGCCGTTGGCAAAGAAATCAAAACCCATCGGCTCATTAAGATTTTGCACCAGCGTCTTTTTAATAAAACGATTGTGTTCCGGACGTGCGCGGCTGTAATCCAGTTTGGGTTTTCCACCCACCGCATATTTCAAACCACCCAATAAGTGATCAAGGAAACGGGGATTGGAAAACACTTCTGCGGTATGGCCCATACCGGTATAAAAAGAGCGGCCTCCATCGTAGTCGTGGTACCAGGCAATTGGGTGGTATTCACCATGCAGGCCGCCGATATAGGTGCTTTCATCCAGCATCAGCAAATCTTTTTTCAGCGGATACAGATCGCGGTAATCGTACCATTCATCCACCATGCTGAAGGTTTCAGGTAAGGATTCAGTGGCGGGATGTTGGTGCGCGGTGACATTTAATTGGGCGCGCTGGACATTGCTCGGATTGCCCGGATGGCTCCTGAACACACCACCGACCAGGTTACGATACCAATGCCAGTCGCCTTCCCATTCTGTGTCTGCCGCCGCGTGAATACCGACAAAACCACCGCCCGCCTGGATAAAACGCTCCATCGCCATTTCCTGGTCTTCATTCAGCACATCCAGCGTGGTGTTTAAAAAAACCAGGGCGTTATAGGTCGATAATTCCGCGTCGGTAAATACACTGGAATCCTCGGTAGCGACGACGGTAAAGCCATGATCTGTTCCCAATTTTTCCAGTGCGGCAATACCCGCCGGAATGGAGTCATGGCGCCACCCGCTGGTTTTTGAAAAGACCAACACCCGTGCCCCTTGAATGTCCTGCGTAAAGCTTGCGTCTGGTTTGTCCGTTGTGGCCGGACGCTCATCATCAACCTTGCCGCAGGCAACCAATAGCGAACAGGCTACAACGCCCGAGACAAGGGAAAGCGTGATTTTTTTTACGAGGCTATGCATGGGGCACCTATATCATGATCGTGGAAGTACCGCTAAGGGGCGTACTCATCATAGGAACTGTGGTTTAGAAAAAGTGGTTGTTCATTATGTTATGGATGTACTGCTGAACGCCGTATCACCGCATTGCACCCTGGCTGACAAGTTCACCGCCATTGGTTTTTATTACAGAAAAAGCAGCAGGGCAAGGCTGGAGATGGGCTGGAGTGTAGCAGCGCCCCCCCGCGAACGCATCCCGATTTACATTTGTAAACAATGACTATAAGTACCCAGAAAATCCTATGGAGACGGACGGAAATTGCCGCCGGCATCCAGGATACCGGCGACATGAAATGATTTTTACTGGTAAATTGACACGCAATAGATGGCAAGAACAGTCAGGCGCGCGTCAAGCCCGAGGGGGTTCGCCATTCTCACCCAGCCAACGTTGCAGGCGAAGTTCAAGTTCGTCATAGCGAATCGGCTTAACGATGTGATCATCCATTCCCGCTGCCAGACAATTGCTTTGATCCTGCTCATTGGCGGAAGCCACCACCGCAATGATCGGCAAATGGCGGCTGGTATTGTGGGCTTTTTCCGTTGCACGGATTTTTTGCGCGGCAAGCAGGCTGTCCTGCTCCTGCATATCGTAATCCATCAACACCATATCAAATTTTTCTTTTTCGAGAATCTCCACCGCTTCTGAACCGGTGGTGGCCAATTGCACGAAGCAATTGAGTTTTTTCAGCATAGCCGAGATCACCATCTGATCAACGCGGTGATCATCAACCAACAGGATTTTTTTGGTCGCGGGCAGTGGTGTGTTCTCTTTGTTATTGCCGGAGACTTCCGGTGTAACCTCTGGCGCATCCAGGAGTTTTTGTACAGCCACTTCATACAGACGCCGGCGCATGATCGGTTTTTCAATACAGGATATTTGCGGGTAGTTGGCCAGGTGCGCTTTCACTTCCGCCGTATCACTTTGCAGAATACTCATCGCCAGGACTTGTTTGACGGCGGCAAATTGCGGATTGGCCGCCACATCCCGGGAAAGCACCAGCGCGTTCATGTTATTCAGGCGGCTGTATATCAAGAGGAGGTCGACCGGCCTGGAGGTGATCAATGCCTTCATTTTTTCCAGCGCCTGGTCGTAGCCATTCACGGTTGTCGCTGTCATCCCCCAGGTTGTCAATTCATCAACCAGGGCGATGGCGGTACTCTCGGGTAAGTCCACCAGCAAGGCGTGTTTGCCGCGTAGCTTTTGTTCGGAACCAAAACGTTTTTCTTCGTGGGATACCACTTCCAGTTTCACATTGATAAAAATACGCTTGCCCCGCTCGCGGGTTGCCATCACGTGCACGCTCCCCCCCATACAGGCGGCCAATCCTTTACAGATAGAGATCCCGATACCGGTATGCTGATCATCTGCCTCCGGTAATGCGCTGCGTTCGGCTTCCGTGCGCGACGTACTTTTTTCGCTATCGCTGATGATGATTTGTAATTCACCTACGTCGTCCTGATCCGTATCCTGATTAAACCGGGCTTCAATAAACACGTGGTCGATGGCTGCGGTTTTAAGCGCATGATTCAATAAAGTACTGAAGATTTGCCCCAACCGAACGGCGTCGCCTTTTACGCGCAAAGGCATTTGCGGATCAAACAGATAATAGAGTTCTACACCCTGTTGATGTGCATCCAGGGAAAAATCCTCGACCAGTTTTTCCAGGGTACGGCGCAGGTCAAAGATGCTCTCTTCCAGGCGCAGGTTTTTGGTGGTGATCTTGGAAAAATCCACCACGTTGTTCACCAGATCCAACTGGCGTTCGCCGGCTTTACTCGCCATGGTAAGCAGTTCGCGTTGTTTTTCGGACAGTTGATCGCTATCGATCAGCGTCAAGGTGCCGAGGATGTCACTGAGCGATGAGCGGAATTCGTGGCCAAGGTTAACCAGAAATTCATTTTTCAATTCGATAGCGGCCTGGGAATTTCGCTGCTCGTGTTCCAGTCCTTTCGCCCGCTCACGCAACGCATAGTTGGCTTCGAGCCGCTCCCAATACGAAAACGAAGTGACTTTGGCCTGGTGGCTGAGCATGATAAAAAACACCAGCATGATCGAACCGTATAAATAGCCATCCACATCACCCAGCAGGATCGCGGTAATAGCCGCCGGCACCTGGCCGATAAACAAATAGAGTGTCAGGAAGTGGCGATACGGCGCAAATACATTCGAGACGCTTGAATAAAACACCACCGAATACAACCACATCACCAGGGTTTCATCGCGCATGCCCTGCACCCAGGTCAAGCTGACCAGGATGATGCTCCACCAGGCCGCCCCCAGACAGGAGGCAATGAAATATTGGTTGCGCCAACGCGTCGGTGCGCGAGCATAAAGCACATCAAAACGAAACAGGTAATAACTGCGCAGCAAGGTGACCACGAGCAAACCGGTTACCAATACCACCGCCAGGTTATGTTCCCGGTCAATAAAGTCACCAAAGGCGAGGCACAACACGAACACCAAAAAATTGAGCACCAGGCCACGCCGGCTATATTTGGCCACCCGGGCATCCGTGTCGCGCATAATCTGCCGGTCTTTCTGGACTTTGGAGGTGGGAACAAAGAAATGAAACATGCGGTTGAAGCCCCTGTCTGGTTGATGCGACTCTTGGATATGACCTTGATGCGTTGTTATTTTTCGAGCATTTCCACTAATACGGTCTTGATGATGAATCCCAGCAGACCCAAGCCCAGCGCCAGGAAGAGGATAAAGGTACCAAACTTGCCAGCTTTTGATTTTCGCGCCAGGTCCCACACAATAAACACCATGAACGCGATCAACCCACCAACACCGATATAAAGCGACCAGGTTTCAAATTGCTCAACTGTCATATCCACACCACATCAGAGGCTTATGATTCGGAGCGCTGCAATCAACGCCATTGCGAAATGGTTCGCATTGTATCCAAAATCAAAAGTCACATATACCCCGGTGGTTTTTTATGCCTTTATTCCCGTCAATGACAGGTATAAACTCTATTCGGGTTGTAAAAAGCGTTGTGCGTTATCGGCAAATACACCCACCAAAGATTCTCATCCGTTATTTTTATTAGTATAGGGATACCATCATGAAGACCATTCATTTTTTTGCAGCTTTAGTTATTGTCCTGGGGTTAATGAGCGGTTGCTCCAAAGAAGAAGTCGAAAACACCACCGAAGCGGTGAAGGAATCCGCCGCTGAGATGCAGGATGCAGCTGAAGACACACTGGAAAAAGCCGGTGATACAGTGGAACACGTGACAGAAGCTACCGCTGAAACGGCAGAAGAGTGGGCCGACAAGGCAGCCGATGCCGCTGAAGAAACCGGTGAAGCGATGAAAGATGGTTATGAAAATACCGTAGACGCAATGGACGATGCGGTGGAAACCACGGAAGAAAAAGCTGAAGAGATAGTTGAGTAGGTTTTATAACCGGTGGGCAGCCTCACTGCCCACCGGTGCACTGCGGCAATACCTTAGAGTTTGTCGATTATTTCCGGCAACACATCAAACAAATCCCCCACCAACCCATAATCTGCTACCTGAAAAATTGGCGCATCCTCATCGTTGTTGATGGCAACAATGACTCTGGAATCTTTCATGCCCGCCAGGTGTTGCACTGCCCCCGAAATCCCCACGGCGATATACAGTTCCGGCGCCACTATCTTGCCGGTCTGCCCCACCTGCATATCATTGGCCACAAAGCCTGCGTCCACGGCGGCGCGGGACGCACCCACAGCGGCGTGAAGTTTGTCAGCTAATCGGTACACCAAATTAAAATTTTCCCCGGACTGAAGACCTCTGCCACCGGCAACTACCACGCGCGCGGCGGTCAGTTCAGGGCGTTCACTGACGGCCAACTGCTGGTCCACCAGCTCACTGAGTTGTTGGGGCGGCGGACCTGCCAGTTGCCGGATAGCAGCGTTGCCGCCGGTTTGCTCTGCTGCCTGAAACGCGCTGGTGCGAATGGTCAACAATTTAAGCGCGTCATCGCTGACGACGGTTGCCAATGCGCTGCCGGCATAGACCGGGCGGACGAAGGTATCGGGGGCGAGAATAGCCATCACCTCGCTGATAGCTTGCACATCCAGCAGCGCCGCCGCCCGAGGCAAAAGATTTTTACCCGCCGTGGAAGCGGCAATCATGATGTGGGTGTAAGCCGGCGCGAGGGTAACCACAATCGGGGTGATGCTTTCCGCCAACTGGTGTTCACAAACGGGATCATCTACCAGCAGGACGTTGTCGACACCTGCGGTTTGCGCGAGTGATTGGGCCAATCCACCACAACGATAACCGGTCAGCAGGACATCAAGATGAACCTTACCGACATGGCGCAGTTGATTCGCCGCGCCCACAACTTTATATGTTGCAGGATGAATGCTGTGGTTGTCGTGGTCAGCGATCACCAATATGTTGATGTTATCCATTAAATTAACTGCGCCTCCCGCAACCTGGCCAACAATGCCTCAACATCTTTTACCTTTTCACCAGCCTGACGGGAGGGCGGCAGTTCGAACTTGAGCGTGCGTACCCTGGGCGTGACATCCACGGCCAGTTCCTCGGGTGTCATTGTTGCCAGCGGTTTCTGGCGGGCTTTCATTATGTTGGGCAAGGTGGGATAACGGGGTTGGTTGAGGCGCAGATCGGTAGTGACGACAGCGGGAAGGCGCAGCAGCAAGGTTTGCAAACCGCCATCAATCTCGCGGGTTACCCTGGCTTTATCGCCTTCGATAACCAGGCGCGACGCAAAGGTACCTTGCGCATACCCGCATAAGGCCGCCAGCATTTGACCGGTCTGGTTGTTGTCGCCGTCGATAGATTGCTTGCCCAGCAGAACCAGGCCGGGCTGCTCGCGCTCAACCAGTTTATGCAGGCAATGCGCGACGGCCAGGGGTTGCAAGTCGGCGCTTGTTTTCACCAGGATCGCGCGATCTGCCCCCAGGGCCAGCGCGGCACGCAATTGTTCCTGCGCCGTGTCGGCGCCGATGGACACTACAACGACCTCGGTAGCAATGCCCTGCTCTTTCAGTCGTACGGCTTCCTCAACGGCAATTTCACAGAAGGGATTTATCGCCATTTTGGCACCGGCAATGTCCATTGCTGTCGCCTGGCTGTTGGGGCGAACACGGACACTGTGGTCCACCACCCGTTTAATCGCGACCAGTATTTTCATAAAACGTCTTTCCTTGGGAGTGATGTTGTTCAAAGCGTGAGCACTTTATTGTGGATCGCCACACAAACCCCAAAAAGCACAGTTCATCTGCTTTGGCTGCTGACTATAAAATGCCTTGACGCCAAAAAACAATCGGGACGCACAGTATTTACTGACGAAGTCGCCCGGCACGCAATAACAATAACGGGCGACAAGCGGCCCTCGACAAAAATTTGTTACGGGGTGGATTGCGTCGGCCAGACTGCTACAGCACACTGGCGCGCCCGCTTACCCGGCCTTACCTGTTTTACTCCCTGAAACCCAATTCGGATCAATCATGCGTATTACCAAAATCGCGCTCGTTGCTGTACTCAGTTTCGTGTTGTCTGCCTGTGTCACCTCGTTGGTATTGGGCAATGCCCAAAGCAAATTAATGTGGGCCATGCTCAAACCCCTGGTGGGTTTTGATCCCAATGAGGTCAACCTGTTTGAGCAACCGATGATCAAGAATCGCATGGTGAAATTACTCGGCCCCCATTACGACACCACCATGAAACTCTTGCGTACGGCCAATGAAATCCAGCAAGAGGGCGCGCTGTTTTATGTGGTTTCCCGTTACACCCCGCTGCCCGGTATTGCCAAACAGACTGCCGAAAAAGCCGGCTTTGTGTGGAACGCTGATACCAACCAGATGGCGGTGATGCTGGTAACCGGCGGCGCGCCGACAGTGATCGCCGAGCAGGTGGAAAATGCCAAGATGGCGATCATGCCTAGCTGGCCGACAGAATTACAGGCCGTGATTGACGGTGCCGAAGCCACGCAAAAAGCACTGCAGGACGCCGTGGTTGATAAGACCACTGAAATGGTGGGCGAGACGCTGGGACTGGAAGGCGACCAGCCGTTATTGGAACAGGTGATAGAAAGCGGATTAACCGGCGAATCCGTCGGCAATGCGGTGGAGGAACATATCCAGCAATCCAGCGATAAGGTTATCGAGGATACGACCGCACCGGCGCGGGAAACCCTTGAGCAGCAGTTACCTGAATCGGTCACTGAACCGCTACAGGATATTGACGATACACGCGATGCAATTTCAGAAAAAATGGAACAGGAAACCGGGCAGTTTGAACAGATGGAAGATCTTATTAAGGAGTGGGAAAAACTGCCCCCGGAAGATAGTCAGCCAACACCATAAACCTTAGTCGCGGCCTGGCGAGCGGAATTAATTATCCAGCCGCCAACCACCGCCCAAGGCTTTATACAAATCCACCGCAGCCGTTAACCGCGCCTGGCGTTGCTGGGCCAATTGATCCTGCGCCCGAAACAAACTGCGCTGCGCATCAAGCAAAGCCAGAAGGTCATCGCTGCCTTCGCGATAACGCACTTCCGTCAGGCGCAGCGTGCGTTGCGCCTGGGTAACGATTTCCGTCTGACGTTGCTCCTGCTCTGCATTTACGGCGGTGCGATCAAGCGCATCGTCCACTTCCTGCAAAGCGGTGTAAATAGTTTTGCGATATTGTTCAAGCAAGCTGATGCGTTGCGACTCGCTGAGTTTGACCTGATTACGCAGGCGACCACCGTCGAACAAGGTCTGCGCAAGGGATAAGCTCCCGCCCACCGAATCGCTCGCACTACCTAATGAAAATAAAGCTGCAGTTGCTTTACCGGCGGATGCACTTAATTGCACGGCGGGCAAGAGTGCGGCACGCGCGACGGCAACATCCGCATCGGCTGCCTGCAGTTGTGCTTCCGCACTGGCCAGATCCGGGCGGCGGGTAATGATATCTGCCGGTACGCCAGCGTTAATATCCGGTAACGCGATGTCCATGATCGCCTCGTCTGTTAACACAAAATTTTGCGGCACACGACCAATCAGTACCGCAAGGGCAGCGCGCGTTTGCCGCCCCTGCAATTCCAAAGGCGGCAAAGCGGCCGATTGACTCAACAGATTGGTGCGCTGGCGCGCCAGGTCCGCCGCGGTTGCCGCACCATTGCGATAACGCACATCCACAATGTCGTAAACCCGTTGCGCGATACGAATATTTTCGCGCGCGGTTTCAATGCGCGCCTGCAAGGCCAGCCATTGAAACCAACCACTGGCCACCGCACCGGTTAAACTCAAAAGTGCAGATTCATAATCAAATTCACTGGCTTTAAATGATGCTTCCGCCGCAGCGATATTGGCGGAAACACGCCCCCATAAATCGATTTCATAACTGGCGCCGAGCGAGACGCGGCTCGACTCTCCGGTTTGCCATTCCGCCTCACTGTTGCGACTGCGCGTTGAACCGCTACTGGCGTTCACGCCCAGCGCAGGAACCAATGACGCGCCGGCAGAATTCATCTGCAATTCCGCCTGGCGCACCCGTTCAGCAGCGATACGCAAATCCGGGCTTTGCTGCAAGGCTTCATCAATCAATTGATTCAATTGTGGCGACTGGAAACTGGCCCACCATTCGCGATTAATTTCTGTTTGTTGATGAGTGAGGTTTGCAGTCTGCCAGTTTTCAGTGAAGGCAATATCCGGTTGGTCGTGAGGGCTGATGGAATGGCACGCCGTCAAGCTGATCAGTATCGGCCACCACAAGAGTGATCGATAAAATTGCGAAAATAGTGTTTGTTCCTCAGACATCGTTATTACTCCGTCGCCAAAGCAGTAACAGGGTCAAGGCGGGCTGCCTTGCGCGCCGGCAGGTAACCAAAGACCAAGCCGGTCGCAAAGGCGCAACCGAACGCCAGAATCACCGGCGCCAAAGAGTAGGAAACCGGTGTACCTAAATAATTAATTAATGCGGCGCTCCCTAAACCCAACACCACACCAATCACACCACCTATCGCCGACACGACTAAAGCCTCAATCAAAAACTGTTGCAGGATATGACGCGTGCGCGCGCCGGTGGCCATGCGAATACCGATCTCCCGCGTGCGCTCCGTAACGCTGACCAGCATGATATTCATCACGCCGATTCCCCCCACCAGCAAAGAGATCGCCGCGATGGAAGCCAGCAAAATAGTCATGGTGTTTTGGGTTTCAGAAACCGTATCGATCAGCGATGCCATATTAAAAATCTGGAAATCTTCCGTACCGTGCCGTGCCAGCAAGAGCGCATGTGCGGCTGCCTGAACCTCAGACATCTGTTGTGTATCGGCGACGGCGATAGTGACGTTGCGCAAAAAAGTTTGGCCGAAGATACGCAGGCTGCCGGTGGTGTAAGGGACAAAAACCACATTGTCCTGATCGTCACCGCGCGGCGAAGCGCCCTGCTCTGCCATCACGCCGATCACCTGAAACAAAATATTGTTGATGATAATGTAATGGCCCAGCGGATCAGCCTGGCCAAATAATTTTTCTGCGACGGATTTACCGATAACGGCAACCGTTGCGTAGCTTTTTTCATCCTCTTCTGTAAAAAAAGTGCCACTGGCCAGGGTCCAGTTGCGTGCAACGGGAAATAAATGCGAGGTCGCATTGATTTCTGCGCTGTGATCTTCTGTTTCGTAGCGCAAGGTATATCCGCCAGTCAGTTCGGGCACCGCAGCCAAAATATTCGGCAAGTTATTCAAGGCATCGACATCGGCCGGCACAAGGGAAGACGTGCTCCATCGCCCCCCACGCTCATTGGGGCCGCCGGGTCGCACCAGCAATAAATTACTGCCCATGGCACTGATACGATCTACCACTGCCTGTTTGGCGCCGTCGCCGATAGCGAGCATGGTAATAACCGAGGCTACACCGATCACAATGCCGAGCAAGGTGAGGATCGTGCGGAAGATATTGCCAAACAAAGAACGCAACGCCGTCTTACCGGCAGATAATAATTCGCTGCTCAAACTGGGCTCGCCGTGTAATTTTTCTACCGCAGCACCGGCAGCATTTTTTGTTCGCACCGCCGGGCCAGGATCACTAATAATCACACCATCGCGAATCTCAATCAGGCGATGCGCGTGTGCCGCAACGCTGGCGTCATGGGTAATCAAAATAATGGTATGCCCCTGGGCGGACAAGGTTTCCAACAGGGCAATCACATCACTGCCGCTGTGACTGTCGAGAGCGCCCGTGGGCTCATCCGCCAATATGATTTGCCCACCATTCATCAATGCCCGTGCAATAGATACCCGTTGCTGTTGCCCGCCGGACAATTGATTGGGGCGATGGTGCAGGCGTTCACCCAAACCTAAAGAGGTCAGCAACTCCGCTGCACGATGACGACGTGCCTGTGGCGGCAAGCCGGAATAACTCGCTGGCAGTTCGACGTTTTCACACGCGCTGACACCGGGCAGCAGGTTGTAACTTTGAAAGACAAAACCAAAAGCTTCCCGGCGCAAACGCGCCAGGTCATCCCGCTCAAACAGGGACACATCCTGACCATCAAAAAAATACGCACCGCTGCTCGGACGATCCAGGCAACCGAGAATATTCATCAGCGTGGATTTACCTGAGCCCGACGCGCCCATGATGGCAACAAACTCACCGGGAAAAATTTTAAGATCAATGCCGTGCAATACCTGCGTGGCAATTTCGCCGTTGCGAAAGGTTTTGGTCACGCCGCGCAATTCAATCAGCGGCACATCATTGGCAGGCGTGATCATCAGCGCATCATCCTCGGTCCCCAGGGGCGGGCATTGTCGGCGGGTGCCTTTGCGGTTTGTTGCGTGCCCGTAATGACATGCTCACCTTCTTCAAGGCCCGCCAGAATTTCTGCCTGAACACGGTTGGTCACACCGACCTGCACATCACGATCTTCAATGATTCCTTTCGCATTGATTACCTTAACCGTGGCAGTGCGCGGGCCAGACGCCTGGGCTGAGCGTCTTGCTGGACGGTTGGGTCGCTCTGCTGCGCGCTCACCCGCCGGTTTACCTTCACGCACCGCCAGTGGCAAACGCGGTGCAGAAAAATTCAGGGCAGACATGGGCACCAGCAACACATCGCGCGCTTCCGCCGCAACGAAGAAAACCTGCGTGGTCATCTGGGTCATCAGCAAACCGTTGGGGTTGGGTACATCAAATAAGGCGTTGTATAACACCACATTGTTGAGCACCGTTGGCGTCGGCTCGATGCGACCCAGTTGGCTGTACCAACGCCGCCCTTCGCCACCGAGCGTGGTGAAATACACTTTCATATTATTTTGCAGCTTACTGATGTCCGCTTCCGATACCTGTGCCTGCACGGTCATGGTGGACAAGTCGGCGATACGCAATAAAGTCGGTGCCATTTGATTAGTGTTCAGTGTTTGCCCTTGCCGTGAGGTAATTGATACGACCGTGCCATCCATGGGTGCATAGATGCGTGCGAATTCCAGATTGGCCTCCTCGGCGCGCAGGCTGGATTCGATCTGTTCGATCTGCGCTTGCAGTGCTTCAATTTGCGCCTTGGCCGATTGCAGCGAGGCTTCTGCACTTTGCAGGGCTTCCTGGGTGGTGGCATCTTCTTTTTGCAGATTCTGTTGCCGCGTATAGTTCACTTGCGCAAGCTTTAATTGCGCTTCACGATCCAGCAGTTGCGCGCGTTGATTGCGCAATTGTGCGCGGGTTGCATCTACCTTGGCGAGATAAACCGTTGCATCAATCTCCGCCAATAAATCGCCCTGCTTGACCTCACTGCCGACTTCGACATGCAAGACTTTTAATTGGCCGGATACCTGCGCACCTACATCAACATAATCGCGCGGTTGCAAGGTGCCCGTGGCGGTGACCAGGTTTTCAATATCACCGCGCTGCACAACTGCGGTTGCATGCACAACGCTTGCCTCGGTATCGCGCAGCAACCACCCGATAAGCAATCCGACTACAATGAAAATACTTACCATCAACCACTTTCGTTGGCGCAGGTGTTGAAGCTTTTTAAGGAAACTTTTAAACAAAGCGGGCATACACTCTATCCATTCGGTTAAACATTACGATGTATTTAATAAACGTCGCGGCAATATCGTTCGTCATCAGCCAAGGCTTCAAGCAACTCTTCCTCCAGGATTTCCCTCAAAGCTTCATCCACGCCTTGCGCCATACCTGCCAGGCTACCGCACACATAAATAGCTGCACCTTCGTCAATCCATTGCCGGATCATCTCAGGTTTTTCCAATAGCAGATGTTGCACGTAACACCGTGTGTCCTGGTCGCGGGAAAACGCCAGATCAAGGTGCGCAAGAAAGCCCTGCTTTTTCCAGGCAAGAATTTCATCGGCAAAGAAAAAATCATTCGCCAGCGTTCGCTCACCAAAAAGCAACCAGTTGCGTCGATGACCGGCGCGAACACGCGCTCGCAGGTGCGCGCGTAAACCCGCCAGGCCTGTGCCATTTCCCACCAGAATTATTGGACGATCATCGGCGGGTGCATGAAAGCCTTTGTTTACCCGTACCCGTAACGCAATATCATCGCCGGGTTGGGCATAAGCCGTTAACCAGCCGGAACCGAGACCTAGTGTTTGTTCGGGCAACTGCACCTGACGCACGATTAAATCGAGCGTGCCGTCTTCCGGCAATGACGCAATGGAATATTCCCGGTGCGGTAACTCCGGCAATTGATCAAGCAAGGCGTCGATGGATAACGAACGATAATGCTCGAATAATTGTTCAGGCAAACGGCGACGCATCAGCAGCTGCTCAAATGACATGCCGGTATCAGCTACCTGAATATGACCGTCGAGTGTTAGTTCGCGCAGGAATTGTCTTACCCGTGTGGGTGGATTGCAGGGACCGATCTCGGCAATATCGCCAGCCTGCCATGTATCCTGCGCAATAATTCCTTGGGCGGGTTGCAGTTGTATGTGAAAGGCGGGATGCTCGGGGCTGTCGGGATTCAAACAGGCGCGCGCGCACAAGCGCCAGGTTTCGTACCCCGGCTGGCTCCAGTCGGGGAAGTGTGTCTGCCCGCTGAGTTGCCCAAGATAATATTGCCAATGACGCAATGCACTTTCATCGTATTTATCCACTTCCACGACATCAAATAACAAGGTGGCGCCGCGATGATGTAAGCCATGATTCAGTGCATGACCAAAGCCGCAAAAATGGCGGTAGTCGCGATCACCTAGCGCCAGAATGCCAAATTGCAAATGCGCCAGCGCTCCATCCTGTTTTGATAAATAGCGGCGCAGGAATGCAGCACCGGTGTCTGGCGGTTCGCCCTCGCCATAGGTGCTGACCACAAACAAGGCGCGATACGTTTGTGCCAGTATGGCTTCATCCACTTTATGTAACGACAGCAGCCTGCATGACAGTCCGGCCTGTTGCAGTTGTTGTGCACTTTTCTGCGCAAGGTGCTCCGCGTTACCGGTTTGACTGGCGTAAGCGATCAGTACCGTGTCTTGCATCAGCTCGATATGCTTATCTGCTATACGCTCGCGTTGCCGGTGCTTTATCCAGCAGATCAAGCAGAATGCGACATAAATCAATATGACTGTAATTGCTGCAAGATAACGCACACTACTTACCTTTTTTTGCTGGGCTTTATGCCCGACCTGATGCCGGCTTTATACTCGAGCGTATTACCGGCAAACCGTTTCCCTAATAAAAACCCCGCCATAGCGGCGGGGTTTGCGATGGCCGAGGCCAGTGTAAAAACAATTGCTTACCGAGGAAACGGTTTGCACATTGTTTTAACAATTCACACGCTATTCGGGCAACACCTCCAGGGTTGCCACGTAAGCACCGCGCCGTTGCTTCGCCGGTTTTTTGCCTTTGTCATCGCTGTATTCGGCGTTTAACCAATACATGCCAGCGTCCGGCCAGGTGATGCTGGCTTTACCTTTCTTATCGGTGACTACTTCAATTCCTGCCTGCTCATTGCGGTAACGCATACCGCCGGGAATAGCGGTTACCTTGGCACCGACTGCCGGCTTACCATCCATCAGGAAAATAAATTCGGCGGTCTCACCGGCAAACAAATCGTTGGGATGCGTGACCGGCACCATCTCCAATCCCACCTTGGTCGGTTTTAATACGGTGTCACTGGGAGAACCGGCCGTAACGAAGGTTTCGATACGGTGGGACGATTGGGAAATCTGCAAATTTTGAGCTTTTTTTGGTACTTCTTTTTCGAAGCCTTCCGGCGTCGGTGCCACACCACGCGGTGGCCAGAAACGGCGCTCACCGTCCTCTGTTTCCCAGCGGGCATTCAATCCACTGCTCGCATAAAACACTTTGTAAGTGCCGCCTTGGGAGAGATTCACATCAAATGTGCTACGGTATTTTCCTGTGGCAGCATTGTGCAATTCCACGCTCTTGCCGTCTGGCCCGATAGCCGTTAACCGCTGGTAATCCAGGGGAACATGATTCACATGGAAAATATCATTGGATACCGCTGCATCAAAGGTCACCCAGGCATCCTCACCGGACAGTACGGTAGCCGACGGTTTAATCCAGGCGCGGTGGCCGTGGGCCATCATGGAGACAGTCAAACCCAGCGCGAACACAGAAACAAGTTGTGCGATTTTATTCATAAGAAAATTCCTTTGCGAAACATCAATCAATGATTTATTGCGGTAGCTAAGAGGGAAAACGATCAGCATCATGGGTTCAGTGTTAACTGAAATGCGCCCAGTTCATTTTTACCTTCCGCTTTTAAGGTTTCCGGTTTTTCTGGTGGCCACTGGAAGGGAATTTTTAATAATTCGCGTCCACCCACTTCACGGGCGGCTTCAAGAATCAGGGTATATTCACCGGCGATTAATTTACCCAGCGGTTCGGCCCCTTCAGTAAAGGTAATGGTATGGGTGCCGGGCGCGCGGGTTGCGCCGCTGACGCCATCGATGGGCATATCCAGTTCGCGACCACTGCGACGCCACCATTGACGCATATCTTTCAGCCAATCCTCGCCTTTGTCTTCTTTCATATCCACGTCATACCAGACGGCGAGGTTGATAACTTTTTTATCCTTATCCTCCACCCATAAGGCAGTGTAAGGACGATGGTATTCCGCCACATCCAGACGCGGAATTTCCAGTGAAACAGCCAACTCCCCCGCGCAAACAGCGGTAGACATAATGGTCAGCAACATCGCAAACAAACGCGAACCCATAATTCACTTCTCCATGAAACATTAATGAATAAACAGGATGGCCAGCAGGAGCGGGATAACCAATCCCAACCCCACCACCGGCCAGGTTGTCGGGCGACTGCCGGCATGGCGGTAGAGCAACACCAGGCCGGTGATACAAAAGATCACACACGCCACCGCAAACACATCAATAAACCAGAACCACACCACGCCGGTGTTGCGCCCTTTATGCAAATCGTTGAAGTAGGAAATCCACCCGCGTTCGGTTTTTTCATAAAAAAGTTCACCGCTGGTGATATTGATCGTTAACCAGGCATCGCCACCGGGGCGCGGTAAAGACACATAAATTTCTTCATCACTCCATTCGGCCAACCGCTCCTGCGTGCGAATGGCGTGTTTCGCACTTAGCCATTGCACCAGGTTTTCCGGCAGCGGTGCTTTTTCTTCATCCGGTATCACCAGCTGCTGCAACAATTCACCCGGCACGTCCGCCTCAATGGTTTCGACGTGCGGCGTTACCTGAATTTGCGCCGCGTGATTGAGCGTAATGCCGGTAATAGCAAAGAGGAGCATGCCGACTAAACAGATGGCTGAACTAATCCAGTGCCATTGACGAACGGTGCCGAGCCAGATGAAACGCGATGTCAGTTTATTTTTTTTACTCATCCGGCTTATACATCCGCCCATTGCCGCAGCAGGTTGTGATAGTGGCCAGTCAAACCGAGTACTTCCGTTGAATCACCGAGTTGCTGGCGCAAGGACTGAATATTGCAATCCAGTTCGTGCAGCATGTTACGTTGCCAATCGTCACGCACCATGCTTTGCGTCCAGAAAAAGCTGCACAAGCGTTCACCCTGGGTGACAGGTTCAACTTTGTGCAGACTCGAGGAGGGATACAGAATGACATCACCGGCCGGCAGTTTTACCTCATGAACGCCATAAGTATCCTGCACGATCAGTTCACCACCCTGGTAGTCTTCGGGTTCCGTTAAAAATAACGTGGTGGAAAGATCTGTGCGCAAACTGAGGGTGCTGAACGGCAGTTGCCGAACAGCACCGTCCACATGGAACCCATAATGTTCACCGCCGCTGTAGGCGTTAAACAGCGGCGGTACCGAACGCAGGGGTAATGCGGCAGACATAAACAACGGATTAGCGTACAACCGCTGCAGGATCAGTTCGCCCAACTCACGCCCGACGGGCGATTCAACCGGCAGTTGGCGATTGCGTTTGACCTGTGCCCCCTGCGGACCCACGGTCGCCCGGCCATCAACCCATTCGATTTCCGCCAGACGCCTTCGGCATTCCCTAACCTCGGCCTTGCTCAGTATTTCGGGTATGTGAATTAACATAAAACCCGTCCTGATCAGAACCGTAAATCCGCACTGAGGAGGAAGGTACGAGACATGCCCGGGTTGTAGCGATAACCACTCTTGTTAATGGCCGCGACATATTCTTTATCGGCCAGGTTGTATGCGTTTAATCGCACGGTCAGGTTGTCGGCTACCTCGTAAGACACAACGGCATCAAACACCGTGTACGACTCAGTGATGGCCGGTGTACCAACAGCTCCGTCGGTACCTCTGTGCAGGCCGGCCGTGTAGCGAGCGCCGCCACCAATGGTCAGGCCGAAGGGGAAGCGGTAGCTGGTCCAGCTGGTGAAAGCTTCGTCGGGGGTATAGGTCAGGTTATTGGTGCCGTCCGCTGCCACCTCCGGTCCATTTTCCACTTCGGTGTTCATGCTGGTATAACCGGCGGTGATTTGCCAATGTTCCGTAATGTTGCCGACCGCAGACAACTCGATACCCTCAACCACTTTCTCACCTGATTGGGTCGGATTGCCCTGATCATCCAGGTCTTGTGAATTGATTTCATTGGTAATGTCCGTGCGGAACAATGCGAGATTCAAGGACAAAGCGTCTTCATACACATCCCACTTGGTACCCACTTCAAGGGTTTCAGCTTTTTGTGGATCCAGGTTCGGGTTATTGGCATTGCTCGCTGAATCACTCAGCTGAAAGTTTGTGCCACCGGGTGGTTGTTGCGAAATAGCGACATTGGCATAAAGACTGGCAACCTCCACCGGCTTGTACACTGCGCCCAGCTTCCAGTTAACCAGGGTGTCTTCTGCCTCGCCGTCAAATGTACTGACGATGCTGCCGACCGGCGCGCCGTTGCATGGCACCGCGCCACGACCCGTGCCGTTGTTGCAGATAGCATTGCTGCTGTATTCCGTCTTATAGCGATCGGCACGTACGCCGCCAGTCACCAGGAATTGCTCGCTGAATTTCAGGGTATCAAAGACATAAAACGACACAGTGTCGGTCTGGCCTTCACTGTTGGCGCCACTGCGCGATGCGGTCAGGTCGCCGGTGTCGTTCCAGTCGGGATTATAGAGATTAGCCGCCGGGCGGCTGCCCGTGCTGGCAACGCCGTAGCTGATTTGTTCTTCCCGTGTCAGTTCCACGCCGGTGCTCAGGTTGTGCTCGATATTGCCCGTGGTGAAATCAACACGCAGGTTGAGTTGGTCGGTCAGGATCTCATTGGTGATGTCTTTAAACGTATTGTTGCCGCGTGTCAGGGTATAGGTAGACAAATCATTTACATCAGTCCAACGGATGTTGCCGGTTGGATTGCCCTCACCGTCTACCGCTCCTGTACTCATGAATGCGCTGAGCAAATAATCTTGCTCGGTCTCGCCCCAGCGCAGGCTGTTGGTCACGGTTATGTTATCAGCCAGATCGTGTTCGATACGCAGTGTTGCCATCTTGGCCGTGACGTCATCGTGATCATCGCGGGTACCGTAAAAGTTGTTCGGGTCTACCGGGTTGCCCACGAGTTGCTCAAGCCCCGGTTGTGGCTCCCAATGAGGCAGGCCAACCGTCGGAACATAACCATCAGGGATGTTTTCCTGTTTTACATACAACAGGTTCACGTAAGCGCGGGTTGCGCCGTCCAACCCAAAACCCAGAGACGGGGCAATACCGATGCGCTTGTTGTTCACATGATCGCGACCGGCAACATCACTGTCCTGCCACATCAGATTTAACCGCAACGCACTGCCGGGTAAGGCCAAGGTCTGGTTGATATCCGCCGTTACACGATTCTGTTCGTCAGTGCCTGTGGTAACCGTACCGGAAATTGCATCTTCCAGATACGCCTGTTTGCTGACCAGATTGATAGCCCCGGTGGGTGCACTTCGTCCGTTATCGGTGCCGGCCGGCCCCTTTGCAACCTCAACTTGTTCAATATTGAACAGATCGCGTGAGATCGAGCCCAGGTCCCGGATGCCGTCCACAAACAGACTGCTTGAGGTGTCAAAGCCGCGCATATAAATCGCATCACCGGTTGTGGTGTTACCGTTCTCACCCGCATAAAAAGTGCCCACACCGGCGCTATTACGTAGTGCTTCTGTCAGCGTGGTTGCACCCTGCTGGGTAAATACCTGGTTAGTTATCACCTGGATGGTTTGCGGCGTGTCACGGAGCGGCTGGGTGAATTTTGGGGAACTGACCGTATCAGCCTTGTAGGGTGATTCGACGGCGTCAGCCTCGATCTTTACGGTATTCAAGGCTTTTGGTGACTCATCCTGAGCGATAGCCAACCCCGACGAGGCCAATAACATCGCGGAAGACAAGGCGGTGGTGGTCAGTCGTGTAGCGGAAGAATGTTTCTTTGAGACGATGTGTGTGGCGGCGGGCCTGGATAAGTTCATGATGATCCCTTAAATAATAATGAGACGCAAAGAAGAATAATGCGCGCATATTATCGAGAATCATTTACAACATCAATGATAATTATTCTCAAAGAGAAGAAATTTATGTGCCAGGGAAAACGCGAAGAAGAAGTTTGAAAACAGGCTCTGACGGGAAGGCACCGCCAATCAGCGGTGCCTGTTAGAGAGAAAAATGGCTAGATATAGGCGTTTGAACGATCCGTATGATCCGTTACGTCACGGATGCCTTTTAATTCGGGCAGTTTGTCCATCAGCTGTACTTCGATACCCTGCTTGAGCGTTACCGCCACCGCGCCACAACCCTGGCAGCCACCGCCGAATTTGAGTACGGCAATCATATCGTCGGTCACTTCAACCAGGCTGACATTGCCACCGTGAGCGGCGAGGCTGGGGTTAACGTCGTTGTACAGCACGTAGTTGATACGGTCTTCCAGCGGGCTGTCGTCAGTCACCCGTGGCATCTTGGAGTTGGGCGCGCGGATGGTGAGCTGGCCACCCATGCGATCCGGCGAATAGTCTACCTTGGCCTCTTCCAGGTACGGCAAACTGCGGCCTTCAAAGTAGGCTTTGAAGCCATTGAGCTGGACAATCTCGTCGCCGTCCTTTTCTTCACCGGGGCGACAATAGGCAATACAGGTTTCCGCCTGTGGTGTGCCCGGACTGGCCACGAACATCCGGATGCCGATGCCGTCGTTATCCTTCTGTTTGTCCAGTAACTCTTTGAGATACTGCTGGGCCGATTCAGTGATTTCTACGTTAACACTCATACCTGCTGCTTAACCCCGGATTACCTGATTAATTTAGTCGGGTATTCTACTGTAAAGCCACCGGCTAAAACACCATGAATTTGCAATCAGGCTGATAGCCTGGATCAAACGCCATCAGCGCAAGGTTTTACGCAAAAACACCAGCATGTCGTCCAATACCGGGACGGCATCCTTCTCAAAACAGGTGCCTGCATGCGTGTTGCAGCCACCGTCCATAAAACCATGGGCGCGACCGGGATAAATCTTATAGGTTACCGGCTGGTCAGCCTTTTTCAGCAGTTCCACATAGTGCCCTACCATTGCCGGAGTCGTGAGCGTGTCATTTTCAGCGACGTGGATAAACTGCGGGGGCAACGGATAATCCTTGGCGTCCGGAATGTTGTAGATCGGTGAAACAGCTTTGTAGTACTCGGGGTGATCCGTAACGTTGATGTCATTACCAAAGATGCCGCGCGGCTCAGCCTTGGCGAATTGCCAGAACATATTGGACGGCTTCTCAAAGCCCCCTTTCACCGCCTCATAGAGATCAAAGGCGCCGTAACTGATGATGGCCGCCTGTACCTTCAAACCATCGCGCTTGGCTACTTTTTCGGCAGTCTTGCCTTTGGGTAGATAGGTCGGCTTAAACCCTAACGACTTTCCTTTGAAGCCATTACTCTCCAGTTTGCGGCCGCTCATCAGGATCATGGCCGCCAAATGCCCACCGGCACTGTCACCCGTAATGGCGATGCGGGCGGGGTCCCCCTGGTAGCGTGCGATATGATCCTTAACCCACAGCAATCCGCCAAAGGCGTCTTCCACCATCTGGTTCAGGGTTGTGGTGTTGTGGTTATCCGGCAACAGCCGGTAGTTCATATTGGCCACCACAAACTCGCCGTGCGAGGCGATATATTCGGACATAGCGGCCATCGGGGAATTGTCGTTAATCAGCCACCCGCCGCCGTGGTAGATCACCAGCACCGGATACGCCTTTTTACCAGTTTGGGGAACGTAGATATCCAGCGTCAGCGGGATACCTTCGGGTTGAGCCCACTGCACAGCCTTGTGAACCTGGAACTCATGGGTTTCTGCTGCCGCTACCCAGGGGGCAAGCAATGTCAGCAATACGCCCAAAAACAGGGTGCGGGCAAGATTATTGTTATTCATGGTGAGACTCCGTGGGTTGGGCACAACAGGGATCAGCTAACGCGCAATACCTCAAGGATAGTCAACCCGCTGCGTTAGTTCTATGGAGCTGTGGGAGCTTGTGACATTTGTAATATCCGCGTCTGTCCCCTTTATCTGGTAGAATCACGGGCATTTTTTTGATCAATTTTCTTTCCAGCCGACTGGTTCTCCAGCCGGGCTACGCGACATATACAGGTTTTTCATGAGCATATCCCCAGAGCGTCAGGCCCATATCGCCGCCCTTCACCAAGCCATTCAACAACGCATCCTGATTCTGGATGGCGGCATGGGCACCATGATCCAGAGTTACAAATTAAAAGAAGCGGATTATCGCGGCGAACGTTTCGCTAATTACCACATGGATATTGCCGGCAATAACGACCTGCTCTGTATCACCAAGCCGGATGTGATTCGTGAAATCCAGCGCGCCTACCTGGATGCCGGTGCGGATATTCTCGAAACCAATACCTTCAACTCCACGCGCATTTCCATGGCGGATTACGACATGGAGGATCTGAGCCACGAATTAAATTTTGCGGCCGCCAAACTGGCCCGTGAATTATGCGATGAAGTCACGGCATTGAATCCAGCCAAGCCGCGTTTCGTTGCCGGTGTGCTCGGGCCGACCAGTCGCACCTGTTCCATTTCGCCCGATGTGAACGACCCCGGCGCGCGCAACGTCACTTTTGATCAATTGGTCGAAAATTATCTGGAATCGGTTGATGGCCTGGTCAAGGGCGGCGCAGATTTAATTCTGATTGAAACCATCTTCGATACATTGAACGCGAAAGCGGCGGTGTTCGCGGTAAAACAATACTTTGATCAAATCGGCTTTGAATTACCGATCATGATTTCCGGCACCATTACCGACGCCTCTGGCCGCACCTTATCCGGCCAAACCACCGAAGCCTTTTACAATTCCCTCGCCCACGCGCAAGCCTTCAGCATGGGCTTGAACTGCGCACTGGGCGCAAAGGAATTACGCCAATACGTGCAGGAATTATCGCGCGTGGCAGGCTGCTACGTGTCGGCTCACCCCAACGCCGGTCTGCCCAATGAATTTGGTGAATACGACCAAACGCCGGCAGAAATGGTGGCAATTGTTGAAGAGTTCGCCGCGAGCGGCTTTTTGAATATTATCGGCGGTTGTTGCGGCACCACACCGGAACACATCAAGGCCATTGCCGATGCCGTGGCCAAATACCCGCCGCGCCCGCTTCCCGATATC
This sequence comes from Cellvibrio sp., assembly GCA_035490615.1. Lineage (GTDB taxonomy): Bacteria > Pseudomonadota > Gammaproteobacteria > Pseudomonadales > Cellvibrionaceae > Cellvibrio. Next base: position 23,621 of record DATJLH010000201.1, read on the forward strand.
GAACCGGCCTGCCGTTTATCCGGCCTTGAACCCTTCAACATCACCAAGGATTCCTTATTTGTAAACGTTGGCGAGCGTTGTAACGTGACGGGCTCGGCGCGCTTTAAACGTTTGATTGTAGAAGAAGACTACTCCACCGCACTGGAAGTCGCCCTGGAGCAAGTTGAAAACGGCGCGCAGGTGATCGATATCAACATGGACGAAGGTATGCTCGATGCCGAAAAAGCCATGGTGCGTTTCTTGAATTTAATTGCCGGTGAGCCGGATATCGCGCGCGTGCCGATCATGGTGGACTCTTCCAAGTGGGAAGTGATCGAAGCCGGCCTGAAATGTATTCAGGGCAAACCCATCGTCAACTCCATCAGCTTGAAAGAAGGCGAAGCGGAGTTCCTGCACAAGGCCAAATTGTGCATGCGCTACGGCGCCGCCGTGGTGGTCATGGCGTTCGATGAAACCGGCCAGGCCGATACCCAGGCGCGCAAACAGGAAATTTGTGAACGTTCTTATCGTTTGTTGGTGGACACGCTTGGCTTCCCACCGCAAGACATTATCTTCGACCCGAATATCTTTGCGGTCGCAACAGGTATTGAAGACCACAACAATTACGCCGTGGATTTTATTGAAGCCACGCGCTGGATTCGCACCCACCTGCCCCACGCCGGAGTTAGTGGCGGCGTGTCCAACGTGTCCTTCTCATTTCGCGGCAACAACCCGGTGCGCGAAGCCATTCACTCGGTGTTTTTGTATTACGCCATCAAAGCCGGCATGAATATGGGTATCGTTAACGCCGGCCAGTTGGCGGTGTACGACGATCTACCCAAAGAACTGAAAGACAAGGTTGAAGATGTGATTCTCAACCGCACCGCCAACGGCACTGAAGCGCTGCTGGAGATTGCGGAAAAATATCGCGGCGACGGTTCCACCGGCGAGAAAAAGGAAGACCTGGAATGGCGCAGCCTGCCCATTGCAAAACGGATTGAGTATGCCTTGGTAAAAGGCGTGTCCACCTACATCGAAGCCGATACGGAAGAAGCGCGACAATCCTATCCACGCCCCTTAGATGTGATCGAAGGGCCCCTAATGGACGGCATGAACGTGGTAGGCGATTTGTTCGGCGCCGGCAAAATGTTTTTGCCACAAGTCGTAAAATCCGCACGCGTGATGAAACAATCGGTGGCTTATTTACAGCCGTTTATCGAAGCGGAAAAAACGGAAGCCTCCAAGCCCAACGGCAAGATCCTGATGGCTACCGTAAAAGGTGATGTGCATGACATCGGCAAGAACATTGTCGGTGTGGTGCTGCAATGCAATAACTTTCAGGTCGTCGATCTGGGCGTGATGGTCCCCTGCGACAAAATTCTGGAAACCGCTGTGCGCGAAAACTGCGACATCATCGGCTTATCCGGTTTAATTACCCCATCGCTGGACGAGATGGTGTTTGTCGCACGGGAAATGGAGCGCTTGGGCATCGACAAACCGCTCATGATCGGCGGCGCAACAACATCCAAGGCCCACACGGCGGTGAAGATCGATCCAGCCTTCAAACTGAACCAGGTTGTGTATGTGCCCGATGCCTCGCGTGCGGTGGGCGTGGCCAGCACCCTGCTTTCGGATGAACTGCGCCCGAAATTTGTCAACGACCTTAAACAGGAATACATCGAAGTACGCGAGCGCAACGCCAACCGTAAACCGCGCGGCACCGTGCGCACCTATCCCGAAGCTATCGACAAAGGATTGAAACTCGATTGGGAAAATTACACTCCGCCGACGCCGGAATTTACCGGCATCAAAGTGTTTGAAGATTATGACTTGAATACCTTAGTCGATTTTATTGACTGGACACCCTTCTTTATCAGCTGGGACCTGGCAGGCAAATACCCGAAAATTCTCAACGACGAGATTGTCGGTGAAGCGGCGCGTAACCTGTTTGACGACGCCCAACAAATGCTGCGCAAGCTGATCGACGAAAGACTGATTCGCGCTAACGGCGTTATTGGTTTCTGGCCAGCGAACACTGTTAATCACGATGACATCGCCGTTTACGATGCAAACGGAAAACAAATTTCAACCCTGCATCACATTCGCCAGCAACATCTGAAGCAGGGCATGGAAACCAAGCCGCATTTCTCACTGGCAGATTTTATCGCTCCCAAAGAAAGCGGCAAACAGGATTACGTCGGCGGCTTTGCGGTCACCGCCGGTATCGGGGCCGAAGAACTCGCCAGGCAATACCAGAACGCCGGTGATGACTACAACAGCATCATGGTCAAAGCGCTCGCGGATCGCCTGGCCGAAGCCTTTGCCGAACATATGCACCAACGGGTGCGTAAAGAATTCTGGGGCTATGATCGCGCAGAAAATTTATCGAACGACGATTTAATTAAAGAGCAATACAAAGGCATCCGCCCAGCCCCCGGCTACCCCGCCTGCCCGGATCACACGGAAAAAGCCACACTTTTCACATTGCTCGACGCCGAGAAAAATACCGGCATCACCCTCACCGAGCATTTCGCCATGCTCCCCACCGCCGCCGTATCCGGCTGGTATTTCTCGCACCCTGAATCCGTTTATTTCCCTACCGGAAAAATAGAGAAAGACCAGGTGGAAAGTCTGGCAGAAAGAAAGGGGATGAGTGTGCAGGAACTGGAACGGTGGTTGAGTCCGGTGCTGGCGTATGAGCCCTAAGGAGTAATCACTAAAAAGGAAAATGTCGCGGCATCACCCATTGGGTACATTAGGCCATGAATGTGCCCACTATGTTTATATTCTGGAAAATAATGTGATCCAAAAAAACTTTTCTCCGGTTGGTTTTGGCACGGAAGAAAGCCCTATAAAAATCTATATCGCCAATCGCCCGCCCATTGACGATTACCCCAGGATGAATGAACTGCGCGGGCTTGTGCCAGGTGAGATAGATCACATTGTCAGGCATACCAGTAATCACTGGCGAAAGGTTTTTAACGTATACGCAAAGTTTCTTTTTAATTGGGAAAATAGCAGGGAAACTGCTACTGGCATGACTGATTTGCCGGATACCTGGCAAACCTACCGGGATACGCGACTCTTTCAACCGGCATCTATTGCCGCTTTGTTATTTAGCACACCGCAAGTTCATGCAAAACACAGTACCTTCCACCTCGTCGCGGGTAAAACTTACGCCGCCACACTCGATCTGCCACCATTAACCTGGCTTGATAATCATTTTGCGATAAATGAGAACCACCGCGTAATCGTGACGCCCTACCCTGACTATCGTCAGCTCTCCAATGCGCGAATAGCCACACTGATCGCCCTGATGGAAACTGTTAGTCAGCGCACATAAAACGCGGATAAAGGCTACTATCAGCATAACTGGAAAATGTTTCGACACTGTGACATTACTTGTTTCGCAGGAAAATTTTTTGGTGTAGATTCGAATCGTGTGTGTCCGCGTGTTTCTTATTTTCATAGAGGGCTATGATCATGGAATGCTTGGCAATATCCTTACCTCATTATGAATCACTGCAGGAACGTTACACCAACTTCATGAACCAACCCAATATCCGGCACTTTGTTGGTGCAGGTGGGCTTGTCACCATTGCGGCCGAAGCGCGTCGCTTTGCGGAAATTGAGGCCTTGGCGAACGCAGGGCATCGGCATTTCGCCGAAAAATATTGGCAGGAAAGTGAGAAAAAATATGTGCACCCGCACAATTTGCATTTGCACTATTTTGGGGTTTTACAATCCAATAAAATCCGCCGCATCATGCAGCATTTTCATCACGTTGAAGGTATAGCGAGCATACGCCAGGCCGATATTGTGGCGCGGTTACTTAAAGAAGAACCTGAGTCATTGGCGACGCAACAATTTTTTGTGCAGCTGAATATCGGCAAGGAGGAAAGCAAAAATGGCATTGCGCCTGAGCTTGCGCCGGATTTGATCGAACACTGCCTCATTCTGAATCTTCCCATCACCGGCTTAATGACCATCCCGCCCAAAACGGATGCACCGGCGCCCCATTTTACAGCATTGCGCAAGCTCGCTGATCACTATGGTTTGTCGCATTGTCAAATGGGTTTCAGTAAGGATTATGCGATTGCGATTGACTGCGGTGCCACGCACCTGCGGATTGGTACTGCCATTTGGGGAGAAAAATATCCGGCAGGATATAAAACAGCGACCACTTCGACTGCGCTTAAACAGGAAGCCGTTTTATTTTCTTAACAATGCATCGACTTAGAGCGCATGGCCTACACATGGGAAAGGTCGTGGCGTTCAAGTGATGTTTCCGCCTGTTGCAAACGTTGTTGCACACGCTGTATCAACCCGGTAGTGGAAACCCCGTCCGTGTAGGACAATATACCCAACATATGATCAGGCAGGTCCGGACAATCCCGTCGCTTGGTCACAACTTCTTCTGTACCACAACACGCAAATGCGTAGATGGCGTAGCCTTTTTGCTGCATAAATTCCGGCGTGATAATACGCGGACCCTCTTCAACAACTTCATCCACGTAACGACAGGCTGCCACCACGGCCAGCCGCTCCGCCTGGCTCATTACCGGCTGCCGCTTGAACGACGTGACACGATCATCACTCACCACATGCACGACCAGGCGATCGCCCAATGCCCGCGCATTGCGTAAAAAATTAACGTGACCGGGATGAAATAAATCGGCGACCATCTTGGTATAAATGATTTTCATGATACCTGCCCTATGATCAGTTCCTGCCAGAATGGACTGTGCGCGTAGCGACTCTTTCCTATCGCCATCAAACGCATCACCGTATGCAAACGATTTCGATACAAGCTGTATGCCAATTCACGCGCGAGACAATATTCGACAATAGGCTGGCTGAAATCCGTCAGAGGTGAGGTTAACACCCAGTGATGATAATCGGCCTTGTGGCGCCAATCCTGATAATTTTCGGTCAGGAAGGCTTCCGGGTTTTCCGGAATCCAGGCGGTGATTCCCTGAAACTCTGCACGCGTTAGTGTGAAGGCAGTACGGTTGCGAATCAGTAAATGGCCGTAGCATTCCGCAAAGGTTTGCAGTTTGCCTTCATGTGGATGGAAGAAAATAATATCCACCGGGATTTCTGTGCCGGGTACCGTAACTTTCAATCGACAAGGCCAGGGATCGGGTTGATGGCTGTCGATGTGATAGCCCATTTTCTTCAGTATGGCGTAAACCTGATTACAGCTGTGCTCCTGTAATAAAATGCCGATATCCAGATCAGCATCGTGCTGCATAAAATCCCCTTCGCGCAAAAAACCCAACAACACACCAAAACATAAAAAGGGCCGCACGCCCTGCGCTTCCAGATCGGCGAGGACTTTAGTCAGTGCGTGGTGTTTTTCTGTGCGAGTGAATTGCGCCAACGGCGGTGAATAGGGACGCAAAGTTTTGGCACTGACATTGACTGGTCGACTCGCCAGGCGATTGATGTGCGCAAACAATAAATCGCGCGCAACCTCGGGATGACCTGAAGCGGCCAGCGCATCATAAAAAAAATGGCTGAGTTTGCGGTAACTGAAACCTTCCAGCAATTGAATTTGCCAACGCACCAGACTCGGACGCTTTAACCAAAGCGCCGGGGCCAACAACCACTGTGACCCCTTGTGGGCCAGCCTGGTTAAGGTGAGGTGTTGCGTGGGGGTCAGTATGCTCATGCCGCTCCTGTTTCCAGCGTGTGTCTGTAGGCAAACAACACCAAAGGGAAATTCAATATAACGTGGCGCTTCCCGGGAATACAACCGCAGGACCGAGCTTTGTTAATTAGCTAACCAAGGGCTCCGCCAAACATTCTCGGAATCGAACGCAACGCGCGCGAGAAAAACAGCAACCTGGTCTACACTGTGTGAAGGTTCCGCCGCCCTGATTGCGCGGAAACCCTGGCTGATAGCTTGAGTATAAGATAGTGAGAAACGAGGTTTTTTGGTGATAAGACTATTGTTTGGCATCCGCTTGTTGCGCCAGCCAAATGCATCGGATGGATTCAGGTTGCCGGGGTTCCTCTCGCGCTCTAATACCCGCACAACAACACGCTGTGCGATACAGGGTTTGCTCCTGACACTGCTGCTTACCGCTACCGCGTCAGCTGCGCAGGCGTCTGCCTCACCCAAACCGCCGCCGAATTTAATCTTCCGGCATATCCTTCCCGCCGTGACCGAAACGCTCGGGCTGGTTGACAGCATTCATCAGGATGCCCAGGGATTTATGTGGTTCGGTGGCGACAATGGCCTGGCGCGGTACGACGGTTATGAACTCAAGGTGTACCGCCACCAGGAAAATAATCCGCGCAGCATCAGCTCCAATACCATCCACCATTTATTGCGTACCCGCAGCGGTCAATTATGGATTGCCACCAGTGCCGGGCTGAATCGTTACAACCCCACCACCGACGATTTTTCGCGTTACAACATCGCCGGCCAGACCGGAGACTCGAATGACGTCCGGGATATGCTGGAGGATCGTCAGGGCCGCTTGTGGCTGGCCAGCACCAGCGGCTTTTACCATTTTAATCCCGAAGAACAAACAACCCAGGCTATCCATGATTCTGCCTTACCGGAAGAACCCGGCGTTGAACGTATGGCCTGGGCAATTGCGGAAGACCATGAAGGCATATTGTGGATTGGCTACAATGCCCGCGGCGTTACCCGTTTTGATCCGGACAGCAACCGGTTTCGCCATTATCGCCACAATCCCGATAACGCGCCCGCCTCCGCACCCGAAACCCATTCCGGCCTGACCCACAACAGCGTGCGCGAATTGTTTGTCGACAGCCATAACCGATTGTGGGTCGGCACCTTGGGTGGTGGCCTGCATCGCTATGATCGCGCCAATGATCGTTTTATTGCAGTGCACCATCACAGCGGCGAAAAAAGTGATGCAGTGCTGGATATCAACGAAGATCAACAAGGACTCATCTGGCTCGGCGACGGGACCTCTCTGCATATTTTCAATCCCGACAATAATGATTATTCGCGCTTTCGCTTTTCTGAAGCCAATCCCACCGGCCCCGGCAACCATGTGGTACGCAGTATTTATCGCGATATCAATCAGGATATGTGGATCGGTTATTTTCCTTCCGGTGTCGACATGGTCGACAAACGCGCGTCGGTGTTTAATAACTACGGCCACAACCCCCACAACGCCAACAGCGTGGCTGACGGTGGCATACTGGCAGGGTTTGAGGATCAACAAGGCAACCTGTGGATCGGTGCCGGTTTTGGCTTGAATTATTTTGAGCGGGACACCCAAACCTTTACCCGTTTTGTACATAACCCCGATGATCCCCACAGCATCAGTGGCAGCACCGTGCTGTCCATTGTGGAAGATGCGCAGCAAACCCTGTGGGTAGGCACCTGGGATCGCGGTTTGAATCGCCGCAATAAGGGTAGCGACAGGTTTATTCATTATCTCCCCGATGCAAAAAAGCCGGGCGCCCTGGTGGGCCGCGAAGCCTGGGATGTCCTGATTGATCGGGAAGGCACACTATGGGTTGTCACCGAAGAAGCGCTTAACCGCTATCACGCCGACAGCGACAGTTTCACCAGTTACCTGCCCGAGCGCGAACAGCTGAATGGCGATACCAAACTCTATGGCCGCGTCTTGCTTGAAGATAGCCAGAACAATTTGTGGGTGGGCGGCGTGCACGGCCTTTATCTGTTTGATCGCACCAGCGGCCAGTTCACGAGGCATTATCGACAGGATGAACAAAACCCCAGGTCATTACACAACAACTTTGTCTGGACGATCTATGAAGACAGCCGGGATCAATTGTGGATCGGCACCAACGGCGGCGGCTTGCATCGGCTGGACCGGGGCACCAATGAATTTATTCATTACGGTATCGCCGAAGGCATGGCTGACCAGGTGGTCACCGGGATAGAAGAAGATGAGCAGGGTTATTTATGGCTGAGCACCTTAAAGGGGCTATCGCGCCTCGACCCGCGTGATAACAGTTTCCGCCACTACGATAGCAACAGCGGCTTGAGCGGTAATTTATTCAACCGTAACACACCCATACGGTTGCGCACCGGTGAATTATTTTTTGGTAACAGCAAAGGGTTTACGTTGTTTCGCCCGCAGGATCTCGATGTGAATCCGGTCAAGCCGCCAGTCGTACTGACGGATTTTCTGGTGTTCAATCAGCCCGTTGCTATTGGCGAAGAATCACCTTTGAATCAATCCATCAACACCACCAGCAGCATCACGCTGAAATATAATCAGTCGGTTTTTTCGTTTGAATTTGCGGCGTTAAATTTTCGCTCGCCGGAATCGAACCAGTATGCGTATTTTCTGGAAGGCTTCGATAATGGCTGGAACCACGTCGGCGTTAGACACAGCGCCACTTACACCAACCTCAGCCCCGGCACTTATGTGTTCCATGTAAAAGCGTCAAATAACGATGACGTGTGGAATGACGCAGGCACTGCCGTCACCCTGCATATCCTGCCGCCGCTATGGCGCACCTGGTGGGCGTATACCTTATATATCCTGGTGATCGCCGGCTTGGTTTACTGGTTTATTCACACACAACAAATCAAGCTGGATTATGAACGAAAAAAAGTTGAGCAGGAGCGATCACTGGTTAAACGCTTGCAGGCGCTGGATAAAATGCGCGATGACTTTCTTGCCAACACCTCCCACGAATTGCGTACGCCTTTGCATGGCATTATCGGTTTGGCCCAATCTTTATTGGACGGCGTCACCGGCAAATTACCGGAAGCCACCCAGGAAAACCTGGCCATGATTGTCAGCAGCGGTAAACGCCTGGCGAATCTGGTCAATGACATTCTTGATTTTTCCAAACTCAAAAACCAAAACGTCAAATTGCATCCACGAATGCTCGATTTTTATACCCTGGTAGACACGGTACTGGCCTTATCGCGCCCGCTGGTGGGTAACAAGCCACTGGTGCTGCGCAATAACATACCCCGGGACCTGCCCGGTATTTATGCCGATGAGGATCACCTGATCCAGATCATGCATAACCTGATCGGTAACGCCATTAAATTCACTGATCAAGGAGAAGTGACGGTTACCGCCCACATTGATGGGGATAATTTACAGGTCAAGGTGATGGATACCGGCAGCGGTATTCCTGCCGAGCAACTCGATACTATCTTTGAAGCCTTTCACCAGGTGGAAGATTCCGTGCGCCGCACCCAGGCGGGTACTGGTTTGGGGCTATCGATCACACGTAAACTCATCGAACTGCACGGCGGCCAGGTGTTTGTGGCCTCGACGCTGGGAAGCGGGTCGGAATTCGGGTTTAACCTGCCCTGGCAAGCGCGCAACATTGATTATGCAGATCCGACGCCTTCGGTAGAAGGCGGCCCGGCGCTTGATGATTCGATTGAGCAGCCGAGCCACACAGAAGCCAACCTGACAGCATTTCATCAACAACTTGCTGAGGATTTTATCGCCCGCATCTTGATCGTGGATGATGATGCGGTGAATCGCAAAGTGCTGTGCAATTATCTATCGCTTAAACAATATCAGGTTCTGGAAGCCAGCAGCGGAAAAGAGGCTATTGAGCTGATTCAGCGTGAGCAACCAGTGGACCTGGTGCTGCTGGATATCATGATGCCGCACCTGTCCGGTTACGATGTATGCCAGACCTTACGCCAACAATTTTCGGCGCAGGAACTGCCGATTATTTTCCTCACCGCACGAACCCAATTGCAGGATCTCGTCACGGCTTTCTCCCTCGGCGCCAATGACTTTTTACATAAGCCGGTTGCGCGCGAAGAATTGTTGGCACGGGTTCACACGCATTTGCAACTGCTGGATATTCACCGTCACCTGGATAAAAAAGTGGCTGAGCGCACCGCAGAGCTGGATCAAAAAAATCAGCACTTAAAGCAGATGCAAATGCACCTGCAGGAAATTAATCGCAAACTGGAAGAAGCCAGCCTCACCGATCCCTTGACCGGCTTGCGCAACCGGCGCTTCCTCAACAAGTTTATCGGTGCAGATACCGCTATCGTCGCACGCAATTACGTTAAGGCCCAAGCTGATGGCACTGGCGCCATTCCTACTGATAGCGATCTGGTTTTTATGCTGCTCGATCTGGATCACTTCAAACACATCAACGATGAATACGGCCACGCAGCAGGTGATCAGGTACTGCAACAATTAAGCGGGGTTCTGCGCGAGGTGTTGCGCGAATCCGATTATCTGGTTCGTTGGGGCGGCGAAGAATTTTTGTTGGTGATGCGCTTCTGTGCACGCAAGCAAGCGATCGAGATGGCCGAACGTATTCGCCAAATGATTGCGCAGCACGCTTTTATTATTGAATCCGGTTCTGATTTAACCATCACCTGTTCCATCGGTTTTGCGGCCTATCCCTTTTATACCGACAAACCCGCGGCTTTGTCCTGGGAACACACTATCGACATTGCCGACCGCGCGCTCTATACCGCCAAACAAAACGGACGCAATTGTTGGATCGGCGTGGAGGCCGGCAGCAAAGGGATTGATTCGCCGCTGCTGCCTGCCGATGAATTACTTTCTGCTGAACAACAGGGAAAAATCCATGTGCTGCGTCGGCCATAGCCGGCGCATGACATTCTTTTCAACAAGTCTGCCACCAATCTGTTTTCCTCTCCGCAGTTTTCCCTTACGTGGGTTGACAAGCACCACACAAAAGCAATAGCTTTGATGGACAACGTTGTCAGATAAAAATCGCCGGGATATAACGCTATTTTTATCGCTTGATGTGTTCTTTAAGACAGCGTTGTCATCGCATTTCCACGTTTTATGTGCGGCACCTTTTTGTCGCTGTTCGACAAGAGTCTGCGCACAGGGAAACGCCGTTTTACCTCTCCAACGCTTGCATCTTTGTCATCGGCCAATGGTGGTAGGCAATGACCTGCCGTGATCGGGCGTTTATCAAAACAACGTAAATAATAAGAGGAAATAAACATGATCAAAGTAAAGGCTTTCGCCTTGATGTTTATCATGAGTATGTCAGTCGGTCAGGCTTACGCGTACAACTGCAGTGAATTAATTCCGTATGCCAGTGGCAGTTATTCCACCGGCAGCCTGGTTAAACAGGTGAATCATGCTTATCGCTGTACAGTGGGAGGATGGTGCACGGTGGGCGGGCCCTATGAACCCGGGGTCGGCTGGGCCTGGCAACATGCGTGGGAAGATCTGGGAGCCTGCGATAACAGCTCCAGTGTGCCCAGCTCCAGCAGTTCAATTGCCAGCTCAAGCGTCCCTGCAAGTTCGAGCAGTTCGCTACCCGTATCAAGTTCGAGCAGCTCGGTGGCCAGCTCCGCCTCAAGTACGGGTAATTGCCCTGCCTACACTGCCGGCACCAGCTACCAGGCCGGCAGTGTAGTCGCCCATGCCGGCGGCTATTATGCGTGCGCTGTCGCCGGTTGGTGCTCCAGCGGCAATTCCGCGTATGAACCCGGCGTCGGCTGGGCCTATACCAATGCCTGGTCATCCACCACGGCAGCCGCGTGCGGTGGCTCAGGCTCCAGCAGTTCCAATGGCAACAACATTCCCGATGTCGGTTTCTGCGCGGAAGAATTTACCAGCGGCAAGATTTATAGCGCCGGTACCCACGTGGCGTACCAGGGTGCTGTGTATCGCGCGTTGGTCGATACCCATTCCATTCATCCGGGCAACACCGCTTACCCCGGCCAATGGTCTGCGGCGGTGGGCTACGCTGATCCGGATTTGTGTCCGGTACCCATTCCGAACACCATTGATTACGGCACGCCCCAACCGGTCAGCGGCAATCCCAACGCAGGTAATCTCAATCCGACCGGTGCAATCAATGCAGCGCGGATTTCGAATACGCCATCCACCCTGCCCGGCCAACAAGGCGGTATTTCACCGGCAACCGATAATGGCGGTGACCACGGTGGCCTGGACGGCGACAACGGTGCGCGGGTTTCCAAATTAGTGCCCGGTAATCTCGCACTGCAACACAACACCTACAACGTCACCAGCGGTACGGAAATCGTGACCTACATCGGCGACTGGGCTGTATATGGTCGCCGTTTCGATTTCACCAAACTCGCCGCCAGCAATTTACACCGCATCGTTTATGGCTTCGCCGGCATTTGTTATCCCGGTGCCAGCAATGTGCAAGACGGTGGCTTCCCTACCTCGGCACCGGCGGCAGTCATGCGTAACTGTACGCAAAGCAATTTACCGGATGGCGCTATGGCGCTCGCCGATTTTGAAGCGGCGTTTGTGCGCAATGTTGGTGTTGCGCCCAATGGGGTGACCGGTACCGAAAGCCAGTACGAACTTGACCCCGCGAATGTGGGTGGTGTGTTTGGCGTGCTCTATCAACTGCGCGAACAAAATCCGCAATTAAAACTGGATTTATCCGTCGGTGGCTGGACCTTGTCAGAAGGTTTTTACTGGATGGCTGGTAACCCCACACGCCGCAAAGCGTTTGTGGATTCCATCGTGCACTTCCTCGAACGATTTGATTTCGACGGCGTGGATATTGATTGGGAATATCCCGGCACTGACGGCTCCGTGCCCGGCGCATCCAGCCCTGCTGACGATGCCAACTACGCCACACTGATTCAGGAATTGCGCGCGGGGATGGATTGGTTGTCAAACAAAACCGGAAAACCCTATCGCTTGTCGTCCGCCATTCCGGCTGGTTTAGGGCGCCTGGAAAAAATCAATTGGGATAATGTGCATCCGTATATGGATCGGCTGTATTTGATGACCTACGACCTGACCGGCGCCTGGGAGCGGGAAATTTCCCATCACACACCGCTTTATACCAACCCCAATGCGGTGGGTTCTTCGGCGGGAACATCAGCGCACTGGACTATCAACTACATGAAGAGCCTCGGCGTACCGGCTAACAAGTTGATGATCGGTGCGGCAAATTATCACCGCGCCAAAGCCACTGTGCCCGGCGACATCAGCGAATACACCAACGGCTTGACCGGATCGACAACCTACGGTGACCTGAATTGGACCGGCGCGGACCAGATATTGGGCATTGCCGGTGTCGGCTCATGGGAAGCTGGCGTTGTGGAAGGTTATGACCTGTTTCAGAATTTCCTGGACCGCGACATAAAACCGCGCAATGGTTACACACTCTACACCGATAAAATTGCCAACGCCGATTACCTGGTTCACGAAAGCATAGGGTCGTTTATCAGCATCGAAACACCGCGCACGGTTGCGTTAAAAACCCAATACGCAAAAGACAATGGATTGGCTGGTATTTTCTTCTGGATGGCGGAGCAGGACAATGGTTACAACCTTAACGCGGTAAACCATGTGTTGGGCAACCCACTGACGAACAACCGCAGTGATGCTACACCGCAACACCAGATTCCCGTTTGTGGTGCAAACCTGACAGCACAGGAATGTGAAACTCTGATGACACCCTTGCGCTAAATAAGCGCTTATAAAACATCAATCACAAACACAGGTTTCATTAAGGCTCTCCACTGGAGAGCCTTTTTTTTCCCTCTTTGTTTATTAACCTGCCATGGATTTATAACACCTTTTTAAAAATTCTCGATTTTTTAAAAAATAAGTTCTATTCTCGGAAAAAATCCGGTAGAAGATAATCTGACGACATTCAAGGATTCAGGACCATGAGAATTTTATTGATCAATCTTGCGAAAGATGTCGACCGCCTGGCATTTTCCCGCCAACAATTTGCGCAACAGGAACTCAGCTTTGAGCGACTCGAGGCCACAAACGGGCGCGATTTGTCGCAGGACGAATATGAACATTTTATTTCATCGCGCCCACGCAACGGCAAGCGCCAATGGACACGCGGCAAGGTCGGCTGTTTCCTAAGTCATTCACGCGCCTGGAAAATATGTGCCGACGGCCCGGATGATTATGTAGTTATTGTTGAAGATGACCTGCATATCTCCAGCGATTTTCGCTACTTTGTTACCGACACCCGCTGGATGCCGGATGGCTTCGATATCATCCGTTTGGAAAAACCCACCAACCGCATCAAGCTCGACAAACAACCCGCCTCCATTCACCGAGGCCGCGGCACCTATCGACTCTATTCCACATCCTGGTGCGCGGGCTCATATATCCTGAGCAAAAAAGGTGCACAAAAATTATTGAGCGTGCCTGAACAATTTCACGAAAATCCGGACCGCTTTATGTTTTGCCATGAAGATTCGGTGATTGCGGGCCAACTGAATACTTATCAGGTTGCGCCTTCGCTAACGACGCAGGACAAATATGACTCAGCCAAGCCCACCTTCGCGAGCAACATTGAGACACCGGATATTGTGTCGACAGATCGCATTACCTTGATGGATAAGATAAAACATTTATCGCCGCAAGAGATTTTATTGGTGATAAAGAAAACCTTTCAGGGATATCGGCGGGTGAATTTTAAGCCGTGAATGGATGTTAGATTTCCAAAAAGCGAACTTCGTAATCCGTTTGTCATTAGGGGAGGTGTTTCGAAACCGCATGAATACATCCCTGTAGCTCCCTCAAGTCGTCCCTGACTTGAGGGTTTCGAAACACCTCCCCTAACGCCAAACTCGCATTGTGCAAATATCTACTATTTCAGAATCTTAAACTCACGCTCAATGCGAGGGAGTTGTGGTGGTGCTTATTGTGAATTACAGGTATTCACACCAATACAACTTTGTTGATTTTCCCAGCCCCAACCATCAACTTGATTAACACACATTGGAAAGTTAGTACCGTACCAATTACACACGGAACCATTAGCCGGTGTACTGGAACTGCTTGAGCTGCTGGAACTACTGGGCGGCGTGCTACCACTGCAACTTGCCGCCTCAGGTGAATCACCAGACACAGTGATTGCATCAATATTGCCAAGACCACTGCTACCCGTGGCATTCAACCGAAGCGTGTGCGTACCGGCAGGAAGATTCACGGTTGTCGACACTTCACCCCAGGAAGTCCATGCACCGGTCGATGCAAAATCCAGACTTGTTACCACACTGCCATTCACCAACAATTGTGCAGGCCGACTGTCGACGCTGGCGAAACGGAAAGTCAGTGTGTAACTGCCGCTGCCGGTACTGATCCGCCAATTCACACCCTGGTTAGCCGCATTGGTGGTGTTGGCAAAACCACTGCCAGTAAAACCGGCATTGTTATTGTCGATCGTGCCATCAACGCCGCAAAAACCGGTGGTGTTTTCCTGAATCGTTATTGATGAAGCGGGAGATCCGCTCACCGGTGTCAAACTCCATTGCTGGTTGGTCGCGGCGCTATAAGTCCACTGCAAAATATTGCCGCCATCTGCCTGGCTGCGCGCTTCCACATCCACCGCTTTGCCGCTGTATTGCGAAATAATACCGTAATAATTATCGCCAGCACTCTGGAATGCCCAGCGTTGATTCTGGTCACCCACATACGCGTTTTGAATAATATTGGCACCGTCCGCCGAGGTGGGGCCGGCAATATCCAAAGCGGCGTTGCTGTGTTCTGCGCGAATGGAATAATAACCGTCGCCGACGGATGTCACTTGCCAGTGCTGATTGGATTCACCGTTGTAGGTCCATTGCACAACGTTTGCACCATTCGCGGTGCTGTTGTTTGCCACGGTCAACACTTTGCCGCTGGAACGCGCTTCAATCACGTAAGTGCCATTGGCAATAGCCGCACCACTGCTGGAGCTGGATGAGCTGGAACTTGAACCACCCAGCGGCGGATTGGGATCAGTACCGACAAAATAAATGTCCGGTACCGGCTGTGCACTCATGCCATCGCCCAGAAAATAACTGGTGTGGGGCGGCTGATTGTAAGCCACGTTTTGCCAGGCAATCGCAACGCGATATTGAGAGTCGTGCATCAGCGTGCGCAGCTTGTGCGTGGTGACCGCGGTGGTGGAAAAAATAAGTAGCTGTGTATTGCTATCGTTACGCCAGATGACTTCTTCACGCCAATCGCCGAGGATATCGCCGGATAATCCCGGATTTGCTTTGGTACCATTGTTTTGCGCAGCGCCGGATTGATACGCCGTTAATAATCGGCTGTTGGTGCTGTTGCTGTAATTCCATTTATCGATGGTGGTGCCATTTAATTGTTCACGCAATAAGTCTGCATCCCAATAGACTGCGAAATTTGCCGAGCCTGGTTTGGCCGACGAAATCAGCGTGCCATTGGCAGCATACATGCCGCCTGCCGACGCCCAGCTCTCACTGCCAGCGTAACGCGGATCAACGTCCATGGTAACGCCACGACCGATGTCGGTACGTCCGCCGTCATGACTCCAGATAATTTGTCCGGTGCGCGCATCGTGCATCTCCACACCGTGTTGGCCATAGCAGCTCGGACACTCATGCACCATAAACACTTCCAGGCCAGGGCGACTCGGTAAGAAATTGCCGAGATGCAACGCATCGCCATGACCAAGACCGGTGCTGTAAAGTCCGCGCCCGTTGTCGTCAATCGTTGCTGCACCAAACACAATTTCATCGCGTCCGTCACTGTCGACATCGCCGATGGTGAGACTGTGCGCGCCCTGCCCTGCGTAGGCACTGTTGCCGCTGCTGTTACTATCAAACGTCCAGCGTTGCGCTAACTGTCCGTTGCGCCAGTCCCAAGCCACAATTACCGCCCGTGTGTAATAGCCGCGCGACATAATCAGGCTGGGCCGTGTGCCATCAAGATAAGCCACACCCGCTAGAAAACGATCCACACGATTGCCGTATCCGTCACCCCAGGAACTGACAGTGCCACGCGCGGGCACGTAATTGGTGGTCGCCATCGCGCGACCGGTTTGGCCATTGAAGATGGTTAAAAATTCCGGGCCGGATAAAACGTAGCCACCGGAGTTGCGGTGGTCTGCGTTGGCATTTCCGATCACCACACCGGCACCATCGCGCGTGCCATCAGCGGTTTTCATCGCCACTTCTGCCTTGCCATCACCATCAAGGTCATAGACGATAAATTGTGTGTAGTGCGCACCGGCGCGAATATTTCGCCCCAGGTCAATGCGCCACAAACGCGTGCCGGATAATTCGTAGGCATCAATCAATACATTGCCGGTGTAGCCGGATTGCGAATTGTCTTTGGCGTTGGACGGCTCCCACTTCAGCACGATTTCGTATTGGCCATCGCCATCCAGATCGCCCACGCTCAGGTCGTTGGCAATATAGTCGTAGGTCACGCCGTCCGGTGTGGTGCCGCCATTGGGGCGTTGCAGGTTAACGGCGAGGTAAGGATTGCTCCACACACTCCCCCCGATGCTGTCACCGCTTTCGCTGCCGTTTACCACGGCGCGCACCGCATAGCTGGCACTGGTTGAACCACTGGCATCAAAATAATTGGTGCTGTTGGTGATGGGTGAATTATTTAAACGTGTACCGTTGCGATACACATTAAAGCCGATGTTAGCCGGATCATTACCTAACATGCGCCACCCGACATACACACCGTTGCCGGAACGAATCGCCACCACACCACGATCAAGGTATTCCATCTGACGCGCCGCAAAGGCGTGAGATGTCAGCAATGGACACAACAGAACGATAAGTAAAAATGAATAGCAGATAAGTAACGGCCGGCGCGATAAAAGCACTGGCCCCAAATGGATTGATAACATGTTTGCTCTCCTGAATTATTATTGAAATGTTTTTAGCGAAGGACGTAAAGCGAGAACTACGGGAGCGCATGCTAAGCACATTGCAGAGCTATTTAAATGGGAGAGGTCTCAGAATTTTGTTAAATGGAAAACTAATTTGCTATATAAAAACACTGTTAGCGAAACTAACTATTCCAACAGCGCAAGGGTTGGCTGACCAATTAATAGCTATCGCCAGCCAATTGTTGACATTGCATCTACTTGCGCTGCTGAATTTTATGGATAAAAAAATTATCGATAGCTAGCACCGGGCGTTTTATAGATTTTTAAGGCCGAGAGCGGCGGCATGCTGCTTGAGAAAAGCGATGTGCGCTTCACTGGTGAAATCCCCCTCATAAGGCAGGATTGTCCATATTTCCTGCGCCTGCATATCTTCTCCGGGCTGCAGCGTTTTGTATGGCGCATGCACCTCCAGTTCCATCAAGCTCGCTGTCGGATGTTGCGGTTGATAATCCAGGTACAACTCAACCTGCCCTTGCTCCGGATGAATCAATGATTCGGGCTGTAAATCAAATTGAATAATCAACGCCTGACCTTGATCAAACGCAGCCATCCAGCCTGCGGAGGGCTGCATAAAAACTTTTCCGCGACGAATGGTTTTGCCTGGGGGCGGAGCCTTAAGCTCGAATGAAAATAATCCCTGCTTCAACTGGTAGACGGGTGGTGCAACCTTGTCACCAGGAAAGGGATTCATACGCAGCTTTTTCTCATCCCGAATCGGCACATACACCTTCGCCTCGGCGCGCACCCGCGTGTTAAACCAGATATCCCAGCTTACCGACGTGCTACGTGTGTTACGTGCGCTAACGTCCAGACGCAAACTGTCCGGGCGTTCTTTTAATAATTCATAGCGCTTGGTAAAAGCAACGCCGGAGACAGGACTGGCTGGACCATCCAGCACAATCTGTTCTTCCGTTTGATGAGTAATTTTATGACGGCTCAATACCAGAAAAGGGTCTGGTGGCCACACTGCTTCAGCGTCCCGGCGTTCTACATTTATATCTTGCTGGGTCCACCAGGCGCTTTGCGGCCCGACCCACATCTCGTGCCCCAGATACCCGATATTATGGCTTTCGGCATTCACAACCGGAACGGGATGCTCCTTTACTTCCGCCCCGATCCGCAAAAAATTAGGTGCTTTCCGTCGGGCAAAATGCACTACCCGCCCACCAATGTCCGGCGTGATTTCAGCGCGGATATGATTGTTCTGCAAGGTGAGTCTTTCAATAGCTGGCGCGGCGCTGACGCTTACCGATGATATCAGTGCCAGCGAGAGGGTTAGCGTCAGGGGAATTACAATTTTTAACATAACAGTAGGCCATATGTTGTTATTGCTGTTGTAGTAAAAAACCTGTGCATGATCCTATGAATTCAGGACGGACGCAAACTTTAATGCCATCGCTAAACCTTGGTCAATGCGTAGCAATAACGTTCAATCCGGATTTTTTTGCGCCACAATAAATTGCCATGACAGGAAAAATAATCCACCGCCACCTGGCACTTTAAAATGGCGTAGCGCATCACACTTCGCGATGAAGCGATACATTTTATTTTACGCAGAGCGTTACAATTCCAGGCAATACACCACATTAGCTCCACCTGTTGTTGACAGGGGGGATGTCATTCAGCGATGCCTCCAGCGCATACCTTTCAACGAAACGCGGCGGTATCTGAAAAGCAAGGAGATGAGTATGAACAGTCTTTTTAAAACAGGCATGCAATATACTCAGGACAATCGCTTTTTACGCATTGAAACCGGCTTGGGTAAAGACGCCTTGATGCTTAGACGCGTGCAAGGCACCGAGGCCTTTTCCCAACTCTTTCGCTTTGAACTGGACCTGCTGTCCTACGAAGAAAATATCAATCCGGCCGATATTATCGGCGATCATGTTGCTTTGTTTATTGACGCTAATAGCACAACACCACGCTACCTGAACGGCTTTGTTAAAAGCTTCGTTTATACCGGCCTGGAAAAACGCGGCCTTTATGGTTACAAGGCAGAGATTGTTCCCTGGCTATGGTTTTTGGACAAACGCACCAACTGCCGGGTTTACCAGAACCAGAACGTGCAACAGATTATTGAAGCCGTGCTGGGTGAGTTGGGATTTAAGGACTACGTATTTTCTCTCAGCGAGGAACATGCGGAGCTGGAATACTGTGTCCAATATCAGGAATCCGACTTCCGGTTCGTTTCGAGACTGATGGAACAAGAAGGAATCTTTTATTATTTTGAGCACCAAGCCGACAAACATATTCTGCATATTGTTGACAATGCTGCCGCGTACCAGACACTGGATGAAGAAACCCTCGAACACAGCTCCGGCTCCCGGGGCAAACACTACATCAATCGCTGGCAACACCGGTTTCAATATTGCTCTGGCGCCTTTGCACAAACGGATTTTAATTTCGAGAATCCCAACCATTCCCTTCTGACCGAAACGGCTACCTCTATCAAGCTTAAAAACAACGCACCACTGGAGATGTTCGACTTTCCCGGCAACTATCGCGACACCCAGCAGGGTCAAAGCCTTACCCGCCTGCGCATGCAGCAGGAGGAAATGGCTTATGAAAATATCGTGGCAGACACCAATATTCCCTCGCTGATACTGGGGCGTAAATTCAAACTGCGCTCTGACGAAAACGTTGCTGACAACAAAAAGCCATTCGTTATCACCCAAATCCAACACCTTGGCTTCGACGGCAGTTACCTTGAAGAAAAAGACAGTAACGGAACATCGCTGGGCGCGAGCTACAGCAACCAGTTTTCCTGTATTCCTGCTGACATCAGTTTTCGTCCTCCCTGCCAGATCAGGAAACCCAAAATTGATGGTGTTCAAACGGCTGTCGTAGTCGGCAAAGCCGGTGACGAAATTTATACGGATAAATACGGCCGCGTTAAATTGCAATTTCATTGGGACAGATACGGCAGCAAGAATGAGGAAAGTTCCTGCTGGGTGCGTGTGGCAACGCCCTGGGCTGGCACTAAATGGGGAACGCTGAACATTCCCCGTGTCGGGCAGGAAGTGGTCGTGACCTTTGTGAATGGCGACCCGGATCAACCCTTGGTGATCGGTGGCGTTTACAATAGCGCACACATGCCGCCGGTTTCATTGCCCGATGGAAAACATTATGCAGGGATGAAATCCCGCTCAGCTAAAGGCGACAGTGCATCATTTAATGAAATGTCTATCGATGACACCAAGGGTTCAGAACAACTCAAATTCCATGCGCAAAAAGATTTCAATACCACGGTAGGCAATGATCTGTCTTCTGCCGTTACCGGCAACGCCAGTTACAGTGTCGATGGCAACTCCTCTTCCACCATCGGTGGCAATGCTACCCACAGCGTACAGGGCGATGAAACAGCAAGCGTGCAAGGCAATCAGGATGCGAGTGTTCAGGGAAATCGCAGCAGCACAATTGCAGGCAATCTGACGGAAAACACGGCAGGAAAAGTGGAAGCATCCATCGGCTCCAGCGAAAGCCGCACCGTGGGTACCAATCAGGATCTCACTGTCGGTACCAATCAGATATTAAACATCGGCGCAAACCAAACCCTGGGGGTCGGCGCCAATCAGGAAACCTCTGTCGGCGGCAACCAAACCGTCAATGTCAGCGGCAACCAGAATATCAGTGCGCTCTCGCAAAACGTGTCTATCTCGACCAATGCCAATACCTCGGCACTGAATATCAATGTACTCGGTCAAGCACAAATTAATCTTTCCGTCGCGGGTTCCAGTATCAGTATTGATGCCTCGGGTATTACCTTATCCATGGGCGCGAGCTTTGTAAAAATTGATGCGATGGGTGTCAGTGTGATGGGCCCGCTGGTCAAGTTGAATTAATCAACATCAACAGACCGATCAAAAGGACACTGTCACACATGAAGAAACAACAAAATCCGTTCGAGAAGGAACTGGAAAAACTTGACGAGCAATGGGAAACGTTTATTGACAGCGAAATGCCCATATTTCACTGGATTTTCACACCGGAAGACGGTCAGCTGGCATTGACATTTATCAAAGTCAAAGAACAACTGGACGAAAAAAATCCGCATTTATTTATTCATTTAAATAGCGAGTTCGACAGCGCGGAAAATTTTGGTTATCAGCTGGCGACTGAAATGAGCCGGCTCATTGACGATGGACTGGCTGACGTCGACAAAGAAGAAAGTGATAATTCTTTGGCCTGGCAAACCCCCGATTTGACTGCCTGTCGCAGTGGCTTCCAGGCGTTGTTCCGCACCTGCAACGCAGCCATTCATGCGTTTGGTGATTATGTTCATACCGTGACCCTGGCCATCACGCCCACTGCGGTAACCGATAGCAAAGGCTACATCGATTGGTGGGGACAATGCTGCGATATCCACACTGAATTCACCTGGCCCAAATTGCTGCGCCTGTTGGTGCTGGATACCCACGCAGATTCTGCCCTGGCACAACTCGCCAAAAAACGATCCCAACATATTCACAGTGCTATTGCACCGGTCAACATGCGCGACGCCATGCGAGCTGTTTTACACGCGGCGGATGACGGCTCACCCGGCGCAAGGTTGCGCCAACATATGGTGGATCTACAAGAAGCGGCCGGCAAACAACAACGCGATGCCTTGGAAACTCACGCTGCCGCAGCCTTGGCTATTGTCCAGCAACAGCACTGGCTCGATATGTGGGTTGCGGTCCTGCTAACCCGCGCCGCCGGGTATTTGAATATGCAATCCTTTGAGGAAGCCCTGGCAGACTATCGCGCGGCACAACCCATCGCCCAGCAAGGCGAAGCGGAAGCCATTGCGGGCTGCGACAAATTGTTTGTGCAAGCCCAGGTTTGTGAAGGCACATGTTTGTTTAACATGGAGTGGTTTGAGGAAGCGGCGCTGGTCTACGACAGAGCAGCCCAGGCCGCCGAACAACGCGAGGATTTATTCTTGAGTCTCGACAGCTGGCGCATGGCAAGTTTTTGCATGGAGCGAAACAAAGATCAAAAACAGGCCTGGCGTTACGCGAAAAACTCATTGGATATCAGCCGTAAGATGGATGCGCAACAACGCAGCCAATCCACGCTACCCTTTCTCGGTCAAGCAATGATTCGCCTCAGCCCCACCACCGAAGTCCGGGACCAGGTGAAACTGACATTCGCTGAATTACTTAACGACGATTGGCTCGACCAGGTTCAACAGGTGGCCAAAGCATGTTAATCGCCAAACACTTTGATCCGGTTCTCGGTATTGATATTCACATCCTGATTACACCCGCAGGACCGATTCCCATTCCGCATCCGCACATTGCTTTAATTCTCGATCCTATTGATTACATTCCGGTATTCAACCTGGGTGCGACCGTATGGGTCGGTGGTGTGCCGCGCGCCGATGCCGGCACTGCCGGCATGCCGATTCCGCACTTCCCCCTGGGCGGCAGCTTCGTCAAACCGCCCATGAATGAAAATGAAATCTTTATGGGCAGCTCAACAGTGGTTGCCGACGGTGCACCGCTCAGCTTCACCGCCCTGCCCGCACTCAGCTGTCACGACATCGGCATGATTGCGCCGATCCGCATGAAAAAACCGAAAAAATCTTACGGCATGGTACTGCCCACCTCCGTATTACTGGCTATTCCCGTGGGTATGCCTGTTATGGTCGGCGGACCACCGACAGTCGATATGATGGCGCTAGCCATGCGCGGTGGCATGTCGGCGTTAGGCGCTTCGTTCAAAAAACTGCGCAAGATGCAGAAGAAAAGCCCGCGCATGAAAAAAATCTCCAACGCTGTACACGATCGCGCAAAAAAAGCGATGGATAAGCTCGGTGTGCCGGCAAATGTGCGCAACAAAATACATCGCGGTATCTGTACGGTGACCGGCCACCCGGTCGATGTTGCCAGCGGCAAGATGTTCACCGATCACATCGATTTTTCACTCCCCGGACCACTACCACTGGTGTGGGAAAGAGTCTGGTACAGTACATCAATTTATGACGGCCCGTTAGGCCACGGCTGGCATCACAGTTATGACGTGAAACTGTGTGAGATTGACAATGCTGTGGCCGTGCGCATGGCCGACGGGCGATCTGTTGCGTTTCCTTCACTTAAAGCCGGCGAGACCAGTTTTGATCGACAGGAGAGGATGACGTTAATCAAGGATGTACAAGGCTACGCATTGGATACCAGCGAGGGGCTACGGTATCGGTTCTCGCCATTGAATGACGACATTGCAAACCAGCTGTTGATGTCACTCAAGCAAAAGCCAAGCGGTGCAATGATTGATTTTCAATACACAACGGATGGCCGCTTGCTTCAGATTATCGACAGCGGCGGACGCTTTATCCGCTTCACCCATACCGATGATGGGCGCATCCATCAGATTCTGTTACCCGAGCCACAATCCAATGTCACTCGGGATCATACAGCCCCACAATGGTTCTGCGCTGTCGAATACCATTATCGCGATGGTCTGTTAGTCAGCACGGACGATGCGCTCAAGCAGCCGCTGCTCTATCGCTATGAGCATCGATTATTAGTGAAGGAAACCTTCCGCAATAACCTCAGTTTTTATTTTGAATACGACGGCACTGATCACAATGCACGCTGCATAAAAACCTGGGGCGACGGTGGCATTTATGGACGGCATATTCATTACGACACCGCCAGCAATATCACTTACGTAAAAGATTCCCTGGGCCACGTAACGACTTATTATCACGACGGCGTATTACCTTTTAAAGTCATTGATCCGTTACAGCATACGACTATTACGGAGCATAACGATTACGCCCAGGTCATCAGCGAGACGAATGAACTGGGTTACAGAACCCAATATGAATATGACGAGCGTGGTAATACAACAAAAATAACCCGCGCCGATAATATCAGCCTTCAATTTATCTATGATGAAAACGAGAATCTCATAGAATTTATTGATGCAGTGGGCAATAGCTGGCGTTATGAACATGATCCTTTCAATCGGCTTATCGCCAGGATAAATCCGCTCGGCTACGCTACGCGCTACGAATATGCCGATGCTGCGCTCAGTTCAGTCACAGATACCGGCGGAAACCAATTTTATTTCCACTATGATCAGAATCTAAACCTGCGCAGCATCCGGGAAGGCAATACTGACCAGGTCCTGTTGGAACATGACGCGCTCGGTAATTTGATTGTATCGCAGGACAACCGTGGTAACCGTCGCAGACTTTATTACGATAAATTAGGACGAGTGCACAAGATCGAGGAGCCCGATGGGAATGTTCGGCTGTTTGCCTACGATGGTGAAGACAATATCGTTCGAGCCAAGGACCAACAATACGATATTTTTCTTGCGTACCGCGGCATGGGCCAACTGGTTTCGCGTACGCAGGCTGGCACCAGCATTACCTTCGAATATGACACAGAAGAACAACTTATCGCCATCTATAACGAGCATGGCCGGGTTTATCAGTTCGAACGCAATGCGCGCGGCGACATTATCAGTGAATCCGGCTTTGATGGACTCATGCGGCAATTTATTAAAGATCCGGCAGGTCGTACTACGCGCATAAACCGTGCAGGCCAGCGCTACTCTACTTATCACTACGACACGAACAATCAGCTTACCCGGGTACTGCATAACGATGGTTCATATAAGGAGTTTTCCTACCGGGCAGATGGAGAGCTGATAAAAGCATCCAATGAATCCATTTCGCTTCAGTGGGAACTGGACCCATTGGGTAGAATTTGCAAAGAGTATCAAGGCGAATTTTGGGTTTCCTCTGAATATGATGCTTTAGGTTACCGTACGGCTATTCAATCTTCCCTGGGGCTCGACCAACGCATTGTGCGCAATCAACGTGGTGACGTACTCAGGATCTCCACTGGAGAAAAACAGTTTGAAGCTGATTTCAAGCGGGATCACCAAGGCCTTGAGATAGAGCGCAGCCTGCCCGGCGGAATTCATAGCCGCTGGAGCCGCGACAAGCTGGGCCGACCGATTCGCCATAAAATTACTCAAAGCAAACAACTTCACAGCAGCAAGACGTATTTGTGGGGTTTGAATAATCGATTGCTCAAACTGATTGACCAGTTTAATCGCGAAACGGTGTTCCAGCATGACGCCTTGGGCAATTTGCTGTCGGCGCGCTACAGCGATAACAGCTTCGATCTACGCATGCCCGACGCCGTCGGCAACCTTTTTAAAACACAAGCGCAAAGTGACCGCGAATACGGGCCGGCCGGCCAACTACTCGCGGTACATTCAACCAAGGGTACCACACGCTACCATTACGACATCGAAGGTAATCTGATCAGCAAGCTTGAACCTGGCGATAAGCTCTGGCGCTATGAATGGAACGGCAACGGCATGCTGGCGAATGTCATTCACCCGGACGGCAAGCAGATTAGCTTTGCTTACGATCCGCTCGGCCGACGAATTCGCAAGACCTTCAACAATAAAATTACCCGCTGGATATGGGACGGCAACAATCCGCTCCATGAGTGGGTTGAATACCTTCCCCAAACATTCAATGCGACACCGCTGTCAGCACGACAACAAATTGCTGAAGATATCCGCGCAGACCAGCGTCAACAACTACTGCAAGCCCTCGAACCCCAAGGCCCTCCCGCCTTTGAAGAAGGTAATATCGACAAACCTGTTACCTGGCTTTTTGAACCCGACAGCTTCACACCCATGGCAAAACTTGTGGGGGATGAATACTATTCCATCATCGCCGACCACCTCGGCACACCGAGCGTCGTCTTCGACAAAAATGGCCAGCAAGTCTGGGCCAGCGAGATTGATGTATGGGGCAATCTACGGCAGCTGCGCGGCGAGAAAGATTTTTGCCCGTTCCGTTTTCCGGGGCAGTATGAGGATAGTGAGACTGGGCTTTATTACAATCGGTTCAGGTATTATGATCCGACCACTGCACAATATATTAGTCAAGATCCAATAAGACTTGCTGGAGGCACACACTTACACAAGTACGTCGGAGACCCTTTATTCGAAGCAGATCCTTTAGGACTGGCTTGTCACCGTGGAAAACCTCGAATAGACGATGGAAATCTAAAGGAAGGTTGGATTCATATAGATGCGAGGCATGTATCTGGATCTCATCCTCATGGCGCAGGCGATCTGTTTGCATCAGGCACTACGAGACAGCAATTACAGAATGCAGCACAGTTTCTTGTGCAAAAAGGAACTAGAATTTCGGATCCTGCCAGAAGAATTCAAACATTCGAAAAACGCATGAAGGTAAATGGTAAACGTGATCGCGTAAGAGTTATTGTTGATTCTGAAGATGGGAACCGAGTCATTAGCATTTTCCCGGTACGTAGTGAATAGGATGTAATTATGATCTCTTTTATATTTTCGCGTAGAGACCCCGAAACCCCTGGCCATGGTTTTGATCTCGGTGATTGTGAAATTGTCACACAAAGTGAGACGGCAACTACAAAACGACACAAACCAGATCAGGGTACGATGATTTATTTAATGATTGTCGCATTGCTAGATAGCGCTTACGAACTCCTTAATAACTCAAAGAAAAAGCAAATTGAAATTGTCGCTCCCGACTCGTCTTTTAATCTGTTACTTCAAAGAACCAAGCAGAAGAATCTAATAACCATTTCATCGGGAAGAAAAATATTAGGTACGTTTTCCGAGAAAGCTTTTATTTCCAGTTTAATATCTGGAGTCGATTCATTTCTAAAAGGAACTAATTTACTTCATGATGAAGATCCTGTTCTGAAAGATCTAACCAATTCATTATCCCGAATCAAAACTGCTAACCACCAACTCGTGAGCTCCGGCCATTAATAAGCTTTCTTAAATCATTGTGATCTTATCCAGAAATGCGGACACCGGGACTATGCAGCTAGAGCTTTCATTAATCCAAGCATTGCTGGCGCATCACTTCCGCAAAATCATCACCGCACTCTGCACATGCTGCGCCGCTTCATAACCCAGACTAGTCAGATATCCACCATCAGCCTGGGTTAGCAAGCCTTTTTCAAAAAGACGCTGTGAGGCAGCTATGGTTGCAGGTGTCGCATCGGAATGAACTTTGATACCCGCCAGGGTAGTTGATAAATCAAACTTCATAAGAACATTCATTTCATCAAGCATATCGGTAGAAATTGACATACGTAGAGTTTCCTGTGTTATGTAAATTATTCATCCAACAGATATTATTAACGCATTCGTACCGGTAACCATATCATTATCTACAAATTTTACGTTTAACGCCCATCCATTACTGCTGACTTTTTACCAGATACCGGATTAAGACACCCATATTCTTAATATAAGCACCGGTCGAAATGCCTGTCGCAGGATCATCCGTTTCATAGGGTGAAGTATCCCATTGGTCACCGACATTGGTGTTTGAGAAATTTCCTGCTGTTACTGCGGCGGGGGCTTCGCCGCGGTAAGGGTTGGTCGTATAGCGCAGCTTAACCGGCCAGTAGCCTTGCTGATTCAATTCATTTCTCAAACGGACCACCTCTTGCTCAAGATTTTTACTGTGTGAGGGTGGCAGAGCGCGAGTATTTAAATCTGAAACACTGACGTTCCCCAGTGTAAAGTAACGCGGAAGTTCCACCGCTGTTTTACTTTTCAAGGGTGATCCTTTTATGACTGCTTCCGGTGCCAAGGCTGTTGCTTCTTTAAAAAGCTGGCGCAAGTGGTCCACATCAATATGGCGAATTGATCGATAATGAACTAATTCATTACCCGGCTCATAGTCAACATAGTACTCACCATTGGTGGCATTGGAACCGCGTCGATGGGTGTAGAGCGCCTTACCCGTACCCACTTCAACAAAGGTAGGATGTGTGCGGTCACCAATGGCATCTTTGCGCGGCAAACGCACGGAATCAAGCCAGTCCAGCGCCTCAGGGATACGTGCTAAAAACTTCGTTTCACCTGTCATACGGTAAAACTTAATCAACTGGCGAATGTTATCAGCGGTCGCCGCGGGCGACAGTGATCGTGGCTCGTAACTGCGAGCACCCGCGGGTTGCAACTCTGTTGTGTACTGCAATGCCCAGCCCGGCTGAGGCCGGCCTAATTGTGTAGTCAAAAAGGCGTTCATCGCGCGGACAAGAGGTTCACGCACGCGCTGCTCACCCAATACCTGGTAACACATCAATAAAAAATCGATATTCTCCTGCGCTACATCATCATTGAATGTGATAAAGGAGGTGTAATCCGGTTGATCCTTACGTGGATAGTCATGACGCAATGGATAACGTTGCGGCCAACCACCGATAGGATATTGGCTGTCGAGAACAAAGCTGATTGCTTTATCCAGCGCGGGGCGATATTTGGGATCAAGTTTTTCGTTATAAAGTCGCAGCAAAAATTTCGCCGCCTCAGCAGTGCCGCCATCATCAAAGGTGGCGTTACCATAATAGTGATGGAATTCTTCCAGGCGCCATGCATTTTTTCCGATCGTGCTGTACCAATCGCGCAAGGATGCTTCACCACCAAAATCCGCGACATAATTCCAACCCCCACTGGGGTGCTGAGCCCAGATGATCGCTCCAGCCACTTGCTCCGCTGCTGCATAATAATACTCGTCGCCGGTTGCATGGTAAGCGTCCAGAAAAACATGGCCCATGGTTGCCGTTCCGGGGGGCTGTATCCAGATCATGGTGTCACGCGCTTCCAGCTCTCCCCAACGTCGGGAAAAGTCCGGCAGATAAGACCAGACGTATCCTCCACGATGACTGACTTTTTCTACCATAAAGCGTGTCGCGCGCTTCATAGTGTCTTTCACTTCATCAGATGAGGGCTCAGCAGATATCGCAGCAGAAAAAACCGCGGACAGCAGGATCACGCCGATAAAGCCAATTGCGCGAATAAACGAACTTACTATTTGAAAAGGGGGCATATCAGTCTCTGTCGTTATCATAGATAGACCGATGACTCTCACCGATAAAATAATGTTGTTATATTTTGATAATAGCTGCTCCTACCCGATCCGTATCAACTATTAACATTTTTTTATCGCGTTTGCCGCGTGTGCAGTCGATTGCTACCTTTTTAACTCCATAAAAAAAGGCGACCGAAGTCGCCTTTTTCAACCCGTCAGATAACTTACCAACCGGTAACTTCTTTCAGAGCTTTACCGATGTCGGCCAGACTTTTTACAGTCTTCACACCAGCATCTTCCAGTGCAGCAAACTTCTCTGCTGCTGTACCTTTACCACCGGAGATAATTGCACCGGCGTGACCCATACGCTTACCGGCTGGCGCAGTGACACCAGCAATGTAAGACACAACCGGTTTGGTTACATTTGCTTTGATAAATGCGGCGGCTTCTTCTTCCGCAGAGCCACCGATTTCGCCGATCATAACGATGGCTTCAGTTTGTGGGTCCGCCTGGAACAATTTCAGGATGTCGATAAAGTTGGAGCCCGGAATCGGATCACCACCAATACCCACACAGGTAGACTGGCCAAAGCCGTAGTCAGTGGTTTGCTTAACGGCTTCATAAGTCAAGGTACC
This sequence comes from Cellvibrio sp., assembly GCA_035490615.1. Taxonomy (GTDB): domain Bacteria; phylum Pseudomonadota; class Gammaproteobacteria; order Pseudomonadales; family Cellvibrionaceae; genus Cellvibrio. The sequence goes on from DATJLH010000201.1 coordinate 53,684, forward strand.
GGAGCGGGAAACAATACCGACTTTACCTGGCTTGTGAATGTGGCCCGGCATAATACCGATCTTGCATTGACCCGGAGTGATCACACCGGGGCAGTTCGGCCCAATCAAACGCACGCCCAACTCGTCGCATTTTACTTTCGCATCGAGCATATCCAGCGTCGGGATACCTTCGGTAATACACACAATCAACTTGATGCCGCCGTTGGCCGCTTCAAGGATTGAATCCTTACAGAACGGTGCCGGAACATAAATAACCGACGCTTCAGCGCCAGTAGCTTCTACAGCTTCTTTCACCGTATTGAATACCGGCAGGCCGAGGTGGGTTTGGCCACCTTTACCGGGCGTTACACCACCAACCATCTTGGTGCCGTAGGCAATGGCTTGTTCAGAGTGAAAAGTGCCCTGAGAACCGGTAAAACCCTGACAAATAACTTTGGTGTCTTTGTTAATTAAAACGCTCATGATCTTCCCCCTGGGCCCCTTATGCGTTAGCCGCTGCAGCAACCACTTTCTGGGCAGCGCCAGTCAGGTCGGTGTCAGCAATGATATTCAAGCCGCTGTCAGTCAGCACTTTTGCACCCAGCTCGGCGTTGTTGCCTTGCAGGCGAACAACAACAGGCACTTTTACGCCGACTTCTTTCACAGCGCCGATAACGCCTTCAGCAATCATGTCGCAACGCACAATGCCACCAAAGATATTGATGAATACAGCTTTAACATTGTCATCAGACAAAATAATTTTGAACGCTTCGACCACACGCTCTTTGGTTGCACCACCGCCCACGTCGAGGAAGTTAGCAGGCTGGCCGCCGTGCAACTTAACGATATCCATAGTGCCCATCGCCAGACCGGCGCCGTTAACCATACAGCCGATGTTGCCATCAAGCGCTACATAGTTCAGCTCCCAGGAAGCCGCGTGCGCTTCGCGCGCGTCTTCTTGCGAAGGATCCTGCATTTCTTTCAATTCGGGATGACGGTACAGGGCATTGCCATCGATAACCATCTTGGCATCCAGACAGTGCAAGTTACCTTCCGGTGTAATAACCAGCGGGTTCACTTCCAGCAGCGCCAGATCTTTTTCCTTAAACAGTTTGGCCAGGCCAAGGAAAATATTGACGAACTGATTGACTTGTTTGCCTTCCAGACCCAACTTGAAAGCCAGTTCACGGCCCTGGAACGGTTGTGCACCAACCAACGGATCAATAGTCGCTTTGAGAATTTTTTCAGGCGTTTCGTGCGCAACTTTCTCGATTTCTACACCACCTTCGGTGGAAGCCATGAACACGATACGACGGCTGGAACGATCAACTACAGCGCCCAGGTACAATTCTTTGGCGATGTCAGTACAGGTTTCCACCAGAATGCGGCTAACCGGTTGGCCTTTCTCATCCGTTTGGTAAGTTACCAGGTTTTTGCCTAACCACTTTTCAGCAAACGCTTTGATTTCATCTTTGCTCTTGACGAGCTTTACACCGCCCGCTTTACCGCGGCCACCGGCGTGAACCTGAGCCTTAACAACAAACATATCACCACCGATCTTGTCGGCGGCTTCTACCGCTTCAGCAACAGTCGCTGCAGCGATGCCTTTGGATACAGGCAAACCATACTGGGCAAAGAGTTGTTTACCCTGATACTCGTGCAAATTCATGGTGTTATTCCATTTTGACGAATGGTTGAGCTTGATGAATATTCATAACAAGCCAACGAAAGTTATCGATGACGGCGCAGTCTTGTGAACAGCGCCGCCCCCTGGGGTGAGTTTATTAACTCAAGCGTAAGACTCTGCGGTCTTCTTCATCTTCATCAACATTGAGCTGCAACAAACAATTGCAGTTCAATTATCAGCGCTTCTTCTTGTTGGCAATGTGAATGGCGTGGCCATGCACAGCCAGAGCTGCTTCGTGAATGGCTTCAGACAAGGTTGGGTGACCAAATACCATCATGCCAATGTCTTCTGCACTGGAACCGAACTCCATCGCAATAGCAACCTGCTGAACCAGGTCGGCAGCACTTGGGCCAACAATGTGGCAACCGAGAATCCGATCCGTTTCAGCATGGGCGATGATCTTCACCAGACCCTGGGTTTCGTTGGCAGCCATGGCACGACCGCTGGCAGCAAAGGGGAAGGTACCAACATTGTATGGCTCGCCCGCCGCTTTAACCTGCTCTTCGGTTTTACCAACAGCAGCCACTTCCGGGTGGGTATAGATAACATTCGGGATGATGTCGTAATTCATCACCGTTTTTTGTCCGGCGATGCGCTCAGCAACCATCACACCTTCTTCTGAACCCTTGTGCGCCAGCATCGGACCGCGCACAACGTCACCGACTGCCCACACACCGGGTGCATTGGTAGAGCACAAATCGTTAACGTAAATGAAGCCGCGCTCATCAAGGTTCACGCCGCTATCAGCCGCCAACAAACCTTCGGTGTATGGACGACGGCCCACACATACAATCAATTTATCAAAGGTTTCTTTTTGTTCTTTACCGTCTTTGTCGGTGAAGGTAACCACGACTTCATTACCTTTAACCTCAGAACCGGTCACGCGGCAGCTGGTGCGAATATCCAGGCCTTGTTTGGTCAGAATTTTTTGCGCTTCTTTGGCAATTTGTTGGTCCATCATGGCCAGGAAGCTGTCGAGCGCTTCAAGCACTACAACCTGCGAACCCAAGCGGTTCCACACGCTGCCCAGCTCAAGACCGATAACACCAGCACCGATCACACCCAAACGCTTGGGCACGGAATCAAATTCCAATGCACCGGTGGAGTTGACGATAACCTTGTTATCAACAGGCGCTACGGGAATATTGATCGGACTGGAACCAGATGCCAGGATTACATTGTCGGCTTCGAGGACGGAAGTCTTGCCTTCATTGTCAGTAAACTCAACTTTACGCCCGGCGAGCAATTTACCGGTACCATACAAACCGGTTACGCCGTTCGCCTTGAACAGCGCAGCAATACCGCCGGTCAATTGCTTAACAATCTGGGCCTTACGCGCAATCATGGACGGCACATCGATTTCAATGCCTTTGGTGGTAATACCATGAATTTTGAAATCGTCTTTGGCTTCGTGATATTTGTATGAACTGTCCAGCAAGGCTTTGGAAGGAATACAACCAACGTTCAAACAGGTACCGCCGTTTACACCCTTACCTTCTTCGTTGCGCCATTTTTCAATACACGCGGTTTTTAATCCCAATTGTGCAGCACGAATCGCCGCGACATAACCGGCAGGACCGGAACCAATTACGATCACATCATATTTTTCAGACATAGTTTTCATTCCCAAATTTGGTCGATGTGGCTGCCCGACTCATCGGGCAGCCCAAGTAAGACGGGGCAGTGGTTAGCCGAAACAGGTAACCTAGATTTCCAGAAGGATGCGTGCCGGATCTTCGAGCAGATCCTTGATCGCCACCAGGAATTGCACCGCTTCTTTACCGTCCAGCAGACGGTGATCGTAGGACAGCGCCAGGTACATCATCGGCAGAATTTTTACCTCGCCGTTAACGGCCATTGGACGCTCCTGAATCTTGTGCATGCCCAGGATGGCAGACTGCGGCAGGTTCAGGATGGGAGTAGACAAAAGCGAACCAAACACACCACCGTTGGTAATGGTGAAGGTGCCGCCAGACATTTCTTCAATGCCCAGCTTGCCGTCGCGGGCACGCAGACCAAAATCACGGATGGTGTTTTCAATAGTTGCCAGGCTCATGTTCTCAGCGTTGCGCAACACCGGAACCACCAGACCCTTGTCGGTAGAAACGGCCACACCGATGTCCTGATAACCGTGATACACGATGTCATTATTATCAATGGACGCATTGACCGCCGGGAAGCGACGCAGTGCTTCAGCAGCAGCTTTCACAAAGAAGCTCATAAAGCCCAGGCGAGTACCATTATGGGCTTTTTCAAATTGATCTTTGTACTTAGCACGCAACTCCATGATCGGACCCATATTCACTTCATTGAATGTGGTCAGCATGGCAGTTGTACTGGAGGCTTCAAGCAAGCGCTCAGCGATACGCTTGCGCAAACGTGTCATCGGCACACGTTTTTCAACGCGATCACCCACGACTTCCATCGCTGGAACCGGTGCGGTAGCAGCGGAAGGCGCTTTCGCAGCCGGTGTGCTTGCCGGCGCAGATTTCAAATGATTAGCCACATCTTCTTTGGTAACACGACCATCTTTGCCAGTGCCGGATACGTCAGCCGCATTGATGTTATTTTCGCTTGCCATCTTGCGAGCAGCCGGGTTGACCAACTTGTCACCAGCGGCAGCTGGCTTGGCTTCCGCAGCCGGTGCTTCAGGTTTGGCTTCTTTAGTTGCAGCGGGAGCTGCGGCAGCGCCTTCCACAAAGGTGGCAATGACTTCATTGCTCAGAACGGTGTCGCCTTCGCCTTTTAAAATTTCACTGAGACTGCCATCTGCCGGCGCGACAACTTCGAGCACGACTTTATCGGTTTCGATATCAACGATCAGCTCATCGCGTGATACGGCTTCACCCGGCTTCTTGTGCCAGGTCGCAATAGTCCCATCCTGCACGGATTCAGGGAAAGTCGGGGCTTTAATTTCAATACTCATTGCTCTTCCTTTATCTCTCGCTGTGATTCGGTAAACATCTCATACTGAATGTTAAACATTCAGTGCTTCGTTGATGAAACGTGTTTGTTCTTCAAGGTGAGCAGACATATAGCCGCCCGCCGGTGCTGCCGACGCATCGCGACCCACATAATCCAGATACAGATCCGGATTGTGATCGTGCACCACACGACGCATGTGATGCTGGCTGCTGTACCATGCGCCCTGGTTCATCGGCTCTTCCTGACACCAACGGATATCCTGCAAACTGGTGTAAGGCGCGAGCGCGGCACGCAGCTCTTGTTCAGGGAATGGATAAAGTTGTTCCAGACGAATCAATGCAACATTATCCTGATTACGTGCAATACGTTCTTCCAGCAGGTTGTAATACACCTTGCCACTGCACAGGATAACGCGCTTCACTTTGGCCGGATCAACACTGTTATCGGCAATCACGTTCTGGAATTGTCCATTGGCCAACTCTTCCAGGGTGGATGTTGCCAGCTTGTGACGCAGCAACGACTTGGGACTCATCACCACCAAAGGACGACGCATCGGACGAATCGCCTGGCGACGCAGCATATGGAACACTTGAGCCGGCGTCGTCGGTACACATACCTGGATATTATGCTCAGCACACAACTGCATGAAACGTTCGAGACGCGCGGAAGAGTGCTCCGGCCCCTGCCCTTCATAGCCGTGCGGCAACAGCATGGTCAACCCACACAAGCGGCCCCATTTATGTTCGCCACTGGTGATGAACTGGTCGATCACCACTTGCGCACCGTTAGCGAAATCGCCAAATTGGGCCTCCCAAATCACCAAACCGCCCGGCGCTGTCGTGGCATAACCGTATTCAAATGCCAACACAGCTTCTTCTGACAAATAGGAGTCGTAGAGTTCGAAATCCGGTTGCCCGTCTTTCATGTGGCTTAAAGGTACGTAACTGGACCCGTCTTTCTGGCTATGCAGCACCGCATGACGGTGTGAGAAAGTACCACGGCCCACGTCCTGACCGGTCATGCGGACAAAATAACCCTGCTCCAACAACGTGGCGTAAGCCAGGGTTTCAGCCATCCCCCAGTTGAGCGGCAAGGCACCGCCCGCCATCTTGCGGCGGTCTTCGTAGATTTTTTCAACTTGCTTCTGCATGACAATGCCATCAGGCACTTCACACATTTTATTGGCAATCGCCTGCAGGGCTTTCAGCTCAACACCCGTATCGCTGGGCGCAGTCCAGTCGTGGCCGATATAAGCTGACCAGTCGACAAACAAGGAACGATCCGGCTCGCTCACCAGACCACTGGCAACGTGCTCACCACGATCCAGCGCGGCGCGATAGTTGTTGGTCATCTCGTCGGCGGTGGCCTGATCCAGCAAACCGGCTGCAATCAATTTGTCGGCATACAATGTGCGAGTGGTTTTATGGCTGCGAATCACCTTGTACATCAACGGCTGGGTAGCAGAAGGCTCATCAGTCTCGTTGTGGCCGCGACGACGGTAACAGACCAGATCAATCACCACGTCTTTTTTGAATTCGTAACGGTAATCCATGGCCAGTTGCGCCACGAACAGAACAGCATCAGGGTCGTCACCATTAACGTGGAAGATGGGGCACTCAATCATCTTGGCCACATCGGTACAGTACTCGGTCGAGCGGGCGTCCTCACGCTTGCTGGTGGTAAAGCCCACCTGGTTGTTGATCACGATATGCAGGGTACCGCCCGTGCCATAAGCGCGGGTTTGTGACATCTGGAAGGTTTCCATCACCACGCCCTGACCGGCAAATGCCGCATCACCATGAACCACGATGGGCACTACTTTACCGCCCACTTTGTCTTTACGGCGATCCTGGCGCGCACGCACGGAGCCTTCTACTACCGGCGACACAATTTCCAGATGCGACGGGTTAAATGCCATCGCCATGTGCAGTTCACCACCGGGAGTCATCACGTTGGAGGAAAAACCCTGGTGATATTTCACGTCGCCAGACGTATCTACCAGGCGGCGACCATCAAATTCAGCAAATAGATCTGCAGGGTTTTTACCAAAGACGTTGACCAGCGTATTAAGACGACCGCGGTGCGCCATGCCTAACACAATTTCTTTTGCGCCATAGGTGCCGGCGCGCTTGACCAAGGCATCAACAAGCGGGATAAAGCTTTCACCACCTTCAAGACCAAAACGCTTGGTACCGGGGTATTTGCTATCCAGGTGACGCTCCAGGCCTTCGGCTGCCGTCAACCGCTCCAGCACTGCCAAACGTTGCTCTTTGCTGAATTCCGGGTTGGAACGCACACTCTCCAGGCGTTGTTGAAGCCACTGCTTTTCCGCCAGATTGGTGATGTGCATGATTTCCGGGCCGACGTGGCCGCAGTAGGTTTTTTCCAGCGCGGCGATAATATCGCGCAGCGGAGCTTCCTCTTTACCAATAAATAAATTGCCGGTCTGGAATACCGTATCGAGGTCGGCATTGGTGAGGCCATGGAAGCCAAGATCGAGATCTGGCACCTGCTCGCGTTCCATCAAACCCAGCGGGTCGAGCTGGGCTTTTTGATGCCCGCGGAAACGATAGGAGCTGATGAGCTGCAGAACCTTTACCTGCTTGCGCTCGTGCTCAATACTGACTGAGCCCGCCGCTGCAGGAGCGGTTACAGTGCGCACCCGGCTTTTGCCCAGTTGCTCGAATTGAGCGCGAATCACTGAGTGCGGGGTATCCTGGGTTACAACGCCGTTGACGCGTGGCAGCTGTTCAAAATAATTGCGCCACTCTTCAGGAACGGCATTCGCGTCGTGTAAATACTTGTCGTAGAGCTCTTCGACGTAAGCAGCGTTCCCACCAGAGATGTGCGACGTGCTCCAAAATTGCTCCATGATGCTGTCTTGCATTCCACCCACCTTAATCATGGGGACCGCCAGCATAACCTGCGAAGGACACTGGCCTGGGCTATGCCCACTACCCCTGCTATCACTAGCTGTTAGCTACAATAACGCCCTCAACTTGTGGTCGAAGGCGCCGCTTTTAAGCCGCTGTGTTCATAATTACAGCGAACAGAGTTAATGCCTTGTTCTGATGTTTGGGGTATCAAACCCAAGGCACCAAAGATTTACCGCCTGCAAATACACAAAAGCGCCACCTTAGGTAGCGCTCTGTAACAGCATGTTGCGGATATGGCCAATGGCCCGTGTCGGGTTTAACCCTTTGGGGCAAACCGCCACACAGTTCTGGATTCCGTGACAGCGGAATACGCTGAAAGGGTCGTCCAGGTTGGACAAGCGTTTCTCAGTGGCCAGGTCGCGGCTGTCCGCCAAAAAGCGGTAAGCCTGCAACAACCCGGCAGGTCCAATGAACTTGTCCGGATTCCACCAAAAAGATGGGCAACTGGTTGAACAACAGGCGCAAAGTATACACTCATACAGGCCATCCAGCTTCTCACGATCTTCCGGTGATTGTAACCGCTCGATCGCCGGTGCTGGCGTGTCGTTCTGCAAATAAGGCTCAATTTTTTTGTATTGGTCGTAGAACTGGGTCATATCGACTACGAGGTCACGGATCACCGGCAAACCGGGCAATGGGCGTAGCACCAATTTGTTGTTCTTGACGCATTCAGACAAAGGCTTGATACACGCCAAACCATTCTTGCCATTGATGTTCATGCCATCAGAACCGCAAACCCCTTCGCGGCATGAGCGACGATAAGCCAGGCTTTCATCCTGGGCTTTTAACATTTCCAGTACATCCAGCACCATCAGATCTTTACCTTGGGTATCGATCTCGTAGGTTTTCATGTATGGCTCTTTGTCGGTGTCCGGATTGTAGCGGTAGACTTCAACTTTCAACATTTATCTGTCTCCCCGATTAATAAGTACGAACTTTAGGTTCAAACGCTTCCATAGTGCGCGGCGCAAAATTAACCGCACGCTTGGCGACACGTTTGTCAGCCGGGAAATAAATGGAGTGGCACAACCAATTCTGGTCGTCACGATCCTGGAAGTCTTCACGGGCATGAGCACCGCGAGATTCCTTGCGCTCTTCCGCTGCAATAGCGGTAGCTTCAGCCACTTCCAACAGATTTTGTAATTCAAGCGCTTCGATACGAGCCGTATTAAAGGCACTGCTCTTATCTGTGATACAAACATTCTCAACGCGTGGGCGCAGCTCTGCCAACTGCTGAATACCCTTCTGCATGTACTCGCCTTTGCGGAATACACCGAAGTAGTTCTGCATGATGGTTTGCAATTCCTTACGCAACACCGCAGCACTTTCACCACTTGTCGAGGTGTTAATTTTGTTCAGGCGGGCCATGGATTTTTCGATATCGGCCTGGGTTGCATCCCGTTGCTCAATGCCTTCACGCAGCGCTTTCTCGATGTAGAGTCCTGCCGCACGACCGAATACCACGAGATCCAACAGGGAGTTACCGCCGAGACGGTTAGCACCATGAACTGATACACAGGCCACTTCGCCACAAGCGTAGAGGCCATCAATGACAACATCTTTACCGTTTGCATCAACTGTCAAGGCCTGGCCATTCACATTGGTTGGCACACCGCCCATCATGTAGTGGCACGTCGGCACCACGGGGATGGGTGCGTAGACCGGATCAACGTGTGCAAAGGTACGTGACAACTCACAGATACCAGGCAATTTGCTTTCAAGTACTTCCTCGCCCAGGTGATCGAGCTTCAGCAGCACGTGATCGCCGTTCGGACCACAACCACGCCCTTCCAGGATTTCCTGCACCATAGACCGGGCCACCACGTCACGGCCGGCGAGATCTTTAGCGTTAGGTGCGTAGCGTTCCATGAAACGCTCACCGTCTTTGTTAATCAGGTAGCCACCTTCACCACGGCAACCCTCAGTTACCAGAACTCCGGCCCCGGCAATACCGGTCGGGTGGAACTGCCACATCTCAATGTCCTGTACCGGGAATCCGGCACGCAACGCCATACCAATACCGTCACCGGTGTTGATGTGCGCATTGGTCGTTGACGCATAAATACGACCGGCACCGCCAGTAGCCAATACAGTCGCCTTGGCTTTGACGTAAACCGTTTCACCGTCTTCGATATTGATCGCGATAACGCCCACCACGGCGCCATCCTGATTTTTCACCAAATCAACGGCAAACCATTCATTCAGGAAGACAGTTTTGTTTTTGAGGTTACCCTGATAAAGGGTGTGGAGCAGCGCGTGACCGGTACGGTCCGCCGCCGCGCAAGTGCGAGCCGCCTGGCCGCCCTTGCCGAAATCCTTTGATTGCCCGCCGAACGGACGTTGATAAATACGACCGTTTTCAGTGCGGGAGAAAGGCAAGCCCATGTGCTCTAATTCAAAGACTGCTTCCGGACCAACGGAACACATGTACTCGATAGCATCCTGGTCGCCGATGTAGTCAGACCCCTTAACGGTGTCGTACATGTGCCAGCGCCAATCATCGTTCGGGTCGGCACTCGCGATAGCGCAGGTGATACCGCCCTGGGCTGATACCGTGTGTGAACGTGTTGGAAAGACTTTGGTAATTACTGCTGTTTTGTAACCGGATTGTGCCAATTGCAGCGCTGCACGCATACCTGCACCGCCGCCGCCAATGACAATACCGTCGAATGAAATTGTTCGTATATTAGCCATTTGCCTAGAACCCCCACAAAATTTCAACGCCCCAGACCAGGTAGGTCACGGCAGCAACACCCAGTACCATCTGCGCAACGACGCGCAATACGGTGGCCTTGGCTCCCAACAAACGATTGGTGAGATAATCGGTCAGAACCGACCAAAGACCGATCCAGGCATGTGTAATAAATGAAATAAGCGCGAGCAGGCTGAAGATGCGCATCCACAACTGATTAAAGAGTGCGCTCCACTGGGCAAAATCCAGGTCAGGATTCAGAGCAATATAAACGACAAGAAAGATTGTATAGGCTGTCAATACCACGGCGCCAACGCGCTGGATTAACCAATCATACAAACCACTACGACCAAAACTGGTTACTGCGGTTACCATATCCACACTCCGGCTAATACGATCAATACTATGGCCAACAGCACCACAAGCTTGGCGCCCAGTCGACCACCCTTTAAGGTCTCGCCTACGCCGCCATCCATTGTCAGGTGACGCACACCGGCAACAGTGTGGTAGGCAAGAACAGCAAGCACACCCCAGAGTACGAACTTGTAAACCGGATTATTCAGGGACTCTTTCATTGCGGCAAAGCTTTCCTCTGAGGCCAGACTCGCGTCCAACAGCCAAAGTAATACGGCCATGCCAGCAAAAAGGAAAATGCCTGAAATACGATGAAGGATAGAAACGTAAGCGGTGATGGGAAGTTTGATAGTGGATATATCGAGATTGACAGGTCTTTTTTTGTTCACGGTTGATAGTCACCTTTTTGCCCATCGCGGGCAGGTTTTAAGAATGAGCGTCGGGTTCAACGCTTTACCTCAACCTATCGTCCAAATCGACCCTGTACCACGAGTTACTGATAGCAGATTTCAATAAAAACAGGAGAGTTAAAGGTTGTCACCAGCCGCATCCTGCAAGTCGCGCCGTATTATAGAGAGGGAACTTCAGAAACACAAACAAAAAGCCGACCCAAAATGGCAATCAAATCCACAGAAATTTATCGCTTTTCAGAGGCTTTATTACCAATTACGCATCAAAAGCGAACATCAGTAAATAATTGCGCGCTATAAAAGTGCAGAACAGATATAAACAAGGTTTTACTTATTAGCGTGATTAATACAGGCTATAAAAATTGACAGCGCTGCCACGCTAAAAGTCCCGAATGGGACATTGCAGGCAAAGGCGGTAAATAAAGGCAAAAGCTATCATCCTGCGGGTTAAGTCATCTATAATGCCGACCGCAAACGGACTCCCCACAATTTGACAAAGCTAAATCTATCCTTATAGTTGTGCCCCGTTTATCAACCTGTCTTGGCCTCCTGCCATGTACGTAAGCCTTTATTAGTAACTACAGGAGTCAGTAATGACTGACAAGAAAGCACACTTAACGGTTGACGGCTTGGATGCGGCAATTGAGTTGCCCATCTATAACAGCTCTACCGGTCCTGACGTTATCGACGTTACCAGCATTACCAAGAACGGCTTTTTTACCTTCGATCCGGGATTTATGTCCACCGCTTCATGTGAATCCAAGATTACCTTCATTGACGGCGACAAAGGTATTCTGCTCCATCGTGGTTACCCTATTGATCAATTAGCTGATCACTCTGATTACCTCGAAACCTGTTATCTGCTATTAAATGGCGAACTTCCAAACGATACGCAAAAGCAAGAATTCACCAACGCCGTCAAAAACCACTCCGCTGTCGACCCCTCTGTAGCTGCTCTCATCAAAACCTTTAAACGCGATGCACACCCCATGGCGATTCTGTGCAGCGCAGTAGCAGCACTAGCCGCTGTTTATAATGAGGGGCTTGATATCACTAAAGAAGAAGATCGCAAAATCACCGCGCACCGTTTGATCGGCCAAATGCCGACTCTGGCTGCGATGGTTTACAAACACAGCCAGGGCGAAGAATTTATCGCGCCGGACAGCACGCTGGGTTATGCAGAAAACTATTTGAATATGACCTTCGGCAAGGCAGGCCAGGCGCCCAAAGTAAGCCAGGTACTCGCCAAGGCCATGGATCGCATCTTTATCCTTCATGCGGACCACGAGCAAAATGCATCCACGTCGACGGTGCGCCTCTCCGGCTCTTCCGGCACCAACCCTTTTGCGGCTATCGCAGCGGGCATTGCCACTTTGTGGGGGCCGGCTCACGGTGGTGCTAACGAAGCCGTGTTAAAAATGCTGGAAGAAATTGGCAGCGTGGACAACATCGACAAATTCGTTGCCAAAGCAAAAGACAAGAATGATCCGTTCCGTTTGATGGGCTTCGGTCATCGCGTTTACAAGAACTTTGACCCGCGCGCCAAAGTGATGAAACAAACCTGCGATGAAGTTCTGGCTGAACTGGGCCTGGAGAATGATCCATTGCTCGCAATAGCCAAACGACTGGAAAAGATTGCACTGGAAGATGAATACTTCATTCAGAAAAAACTGTATCCGAATGTGGATTTCTATTCCGGCATTATCATGAAAGCTATTGGCATTCCCACAGAAATGTTCACTGTTATTTTTGCCACTGGCCGCGCCGTAGGCTGGTATGCCCACTGGGATGAGATGGTCAGTTCTGCGTATAAAATCGGCCGCCCGCGCCAGCTGTATACCGGCAGCGTACAACGGGACTATCCAAGCAAATAAAATGGGCCAAGCAAACTAAACTGGGCATTTGTCAACAAGACGTTTGTTAATAAAAAGGGCTGCGACTGCAGCCCTTTTTATTTTTCGGTAGAAACAGTGACTCAAATGTTTACTTAAAAATTAATATCGGCCATTAACCAAAACTTGGTCGTATCAGAACCGAAATCATCTGCCGCGTAATCAGCAAACTTTGCGGTATACATGACAGGGCCCCACTTTTTACTTGCGCTGAAATCCCACTCACTACCGTAATCAACACTGTTCACGTCAGACGCCAGTTCATGATAGGCAACAACCAACTGCACACCCGCTAGGTTGGTCGCCAATGTGGCATAAACATCTTCAATACCATTAGCGGGTGTATCAAGGAAGCGATCCGTCCAGCCCTGGAACGCATGCAGCGTGGCAAAGGGCGTGGCGAAGCCCACGACACCATCATCAGAGCCAAGCAATTCATATCCCAGTGTAGCGGTGACCTTGCCTAGCGTCACCACACCTTCAGCCAGCATGTAATCAGCCGAGTAGGTCACCGGATTATCACCACCTTCTGATTGCGTAGCATACTCAAGGTTGTAGCCAAAAGTATTATTGATCCGCCCCATCCAACGTGCACCGTAGGTATCACTGGCCAGGGCCGGCGCACTCAGATTATCGATAAGATATGCATAGAGCGATAATTTGCCTGCGCCGAAACCGGCGTAGTTGGCGTTCAACAAATGGGTTTCCTGATCCTGATCGCCGATCAGGTTGTCTTCACCAAAGATGCGGTTAACATTGGTGACGTAAGCGTAAAACAATTGGGTACCAGGCAAACCTTTATTCATTATCGAAAACGCATCATAGGTTTGCTCGTTCTGCCGCCAGCCCACCGCGCCGACAAACCGTTGGTTATCCAATGTAATACGTTGCCGACCGTATTTGAATTGCGTGCTGAAATTATCGTAAGACACGAAGGCCTGATTAACCTCTGTTCCCTCGGGGTCGGCAATAATCGCTGTGCCGGGATTCAAGGGGTCATTGGCTGCCGTGCGATAGTCAACATCATCCAACTCACGCACATCATCAAACTCTGCCGCAAAAGCAAACCCCTGGTAAGCGCCGGATTGATACGAAAGGCGTGAGCGCAGAGTAAACGCATCAGAATCATCCAAACCATCCCAGCTCACATCTTCATAACGCAAGCGAAAGTTTATTTTTGTGGTTCCTTTTTGAAAGGCTTCCGTCAGGCTGGCATTAGCAAGCGCATAAGGAGTCAAAGTTAACGAGCCAACAAATGTACCAAGGCAGTAAGCCATGTATTTTTTCATAGAGCCTTCTCCAGTTTGATTGTGTGTGGTCAACTCTCCCGCGAAATGCTGCATGATGTTGCAGATAAATCTGAACACCGCACCACTTTAAAACAACGGTGAAATTAAAAATCATTATAAAAACTCACCGCTGCACGCCAAGATGACTGAACACAATTCAGCAAGGCTTATGCCAAAAGAATATTGGGTTTTACTTTTTCATTTTTAGTTGAGAGAAATCAAAGAGATATTAGCTTGGTGTTTAACGAATTTATACTTTAGTCAAAATCATCCATGCCCAAGCATTGGGAGTCGCCAACAATTTATGCTGCATTAATTACCAGCAGTAGCTCACCAAAAGCACCAACAACGCACATATTCATGCACCACAACCAGAGACGTAGCACTCTATTGAGTCAGCAGGATTTTCTACTATTTTCTGAATCAGATTATTTGCGGAGTACAGATGCATTAGCGTGGTGCACGCTGTGTCAGGATATCCCTAAAAGCCGTACAACGACTTTTAGGGATGAGGAGGCTATTCAAAACGAATCGATCTACCTGTAGCGGCATGTTTAACCAAACGAATGTTGGCAAAACTGATATCCATTTCGCCATCAGTCACCAGAGTAAAAGGCTCAAGCACGAGATGGAAAAACTCCTCGGGTGGCAACACCAAACCGAAATTTGAACCTACATCGGGGAAGCAAGCAAGGTCGACCGTCAACCGACGCCAGCCGGTATGGGCAATGGCATTAATCTTGTCAGTAATAGGCAAATCCGAATTGCATGAAGGGCCACAACCGATTCGCAGGATGACATCAGCCGTCGGTGCTTTATCAACCTTGATATCAAACTCCAGAACACCCTGCTCGTTGAGGTAATCAATCAGCACCTGGCGATTTTCCGTGGAGAGTGCAACCAATCCTGTACCGGAACCATTCCATACAACGCGACGAGCATCCTCTTGTACATCACGATCAACAACGGTTGCCGTCAAGGTAGAGACTTGCGCAATATTGCCATTCATCACCGCGCGATCATTTTTTCCGCCCTCTAATTCAATATGCCAGGGCGTCATCGGGCGTCGATTGAATATCTCCAGAATATGTGTTGTTTCCTGGACTGCCATGCCGTCTTCCGGCAAGTCGTCGCCCAGGTTGTCCGGTTCGCCATAGCGCAAACCGTAGCCATAGGGGAACAGCGGATCGTAATGTTCATCACCCAGGTTTAATGGACCCTGATCGGGGCGCTTGGGCCAGGAAAATGTCAGACGACCTTTTACATCGTGCTGAATTTTCCCCTCCGTCGTTGTAAAGATCACGTCAGCCACACCGCCACCCTCAGTACCGGGTTGCCAGATCACCATAAATGCATCGGAGTGATTTAACTCCTGGTTCACCCACAATGGCCGCCCGGTAATAAACAGCGAAACGACGGGAATACCCGCTGCCTTCAATTTTTTCAGCAACTCGCGATCATGATTATTCGCCGGTTTGTACAACAGGTTCTGCACATCACCCTGCATTTCAGCGTAGGGATCTTCCCCGAATACAACAATCGCTACATCCGGTTTTTCGGTATAGGAACCGTCCGGGCTGTGCAGGATCTTACCGCCGCCACGCTCCACCGCCTCATTCATCCCCATAAGTAATGTTGTGGCGCCCGGGAAGTCAGCCATGGTGTTGCCCGTACCCTGCCAGGTTACCGACCACCCGCCCGTTTGCTTGGAGATATTGTCAGCACCGTCGCCCGCTACCAGGATCTTCAGTGACGGCGAGAGCGGCAGCAGGTTGTTTTTATTTTTCAACAACACAAGCGATTCGCGTACCGCCTGACGAGCGACAGCGCGATGCTCTGGCGCGCCGAGCAGTTCGTCTTTGCCTGCCAGCGGCCGCGTTGAGGGAGCGCCTCGTTCAAACAAGCCAGCCCGTAATTTGACACGCAGGATACGGCGCACAGCATCATCAGCACGACTGAGGGGAATCACGCCGGTTTTGACCTGATCCAGCGTGTTATTGAATAAGGTTTTCCATTCCGGGTCGGGCACCATAAACATATCCAGGCCCGCGTTAATTGCCTGCGGACAATCAAGGACAGAAGCACCTTTGATAAAACCATGGCCGTTCCAGTCGCCCACAACAAAGCCATCAAAACCCATTTGGTTTTTTAGCACTTCCGTCAGCAGATAGCGATGCCCATGCATCCTCTCGCCGTGCCAACTATTGAATGAGGCCATCACAGTTTGCACGCCCGCTTCTATCGCACTCATATAGCCGGCGGCGTGAATATCGCGAAGCACCGCTTCATCATCTTTGTTGTCTCCGCGATCAATGCCATTAACCGTACCGCCATCACCCAGGAAATGTTTTGCTGTCGCAATCACATGGTATTCATCGAGAAATGCGGTGGTGGATGCATCGCCCTGCAAGCCTTCCACCATCTTGCCGGCGTAGGTGCGCACAACAGCAGGGTCTTCTGAGTAGGATTCGTAGGTGCGTCCCCAGCGATCATCTCGCACAACCGCAACAGTCGGAGAAAAGTCCCAATCCAGACCGGTAACCGCAATTTCACGGGCAGTGATTTCACCAATTTTCTTTATCAGCTCGGGATTATTGGCAGCACCCAACGCGATGTTGTGGGGAAACAAGGTGGCGCCGACGAGGTTACCTACACCATGCACCGCATCTGTACCCCATATTATCGGCACTGCCACCTTGCCATCACTGTCATCCATAGAGGCATGATAAAAACCATCGGCCATGGCGACCCAATCTGCCGCCTTTGCGAAACGATTACCATTGGGAACTGAGCCACCGCCGTTTAACACGGAGCCGATATGGAAGTCCTTGATGTCTTGCGGGGTGACATAACGAATCTCCGGCTGAATCATTTGCCCCACTTTTTCTTCAAGGCTCATCTGCGCCAGAATATCCTCAACTCGCTGCTCAATCAGTGGATCTTGTTTAACAGCGGAGATTAAACGGGGCCAGGTGGTGGAAGTTTGTTGACTTCGCATGTTGATAAACTCTCCAATGCAATCATTTATATAATCGTTGTTAGCCGCCTCCTTACAACAAGCTCCTGATACTGCCAATGCGACGTTAGTGTTAAAACACACGGATTTGCCTGATCTCGTGTAAAAACATCTCGCATAAAAAAAGCCACACAGAAATTCTGCATGGCTTTTTTGCCTCGCTAGCACGAGGCTAAGCTGCTAATTACATTTACCCGCCTCGCCTTCCGCGGCACCTTTCACAATGCGGATGTTCGCGAAGGTGATATCCAGCGAGCCTGAGGTAACCAGTGAAAAAGGCTGTAATACCTGTGTGAAAAATTCACTGGGTGGTTGAGCAACACCAAAGTTGGCACCGGATTGAGGGAAACAGGCCAGACCGACAGTCACGGTTTGCCACCCCTCGCCTTCAAATGCTTTGAGGCGTGCAGTGAAATCAATATCGGAAGCGCAGTAAGAGCCGCAACCCAAACGCAGATACGTCGCATCGGTAGGCGCCGCATCGACCTTGATATCAAACACCAGCGCAGAATTGGATTTCAGGTAATTGATAAAATCCTGGCGATTCTCTGTGGATAGCGCGACCTGGCCGCTACCGCTACCATTCCACACCACGCGACGCGCATCCTGTTGCTCATTGCGGTCAACCGCTTCGATCATCAATGAAGAGGCCTTTATTGTGTTACTGGTCATAGTGATGCGGTCGTTCTGGTTGCCAATAATTTCAAGCGACCAGGGATCAAGCGGGCGACGGTTAAAGATTTCCAGAACGTCCAGTGCTTCAGCAAGTTGCACGCCCTCTTCCGGTAAATTGTCACCCAGCGTGTCTTTGTCTGCGTAACTCAAACCGAAGCCATAAGGAAACAATGGATCATAATTTTCATCGCCACGATTTAGCGGCCCCTGATCCGGACGCTTGGGCCAGGAGAATGTCAGGCGCCCTTTCATATCGTGGTTTATATCG